>REDO01000142.1 GCA_007693435.1 Salinarimonadaceae bacterium | reverse complement strand
CGTGGATATGCGCGAGCCGCAAGCGGCGCAGACCTACATGGACGCGAAATGAGGCTGCTGAAGCCGTCGCCATGTCCCGAGGCATGAGATCATGGCGGGCCTTAAAGTTCAAAGCCGCGCCGTCTCTGCCCGAATGCGGTCTTCATCCTTGGCGATGAACTCGTCTTTCCGGGCAAGCAGAGCCTCCCATACGAAGTCATGGAACGAGAACGGATAACGATCTTGATGGTGCTGGCTCCCCGGCGACCATACGAGTCCCTTGCCGATCATTATACGGACCGGGGAACTGTGAACGTAGGTGTAGAAGGTTGGCGTCCCCGCCCGCAGGCATTCCGCGACGTAGCGGATCTCCTTGTCCGAGAGATGATCGAGACGCGCGAGTACCGCCGTGCGGTTGGCATCGCGCTGCTCTTCGTGCTCCTTTTGGCGAACTGCCCGGCGGGTCGATAAAATCTCCTGCCGACGACGCTCCCACAAAGGGGCGAACAGGAACTGGAGAGCGCCTACGATTGTCACAGTCCAGAACACAACGGCGATGATTAATAGAACTGGCCGTGTGTAGAGGCTAAGCGGTCCAAGATCGAGCACTCCCTGAACTTCCAAGCCAAATAGGAAAGACGCCGCCAAAGCGACCGCGAACGTCAACCGAAGAGGGAGTTTTAGCGCGTCAAGCCACTTGGGATCCAGAACCATGCTGAGCAGATTACTTTATCGCAATGCTGCAAACCAGAACAACGAGCAAGTCTATGCTGCTCCTCCACAGCCACAAATGTGGAGTGATCGACACGTTGCCAGTTCATGGTTTACACGACGCATCCGCTTACACCGACGTGTGTCCTGTGCCCACGAAATGCCCGCCACGGCCGAGGCATGGGAACAGGGGGGAAAAAATGACAGCCGCGTTGAAGCGCGGCCTTGAAACAGACGTGAAAATTGGAGCGGGCGAAGGGATTCGAACCCTCGACCCCAACCTTGGCAAGGTTGTGCTCTACCCCTGAGCTACACCCGCACGCTCCGGACGCGGCGTCGTTTCGCCAGCGTCGTGGGGCGTTCTATGAACCAGCCGCGCTGGGTTTGCAAGAGGATTTTTCGGCGGTTCCCCGGGTCGCTGCGCTATCCGCCAAGCGTGCGAACAACAGCGCGAACAAGGGCGCGAAAATCGGCGCGTGGGCGCGCGGACGGGTTGAGGGACGGGCGCTCGCTCGCTACAACGCGGCCATGAAGACGACGTCGCAGGACATTCTCGACGCCCTCCGGGAGCAGGGCTGCGCCGCCAGGACGACGACCCACGAGGCCGTCTTCACCGTGGCGCAATCGCGCGCCATCAAGGAGGCGATCCCGGGCGGCCATACGAAGAACCTGTTCCTCAAGGACAAGAAGGGACGCCTCTTTCTCGTCACCGCCGAGGCCGAGGCGCGCGTCGACCTCAAGCGCCTGCACGAGACGATCGGCGCGAGCGGGCGGCTCTCTTTCGGCTCCGCCGAGCTGTTGCGCGAGACGCTCGGCGTGGAGCCGGGTTCGGTCACCCCGCTGGCCCTCGTCAACGACGAGCAGGGCCGCGTCTCCTTCGTGCTCGACTCGCGTCTCGCCGAGGGCGAGATCATCAACGTGCATCCGCTCGTCAACACGATGATGACCTCGCTCGCCGTGTCGGACCTCGTGGCTTTCCTCGCCGATTCCGGCCACGAGACCCGCGTGCTTGCGCTTCCCGAGCCGGCGGTCGAGACTGGCGAAACGCGCGAGCCCATCCCATCTTGATCGCGAACGGCGCGCCCCGGGCGCGCGACGCGAAAAATCCGGAGCCAGATCGATATGTTCGGCAATTCTTGGACGGGGCAGGCCTCGCAGGCGCAGCCACAGGCGGGCGGCAATGACGCGGGGGTCGGGCAAGCAGGCGGCGAGACCGCATTGATCAAGGACGTGACGACCGCGAGCTTTCGAGAAGACGTCATCGCCGAGTCGATGAACCAGCCCGTGCTCGTCGATTTCTGGGCGCCCTGGTGCGGCCCGTGCAAGCAGCTCACCCCGATCATCGAAAAGGCGGTGGCGAAGGCGGCGGGGAAGGTGAAGCTCGCCAAGATGAACATCGACGATCACCCCTCGATCGCCGGCCAGCTCGGCATCCAGTCGATTCCCGCCGTCATCGCCTTCGACAAGGGGCGGCCAGTCGACGGGTTCATGGGCGCGCAGTCGGAGAGCCAGATCGACGCCTTCATCGGGCGCATCGCGGGACCCTCCGGCCCCTCGCCCGTGGAGCAGGCGCTCGAACAGGCGGCCGCGCTCGCGGGAGAAGGCGACGCCCAGGGCGCGGCGCAGCTCTACGCGGCCGTGCTCCAGCAGGAATCCGACAACGCGCCGGCCATCGCGGGCATGGCGCGGCTCCATCTCGATCTGGGCGACGCCGAGGGCGCCCGCCGCTTCCTCGACATGGCCCCGCCCGAGAAGGCGAAGGACCCGGCGATCGTCGCCGCGCGCGCGGCGCTCGACCTCGCCGAGCAGGCGGCGAAACTGGGCGAAACCGGAGAGCTCGAGGCCCGCCTCGCCGCCGATCCGGACGACCATCAGGCGCGATTCGACCTCGCCGTCGCGCTCGCCGGAGCGAACAGGCGTGTGGAGGCGGCCGAGCACCTCGTCGAGATCGTGCGCCGCGACCGCGCCTGGAACGACGACGGCGCGCGCAAACAGCTGCTTCAGTTCTTCGAGGCGTGGGGGCCGAAGGACCCCGGCAGCACGACGGGGCGCCGCAAGCTCTCGGCGGTCCTTTTCTCCTGATGCGGGGAGACGCGCCATGCCCATGAACGTCGCCTATCGAGGCCCTGCGGATTGCCCGGAACTGATCCCTGTCTTCCCGCTGCCGGGCGCGTTGCTCCTGCCGCGCGGCCAGATGCCGCTCAACATCTTCGAGCCGCGCTACCTCGCCATGATCGACGACGCTTTGCGCGGCGACAGGATGATCGGAATGATCCAGCCGGAACCCGAGGCGGATGAGGGCGACGAGGCTCCGGGGCTCTTTCGCGTGGGATGCGCGGGCCGCATCACCCAGATCGCCGAGACCGGCGACGGACGCTATCTCCTCACGCTCACCGGCGTCGCGCGCTTTCGCGTTGTCGAGGAGATCACCGCGATCACGCCCTACCGAAAGGTCCGCGCCGATTTCTCCGCCTTCGCCGACGATTTCGTTGCGCGCGCCGGCGAGGATCTCGTCGATCGCGAGGGCGTCGTCGCGGCGCTTCGTCGCTTCGTCGGAGCGATGGAGATCGAGGTCGATTGGCGCGGGGTCGAGCAAGCCCCGAACGAGGCGCTCGTCAACGCCCTGTGCATGATGACGCCCTTCGGCGTGCGCGAGAAACAGGCCCTGCTCGAGGCGCCCGACCTCAAGAGCCGCGCCGAGGCGCTGATCGCGCTGACCGAGATCGAATTGCGCGGGGGCGATGACGAGCCCACGCCGACCATTCAGTAAGGAACGCTCCAGATGACGGAATCCGAGACGCCGCAGACCCCCGCCGAGGGCTTTCGGATCGATCCGAAGCTACTCGAAATCCTCGTCTGCCCGCTCACCAAGGCGACGCTGGAATATGACGCGCAGAAGCAGGAACTGATCTCCCGCCAGGCGCGGCTCGCCTATCCGATCCGCGACGGCATCCCGATCATGCTGCCGGAAGAGGCGCGCCCGCTCGCCGATTGACGTCAGCGGCGCGCGGCGATCGCATCCGCGAGGGCGACGACGCGCTCCGCGATCCGCGCGTGAAGGCGCTCGACCATGCGTCCGTCGAGGGCGACGACGCCCGCCTTCGCGTTGTCGGGACGGGCGAAGGCCGCGATGATCGCCCGCGCCTGCGCCACCTCGGCTTCGTCGGGCGCGAAGATGCGGTTTGCGGTCTCGATCTGCGAGGGATGCACGAGCGTCTTCCCGTCGAAGCCGAGATCGCGCCCCTGCGCGCATTCTTCGGCGAATCCCTTCGCATCTCCGATTCCGTTGAAGACGCCGTCCAGAATGTCGAGCCCGTCGGCGCGCGCCGCCAGCAGCGCGTTCGACAGCCATGCGAGCATCGGCGTGCGTCCCGGAACGAACCGCGCCCGCGTCTCCTTCGCGAGATCGTTCACCCCCAGGACGAGACAGTCGAGCCGGCTTTCCGGATCGCGCGCGCAAGCCGATATGCGCGCGACGTCCAGGATCGCGCGCGGCGTCTCGATCATCGCCCAGAGGCGCGTTTCCGGCGCCCCCGCGAGCGCCTTCGCGCAGGCGATGATCGTCCCGGGCGCCTCGACCTTGGGCAGGAGAACGGCGTCGGGACGGGCGGCGACGGCCGCCGCGACATCCTCCTCGAACCAGCGCGATCCGGGCTCGTTCACGCGCAGGACGATCTCGCGTGGTCCGTAGCCGCCGGTCGCGAGCGCCTGCATGACGAGCGCGCGCGCCTCCGCCTTGCGCTCGGGAGCGACCGCGTCCTCCAGATCGAAGATCAGAACGTCGGCGTCGAGCCCGCGCGCCTTCTCCAGCGCCCGCGCATTCGCGCCGGGCATGTAGAGCGCGCTGCGGCGCGGGCGGATGCTCACTGCGCCTCGCTCTTCTCGGGGCGGCCGGCGAGCGCCACGAAATAGCCGAGCCCGTCATGGGCGGGCAGCGGCTGCAGGCGCTCCACGAGGCCGCGCTTGCGCGCTTCGAGAAGCTGTCGGCCGACGGGCTGGAACAGCGTCTCGCCTCCGCCCTCAGGCGGCGGGGCGAGCCTTACAGCGACCGTGCGGCGAGGGCCGAAGCGGCTGCGCTCGAACAGATCGCTAAGCGAGGCTTCCGCCTGCGGCGGGTTGGCCTCGCGCAGGTCGAGAACCGCCTCGGCGTCGGCGACGCCGAGGCCGCCGAGCAGCTTGCCCGCGTAATGCGGCTCGAAATGCGGCATGGCCCGTACTCTCCCTCGCGTTGCGGCGTCACCGCACCAGAATGTTGCGGAACTGCCAGGGATCGCTCGCGTCGATGTCTTCCGGGAACAGGCCCGGACGGTCGTCGAGCGGCGTCCAGTCGGTATAGACGCCGATCACCGGGCCGAGATAGGGGAGCTGAACCTCGAGGCAGCGCCGGAAATCGACGTCGTCGGCCTCGACGATGCCCGCTTCCGGGTTTTCCAGAGCCCAGACCATCCCCGCGAGCACGGCGGAGGTCACCTGCAGTCCGGTGGCGTTCTGATAGGGGGCCAGGCGGCGCGTCTCCTCGATCGAGAGCTGCGAGCCGTACCAGTAGGCGTTGCGGTCGTGGCCGTAGAGCAGCACGCCGAGTTCGTCGATTCCATCGACGATCTCGTGCTCGTCGAGGATGTGGAAACGCTCCTGCGGGCGCCCGGCCGCGCCGAACATCTCGTGCAGGGAGAGCACAGCGTCGTTGCAGGGGTGGTAGGCGTAGTGGCAGGTCGGGCGATAGACCGCCTGTCCGTCCTCGTGGACGGTGAAGTAATCGGCTATCGAGATCGATTCGTTATGCGTCACGAGGAAGGCGTATTGCGATTTCGCGGTCGGCGTCCACGAGCGCACGCGGGTGTCGGCGCCCGGCTGCTCGAGATAGATCGCTGCCTTGCAGCCCGTCTCATGGCTCCCCGCGTTCGAGGGCGTCCACTTCTCGTGCGTGCCCCAGCCGAGCTCCGCCGGCTGCAGGCCTTCCGAGACGAAGCCCTCGACGGACCAGGTGTTGACGAAGACGCCCATGGGCTTGGGTTCGCGCGCGCGCTGCGTGTCGCGCTCGGCGATGTGGATGCCCTTGACCCCGACCCGGCGCATGAGCGCCGCCCATTCCTCGCGGCCCTTCGGCTCCTGAAAATCGAGGCCGATATCGCTGGCGATGTTGACGAGCGCCTGCTTGACGAACCACGAGACCATGCCCGGATTGGCGCCGCAGCAGGAGACCGCCGTCGGCCCGCCGGGGCTGAGCCGGCGGGCCTCAAGGATGCGCTCGCGCAGGACGTAGTTGGTGCGCTCGCCGGGACCGGCGGACTTGTCGGAGTAGAAGCCGGGCCACGGCTCGGCGACGGTGTCGATATAGAGGGCGCCGAGGTTGCGGCACAGCGTCAGGATATCGCGCGAGCTGGTGTCGACGGAGAGGTTGACGCAGAAGCCCCGGCCGCCGCCCTCGGTCAGGAGCGGTGTGAGGATATCGGCGTAATTCTCGCGTGTGAGCGCGGCGTGGACGAAGCGGATGCCCCGGTCGTCGAGCATGGCCCGGTCGCGGTCTTCAGGGTCGATCACCGTGAAACGCGACTTGTCGAAGGTGAAATGACGTTCGATCAGGGGCAGGACGCCCTTTCCGATCGAGCCGAAGCCGATCATCACGATCGGGCCGGTGATTTCGCCATGGATGGGCCATACTGCGGACATCGCAAACTCCGGGAAGATATGAGCGGGGTCTAACGGCGGGCGCCGGATGAAGAATCGCGCGCACCATCAGAGAAGGCGGCGCGCGCGTCAATTGCGAAGGGCGCGAAACGCTGGCCCGGGCGGCCTGGCCCACGACCCCGCCGTGGAACGTCGTGCGTGAACACGAAACAGAGCAGCGAACGCCTGAAAAGAGCTTTGCTTTGCTTTTGACTGCATGACAACGTCGTCATCCAGCTACGTAAGCTTCTGTTTAATGATGAAAAATAAATTCTGAGAGTGAATCCGTCCCGATCATCAAGTTTTGAGGTCGTCAACGAAAATTTAACGTATCCACTATTCAATAAACTCCGTGGTAAGTGAAACGTCTGTGCAAGCCAAAGGCGTCGATCAGCAAATATGCTTGATTTGATTGCCTAAAATTTGAAGTTTCTGTGAACCGGAGTTTTATGATGAATCAGTTCCTCAAGATGACCCTCGGCGTCTGCCTCGCCGCCGGCCTGGCCTTCTCGGCGCATGCCGGAGACGCTCCCATGGAGATAACCGGCGCCACGACCGTGGACGCCGAGGGCGTGATCACCCTGATCGAAACCACGCCCAATCTCGTCATCCTCGACAACCGTTCGGTGGCCGATTACGACGCCGGCCATATCGAGGGTGCGATCCGTCTGATCGACACCGACATCAACGGCGAGGCGGATATCGCCGCGCACGCAGCCGACAAGGGCACGCCCATGCTCTTCTACTGCAACGGTCTGAGCTGCGGCCGCGCGGCGAACGCCGCGCAGATGGCCGTCGGCTATGGCTACACCAACGTCAGCTACTACGCGCTCGGCATGACCGAGTGGCGCAGCCTCGGCCTGCCGCTCGTCACGAACTGACGGGCGCCATAGCGACGAAAGCCCGCCGGCTCGGCCGGCGGGTCCATTTCAACAGGTGATTTCCGGGGTTTCTCCGCATGTCTTTCCGTGACCCGTCGCAGAAGAATTTGATCGCCCGGGCCCTGTCCGATCACGGGCGCCTCCTGTCCATTCTCGTCATTGGCGCCATCCTCAACGGCGTCGCGGCGCTCGCGGTCATGCAATACGTCACGGACCGCTACGTGCGCGCGGTAAGCGCCGCCAACGCAGAACAGATCGGCGCGCTTTTCAACCGTTATGTGGACGACGCCATCTGGACGGATCATGCCGAGACGGTTGGGTCGCTCGCCGCCGAGATCGCTCGTGAACAAGGTTTGCGCGAAGGCGTGACCAGTCGCGACGGCGCGGCGATCAAGGCGCTTCTGCCCCAGATGCTGCGGCGCGACGCAGTCACGTCGGGCGGGGTCGCCGTGCGCGGGCTCGATGCGCTCGACGCCGACCTCGCCGGGCTCGCCAGCCATGACGCGACCGGCGCGACCCCCGTTCCCGCAGCGCTCATCGAGGCGCTCGCCGCGAGGGAGGGCCCTGCGCGCCTCGCCCGGCTCACGCATATCTGGTCCGACGAAGGTCAGCCGCGCATGAGCGTGGTCTCGCCCGTGGGCGGGCTGCGCCTCGCGGGCTATCTCATCATCCACGTCGATCCGCTGCACGCCCTTGCGCGGGCGGATCAGCGAATGGGGATGGCGATCAGCTTTGAGAACCGCGAGACCGGCGCTGTCCTCGCCCGTCCCGACAATCTCGCTCTTCCGGTCAATGCGGTGACCGACAGCGCGGTCATCGATATCGTCACGCCCGAAGGCTCTCCGCTCTTTGCCGCCCGCACGACCTGGGACGTGACCGGCGCGGCGCAGACAATGGCGGAAACCCGCAGCCTGTCCTTCACCCTGCTGATCGGCGCGATTCTCGCCATCGGCGCCGGCATGATCGGCATCGTCTTCCGGCTGATCCGCCGTATCGCCCGCAAGGAGGCGGCCGTCGCAGAGCAGGCGGCCCAGGCCGCCATGCGCGAGGACGAGGCGCGTCGTCTGGCCGAAGAGGAGATCAAGGCGCAGGCCGACCAGGAGCGGCGCGACACGATGCTGCGTATGGCCGATTCTCTCGAGAATTCAGTGGCCGCCGTCGTGCAGGCGCTCAGCGGCGCGGCCGCGCAGATCGAAAGCAGCGCCGACGGCATGCTCTCGCTGTCGGGACGCACGGCCGAGCGCGGACGCGAGGCCGGCGAGGCTTCGGTGCGGGCCGGAGCGGACGTGAACGCCGTGGCGTCCGCCACCGAAGAGCTTTCCGCGTCGATCAGCGAGATCGGCGAACAGGTGTCGCAGGCGTCCCAGATCGCCGGGAGCGCCGTCGAGGAGGCCGGCAGCGTGTCCGGCAAGGTCGGGGCGCTGGGCGAGGCGACGAGCCGGATCGGCGAGGTCGTTAGGCTGATCAGCGAAATCGCCGCCCACACCAACCTGCTCGCTCTCAACGCCACGATCGAGGCGGCTCGCGCCGGCGAGGCCGGCAAGGGTTTCGCCGTCGTCGCGGCGGAGGTGAAGACGCTGGCCGCGCAGACCGCCAAGGCCACCGAGGAGATCAGCGCCCAGATCACCGCCGTGCAGGGCGCCTCCGTGGACGTGGTCGACGCCATACAGGGCATCAGCCGGACAATCCGCGAGATATCCGGGATCTCGACGACTGTCGCGGCCGCCGTCGAACAGCAGCGCGCCGCGACTTCCGAGATCGCGCGCTCCGTTTCGACCGCCGCCGCCGGAGCGCAGACCATCTCCATCAGCGTCGCCGAAGTCACGGACGCCGCCGGCGAAACCAACGAGAAGGCCGGAGAGTTGCGCTCCGCCTCGGGCGAACTCACCACGCAGGCCGACCGCCTGCGCGATGAGATGCGCGCCTTCCTCAGCCAGCTGCGGGCCGCGTGACATATCTCCAAGGCGGATGCGCGCGTCCGGGGGTGACGCGCGCATCGGGAAACGCTAAGGAAAATGCGCTTCGGCGCAGGGCCCGTAGCTCAATGGTTAGAGCCGGCCGCTCATAACGGTCTGGTTGCAGGTTCAAGTCCTGCCGGGCCCACCACACACTCCACGCGAACTTGCGCTCTTCCTCGGTTCGCAGAGACCTCAGGGTTGTCAAAGACTTGGCCAATTTCTAGGGATATGTGGCGGGCACATTCTGGCGTTTGCAAAGGCACGGATTTCGCCCGTTTCTCCGCGACCTCAGTTGCTGTTTCCGCTGGCCTCGTCTCCTTTGCGCGGGAGACCGGTTCGCGCGGCTGCGGAGACCGGTTCGGCCGAATCATGCCGACGAAACGGATCGTCCCGAGGCTGGCGGTGCTGCAGATAGGACTGGACTTGCGGGCGCAACGGAGCGCTGATGGCTGCGCGGAAGCGCCTTGCTGGGGCGCTTTTGCGATGCCCCGCTGGCGAATGGACCAGCTCGGGGCTCGCGGTGGTGACGGCGCAGGATGCGCCCATCACAGCGAGGACCAGCAACATGAAGCTCACCAGAACCGATATCGCCAACCTCGCCGCGGCAGCGCAGCGGCAGGATAATCTCATCCCCCGGACGGATTCACTCTCCGCCAAGACGCGGCGGGAGGCCATGGCGCGGCTGCTGCGGGCAGGCGTCGCCGAGGAGGTCGCGGTCGCCGACGAGGCGCTCGGCTGGCGCAAGGAGGCGCAGGCGCCGATCGGGCTGCGGATCACCGCTGCCGGCTTGGCTGCGCTCGAGCCGCGGGATGTGCCGGGCGAGACGCCACAGCGGGAGATGCCCCGTCCGACGAAGCGGGCGACGAAGCGGGAGATCGTGATCGCGTTGCTCGCGCGGGAGGAGGGCGCGCGGATCGGCGAGCTGATCGCC
>REDO01000081.1 GCA_007693435.1 Salinarimonadaceae bacterium | reverse complement strand
CCGATCCCGAGCCGGTTGGCGAGGCCGAAGGCGGAAATGCCGTAGATGATGCCGAAATTGATGGTCTTGGCGCGCCGGCGATATTCGCCCGTCATCTCGGCGAGCGGCACGCCGAACATCTCCGAAGCCGTCGCCGCGTGAATGTCGATCCCGTCCTCGAAGGCTTTTCGCAGCTGCGGGATCTCGGCGATATGCGCGAGGATGCGCAGCTCGATCTGGCTGTAATCGGCCGAGATGATCCTGTTGCCCGGCTCCGCAACGAAGGCCGAGCGGATCTTTCGGCCCGAGGCCGTGCGCACGGGAATGTTCTGGATGTTGGGCTCGGAGGAGGACAGACGCCCCGTCGTCGTCGCCGCGAGCGAGAAGGAGGTGTGCACGCGGCCCGTTTCGGGATGCATGTAATGGGGAAGGGCGTCGGTATAGGTCGATTTCAGCTTGGCCTGCTGACGCCATTCAAGAATCTTAGCCGGCAATTCATGGCCCTGCTCCGCGAGCTCTTCGAGGAGCGATGCCGGGGTCGCCCATTGCCCCGAAGCGGTTTTCTTCGCGCCCGGAAGCCCGAGCTTGCCGAAGAGGATTTCGCCGATCTGCCTGGGGCTGGAGACCGAAAAGCGCTCGCCGGCGTCATTCTGGATCTCCTCCTCGAGCCGCGCCAGCGTCTGCGCGAAATCGGCGGATAGCCGGCTCAGTATCTGCCGATCGACGAGGATGCCGCGGCGCTCCATGCGCGCGATCACCGGGATCAGCGGGCGCTCCAGCGTCTCGTAGACCGTGGTCTTGCCCTCGGCGACAAGGCGGGGTTTGAGCACACGCCACAGGCGCATGGTGACGTCGGCGTCCTCGGCCGCGTAGGCGCTCGCCTCGTCGATCGGCACGAGGTCGAAGGTCTTCGCGTTCTTGCCCGTTCCTGCGACATCGCCGAATTTGATCGGAACGTGGCCGAGATGGCGCTCGGACAGATCATCCATCCCGTGGCCGCCGCGTCCGGCGTCGAGCACGTAGGAGATCAGCATCGTGTCGTCGATCGGCGCCGTCTCGATCCCGTAGCGCGAGAGCACGAGCCAGTCGTATTTGGCGTTGTGGGCGATCTTGAGCGCGCCCGCGTCTTCGAGCAGGGGCTTGAGGATCGCGAGCGCGCGCTCCAGCGGGATCTGCCCCTCCACGAGCCCCGAACCATCGAACAGATCCGTGCCGCCCCGATGCTGGAGGGGAACATAGCAGGCGCGCCCGCCGGGCAGCGCGAGCGAGACGCCCACGAGTTCGGCGCGCGTCGCGTCGAGGGCGTTCGTCTCCGTGTCGAAGGCGACGACGCCCGCCTCGCGGGCTGCCGCGACGAAGGCTTCGAGCGCCTTGGCGTCGCGGATCGTCTCGTAGGATTCGCGGTCGATGCGCGTCGCCTGCGCCTCCGAGATCCGCTGGCGAACGAGCCGCTCGGGGCTGGCCTGTCCGTCCCCGGAAGCCGCCTCCCCGGCCTCGCTCGCCTCATCCTCGATCCCCGCCCCGCGCGCCAGAGCCGGATCGGGATCGACCGCGTCGAGATCGACCCCGTAATCGGCCGCCACGCGCTTGGTGACGGTCGTGAACTCCATCGCCTTGAAGAAGGCGACGAGCTTCTTCGCGTCGAGCTCGCTCATGGCGAGGTCTTCGAGCGGCGCCGGCACGGGCGCCGCCTCGTCGAGGAGGACGAGCTTTTTCGAGAGCCGCGCCTTGTCGGCGTTCTCGATCAGCGTCTCGCGGCGTTTGGGCTGCTTGATCTCGCCGGCGCGGGCGAGCAGCGTTTCGAGATCGCCGTATTCCTCGAGCAATTGCACGGCGGTCTTCGGCCCGATGCCCGGCACGCCCGGCACGTTGTCGGACGCGTCTCCGGTGAGCGCCAGAACATCGGCGATCATCGACGGATTCACGCCCCAGCGCTCGATGACGCCGGCCTCGTCGAGCTTGCGCTCGGGCCGGTATCCCGGTTTGCCCTTGATCCCCGATTCGAAATCGTAGAAGCGCACGTTCGGCCCGACGAGCTGCATCAGATCCTTGTCGGCGGAGACGATCAGCACCTCGGCGCCGGCCTCGGACGCCTGTTTCGCATAGGCCGCGATCAGGTCGTCCGCCTCGTAGCGTTCGAGCTCGAGCGGGATGAGCCCGAAGGCGCGCACGGCGTCGCGCATCAGCGGCATCTGGCGCTTGAGGTCTTCCGGCGCGTCAGGGCGATGGCCCTTGTATTCTGGGTATATCTCCTTGCGGAAGGAGCCTTCCGACTTGTCGAGCACGATGCCGAGATGCGTCGGCGTCACGCCGGCCGCGCCCTCGCGAATGAATTGCAGGAGCTTCACGCAGAACATGCGAAGCGCGCCCGTCGGCAGCCCGTCCGAGCGGTAATTGTATTTCGCGTCCTGGTTCATCGACTGGAAGAAGGCGCGAAACACGAAGGACGAGCCGTCGACGAGGATCAGGCGGTCGCCTTTGCCGATGGCGCGGGGAGCGGCGGACATGTGCGGGCCTTTCCGGGCTGCTTGCGTGGACAGCCGGTTTTAAGGCGCGCAGGCCCGAAAGGCGAGCCTCGTCGGCGCACGCATCCCGCCCTATTGAGTGGCGGGCAGCGTCTTCAGGAAGCCCGCGAACCGCAAGAGCCCCTCCGGCCATGGCCCGAAGCCGGCCGCGGTATCGAGATGCGCCGATTCGCCCGCATCGACCAGTTCGGCGCCCCAGGAACCGGCGAGTTCCTCCGCGCGCTCGAAAGCGCAATGGGGATCGTTGCGCGAGGCGACGAGCAGCGTGGCGAAGGGCAGGCGCGCGCGCGGCATAGGCCCGAAGCCGCGCATCGCGGCTGGCGCCGAATCGTCCTCGATATCGGGCGCAGCGACGAGGAAGGCGCCGGCGACCCGCTCAAGCGTTCGCTCGCCATTCTTGCCATCGCGCGCCTGCGCCGCCGCATGCGCGACGGTGAGCGACCCCAGCCCGTGCCCGACGAGCACGACCGGGCGCGTCGCGGCGCCCGCCGCCTCATGGAGCGAAGAGGCCCAGGCGCCCGCTTCCGGGCGCGCCCAGTCCGCCTGCGCGACGATACGCGCGCTCGACAGCTGACGCTCCCAGCGCGAGAGCCAGATTTCGCCGTCGGGACCGCCGAGGCTCGGCAGTATGAGTATGTCGCAATCCGATGTTTTCATCATAAGCCCGTCTTTCCGGGCCTATCTGGTGGCGAAGCGCCCGCCGCGCAAGCGCCGGGGCGCCCGTCAGCGACCGATCGCCGCCCGGATGAAGGCGAAGGCGTCCTCGCTCGCCCATTCCGCCGGACCCTTGAGGATCGCGACCTCGCAATTGTTCGGCGCGAAGAGGATGGTCGTCGGCAGGCCGACGACGTGGCCGGAGCGCTGCAACACCTGCAACAGCGCGCCGCCGTTCTCCGCATAATAGGCGAGGGCGTCGATCCCGTGCTCCTCCAGCCATTCGCGGGGCCGGTCGAGGTTGCGGGTGTCGACATTGATCGCCATCACCTCGAAATCCTCGCCGCCGAGATCGGCCTGGAGCCGGTCGAGCGCCGGCATCTCCTCGCGGCAGGGCGCGCACCAGGTGGCCCAAAGGTTGAGAAGCACCGTGCGGTCGCCGAAATCGGCCAAAGTCAGCGGCTCGCCCTGCGGGCCGGTGAAGGCGAGTTCGGGCGGAATGCGCGGAGCGCGGTGGACGCTCACCGCCGCGAGTTCGCCGCGCGCCAGCGGCGCGAGGGTTTCGGCGAGCGGCTGCGCAGCCACGCATTCGGCGGCGACCGCTTCGGTGTTGCGGGAAACGAGCGTGAAAGCTAGGAAGGCGAGCGCGGCGAGCGGCGCGGCGAAAAGCGCCGTCCTGCGCAGGGACCAGCCGGCGGAAGGCCGGTGCGGCGTTATTGCGTTATTCGTATCCGTCATAGACCCGTCAACTCGTTCAAGGGGGCCAGCGTGAGCAATCGGATGTGGGGCGGCCGCTTCGCCAGCGGACCGGCCGAAATCATGGAGGAGATCAACGCCTCCATCGACTTCGACAAGCGCCTCGCGCGCCAGGACATCCAGGGCTCGCTCGCCCATGCGGCGATGCTGGCCGAAACCGGCATCCTCTCGCATCAAGATGTGGCGGCGATTTCTGACGGACTCAAGGCCGTGGGCGCGGAAATCGAGAACGGCACGTTCACGTTCTCGCGGGCGCTGGAAGACATCCACATGAACGTGGAATCGCGTCTCAAGGACATTGTCGGCCCCGTAGCCGGGCGCCTGCACACGGCCCGTTCGCGCAACGACCAGGTCGCCACCGACATGCGGCTCTGGGTGCGCGACACGATCGATTCCCTCGACGTCCAGCTCCACGACCTCCAGAGCGCCTTCGCGGAGAAGGCCGAAACCTTCGCCGGCGCCGTCATGCCGGGCTTCACGCATCTGCAATCGGCCCAGCCCGTCACCTTCGGGCATCATCTGCTCGCCTATGTCGAGATGCTCGCCCGCGACCGCGGCCGCCTCGCCGACGCGCGCCGTCGCCTCAACGAATGCCCGCTGGGCGCGGCGGCGCTCGCCGGCACGTCCTTTCCGATCGACCGCGAGATGACCGCAAGAGCGCTCGGCTTCGACCGCCCGACGGCGAATTCCCTCGATTCGGTCTCGGATCGCGACTTCGCGCTCGAAATCCTGTCGGCGGCGGCCATCTGCGCCGTGCATCTCTCCCGCTTCGCGGAGGAGATCACCCTCTGGATGACGCCGCAATTCGCCTTCGTGAACCTGTCGGACAAGTTCACCACCGGCTCCTCGATCATGCCGCAGAAGAAGAACCCCGACGCGGCCGAGCTCGTGCGCGGCAAGTCGGGCCGCATCTTCGGCGCGTTGCAGGGACTGCTCGTCGTCATGAAGGGCCTGCCGCTGACCTATTCCAAGGACATGCAGGAGGACAAGGAAGGCGTCTTCGACGCGCTCCAGACGCTCTCGCTGTGCATCGCCGCCATGGCCGGAATGGTGCGCGACCTCGAGCCCGACGTGAAGAGCATGAAGCGCTGGGCCGGCGCCGGCTTCTCGACCGCGACCGATCTCGCAGACTGGCTGGTGCGCGTGCTCGAAATGCCCTTTCGCGACGCCCACCACGTCACCGGCCGCCTCGTGGCTCTCGCCGCTTCGCGCAAGACCGGGCTGGAGAAGCTCTCGCTTTCCGACATGCAGGAAGTCGAGCCGCGCATCACGCAGGAGATCTTCGCGGTGCTCGGCGTCGAGCGTTCGGTGAAGAGCCGGCTCAGCTATGGCGGAACCGCGCCCGCGAACGTGCGCAAGCAGGCGAAGCGCTGGATCGCCAAGCTCGCCAGGGAAGCGGCCAAAGGACGCGCCTGAGCCGGGTCAGGACGCCGGACGCGAGGCCGCCTCGACCTTCCGGCACAGCTCCGCGACGAGACCCGCATCCGCGATGCGCTCGAAGCCGACGCGCCGGTCCCGGCGCGGCCACTTCCCGGAGGAGACGGGCCGAGCGCCGGGAGGCGTGACGCGACGCCAGCCCTCGTCAAAGGTCATGCGCTCGCTGAGCCTTGCGAAATTCACCGTTTCGAGGCCGGGCAGATCCGAGGGGACGACCTCGACCTCGCTGATCGGATAGCAATCCAGCCCCTGATACACGACGAGGCCGAAAACCGTCGGGCGATGGGCGATGACGGCGCGCCGGTTCGTGAGCGCATACCACGTCCCCCGGCGCACCATGGCCATCACGAGCGGCCCGATGGCGGCCAGTGCGACGCCGAGGACGAGCAAGATCATCAGCCCGGTCAGATCGCCATCGGCCAGGATCGGGTCGGTTCCGTCATCGTAGTACCAGGCCTCCCACGTGAGAAACGCGATGACGGCGACCGCGAAGCCCCCGATCAGGAGCGTTGCGTTCTCGCCGCCCCGCCACGACATGCGCGGATCCGGGCGCCCCTGCCAGAGGATGGCCTCGTCGGCGGAAATGAAGCGCTCCCACCCCTCCTGCGCGGTCGTCATGACGGTATTCCTCCCATGTCGCGCCGCCCCCCGGGCGCCGGCGAGAGATTGAGCCGGCTATACGATCAGCGTCGGCGATGCGGGCCAGAGATCGCTGCGCTCTCCTGATCCCGCATCGCCTCAACCCCCGCCGGCCCCCGTCACCACAGCCTTCGGCGCGTCCGGGCGGCGTGCTTTCGGGGCCGGGACGGTGGCCAGAAGCAGGGCGCCGGCGCTCCAGACGAGGACGATGGTGGCCATGCCGGCGCGCTGGCTGTCGAAGATCGTCGTCGCCGTGGCGTAGAGCACCGGGCCGAGGAAGGAGATCGACTTGCCGGCCAGCGCATAGAGCCCGAACATCTCCGATTCCATCGATTTCGGCGTGAGCCGCGACATCATCGAGCGCCCCGCCGCCTGGGCGGGGCCGACGAAGATGCCGAGACCCAGTGCGAGCACGATGAACACGATCAGATCATCGACCATGAGGATGGCCGAACCCAGCGCGATCAACGAGCCCAGCGCGATCAGGATGGTCGCCTTGGGGCCGATCCAGTCATCGACGAAGGCGAAGCTAGCGGCGCCCAGCCCGGCCGTGACGTTGAGCCCGATGGCGAAGATCAGGATCTGGTCGAAGGTCATGCCGAAAGTGCCCGCCGCATAGAGCCCGCCTACGGCGAACAGCGTCGAGAGCCCGTCGCGATACAAGGCCGAGGCGATCAGAAAGCGCACCAGATGTCCCTGATGGCGGATCTGCTTGAGCGTGTTCCACAAGACCTTCAGACCCTTGCGGATATGCTCGCGCATCGGCGCGGGGCTGGCCGGCGTATCGGGGGTGAGGAAGAATAGCGGCAGCGAGAAGAAGAGGAACCAGGCGGCCACGACGAGCACCGTGGCGCGCACGTTCTGCGCATCATCCGTGCCCACCAACCCGAAGAACGGCTCTTCCGCCTGGATCAGCAGCACCAGACACAGGGCCAGCGAGCCGAGCCCGCCCATATAGCCCATGGCCCATCCCCAGCCGCTGATCCGCCCGGTCATGTTCGGCGGCGCGATGGTGGGCAGCATGGAATTGTAGAACACCGTTCCGAGCTCGAAGGTGATCGAGGCGATGATCATCAGCGCGATCGCATAAATCACGAAGGATTCGTCGGGCCGCGCGAAATAGAGCAGCGACGTCGCGATCACGGTGTTCATCATGAAGGCGAAGAGCCACGGCTTGCGCCGCCCGCCGCGATCGGCGATCGAGCCGAGAATCGGGCTCAGCACCGCGACGATCAGCCCCGCCGCGCCGAGCGCATAGGTCCAGACCGCCGCGCCGGCCGTCTCGTCGCCATAGATGCCGCGGGCGAAATAGACCGAGAAGATGAAGGTGCCGATCACCGTGTTGAAGGCGGAATTCGCCCAGTCATACAGGCACCAGGCCGCGAGGCCGACCCGGCGGCGACCGACGGTCAGATCGGCGCCGAGGAGAGGCGCGTCTTCGTCGGGCAGGTTCTGATGAGCGGATTCGGAAGGGGATTCGGGCGAGGGTGCTGACAAGGA
Source organism: Salinarimonadaceae bacterium (assembly GCA_007693435.1). Classification (GTDB taxonomy): domain Bacteria; phylum Pseudomonadota; class Alphaproteobacteria; order Rhizobiales; family Beijerinckiaceae; genus Saliniramus. The sequence goes on along the minus strand of REDO01000081.1, from coordinate 30,170 downwards.
CTCTCTCCGCTGGCATGCAGGCGCGCAACCGGCCTCGGGGCGTTTGCGCCCAAGGCCCAACCCGCCATGCGTCCCTGCGCGCGCTTTCCGGGATCGCGCGCAGGGGCCAGCCGGGTCGGCTTTGTTGAGCTGCGCATATCTGCACATAGCATGCGCGCGAGGGCAACAGCGCGACCGCTCTCCTCGCCGGATATCGCAACCGCACGATCTCTCCGAAAGTGGCCGCCACGGCCGTGTTTGACGGCCTGCCCAAGACGATCAAGGAGAATGTCGCGCAGGAAGGCTGTCCGACGCTACACGGAGTCCTGCGCCTGGCCGGCCGCCACCATGGCGCGAACCAGTTCCCCCCTGGGCGCCGGCGAGGCGGGCCAGCCCTTGCGGCTATGCGTCAGCCCCAGACCCAGCGCGGCCTCGGCGAGCTTGTAGGTCAACGGCCCGGGATTGATCACCGGCACGGGCAGCCGTTCGGCGAGATGGGCGTGCGCCTGATGCATGGTCGTGGAGCCGAGCAGGATCACCTCCGCCCCGTCCTCGTCGATGCAGCGCCGCGCCGCCGCCTCAAGCGCCGGAAACACCTCCTCCTCCTTGCCCGCCAGAAGGTTCTGGTTGTCGGGCCTTGCGTCGATCCAGCGGATCGAGGCGCATTTATCCGCCAGCCCGAGATCGCCCAGCGTGCGGACGTAGAGATGGCGCCAATGCGGCCACATGGCGAGGATCGAGAAGCTGTTGCCGAACATCAGCGCCGTGAGGACCGAGGCGCGGCCGGGCCCGATCACCGGTATGCTCAGTTCGGAGCGCAGGGCGGCCACGCCGGAATCGCTCATCGTGTCGATGCATACGGCGTCGTAGCCGCGCCGCTCGGCGTCGAGCCCGGCCTCCAGCACGCCGAAATCCGCGAGCGTCATGTCGGAGGCGCTGACATAGTTCTTCGGCGCGACCTTCACCGGCTCGAATTCGAAGGCGATGTCGGGGCCGAGCGTCACGGCCTGCAACTGGGCGCGTCTCTGCGCGAGGTTCTCCGCGCTCATGGGGAAGGGAACGATCACCAGAACACGCTTCATCGCAAGCCTCGCTTGTTCTTATTCGCACTCGACATCGCGCGCGTTTTCCTCAAGAGCATATCGACGGCGTTCAAGGCAAGCATGGAGAAAAGGACGGCATGGATTACCTTGACGAAGTAGCGCGTTTCGTTGTCGAGACGTCCTCGGAAGAAATTCCGGACGCTGTTCTGGCGCGCAGCGCCCTTGTCCTTGCCGATTGCGTGGGAGCGATCACCGGCGGCATGGCCGAACCGGAAATACAAGCCCTGATTGCTCGCCCCGCTCTCGCGGGCGGGGGTCCCGCCGTGGTGATCGGCACGAATCGCCGGGCGCAGCCGGCGCAGGCGGCGCTGTTGAACGGGACGGCCGGCACCGTGCTGGAGATGGACGAGGGCAACCAGTTCTCCCGGGGCCATCCCGGCATGCACGCCGTTCCCGCCGCGCTCGCCTTCGCCTCCGGGATCTCCGTTTCCGGGCGCGAATTGCTGACCGCCATCGCGCTCGGCTACGAGGTCGGCGCGCGGGTCGGGATCGCCAGCAGGCTGCGCCCGTCGCTGCATCCTCACGGCACCTGGGGGACGGTCTGCGCCGCCGTCGCCGTCGCCCGGCTCGCCGGGCGCGACGCCGCGGGCGTTCGCCACACGATCAACATGGCGGCGAATTTCGCGCTCGCCAACAGCCGCCGGACCATGCTGGAGGGCGGCACGGTGCGCAACGCCTTCGCCGGGATATCGGGTCAGATGGGGCTGACCGTGCACGACCTGCTCGAAGCGGGTTTCGAGGCGGACCGCGACGGACTGGGCGAGGTATTCGGCCGGGCTTTGTCGGAGACCTTCGACCGCGCGAAGATGACCGAGGCGCTGGGCGAGCGCTGGGAGGTCAGTCGAAATTATTTCAAGATGCACGCCTGCTGCCGCTACAATCACGCCACGCTCGACGCGCTCTCCCAGATCTCCGAGCGGGAAGGACGGATCGAACCGGATTCCGTCGCGGGCGTCGAGGTGGCGACCTACAACCTCGCCGTCGAACTCGACGACCCCGCGCCGCGCAACATGCTCGCCGCGCGCTTCTCCGTGCCCTTCGCCGTCGCGACCGCGCTCGTGACGGGGCGCACCGACGTCACGAGCTTCACGGGCGACAGGCTGACCGATCCCGCGATCCGCGCGCTGGGCGCGCGCGTGCGCGTCGTCGAGGACGCGGCCATGACGGCGGCGTTGCCCGACAACCGGCCGGCCCGGATCACGCTGACGCTGAAGGACGGTCGCCGTCTGACGGGCGAGACGCAGACCAATCGGGGCGATTGGGCGGACCCGTATCCGGAGGCCGAGCTGCGCGCCAAGTTCCTCTCGCTGGTAACCCGCAGCTTTCCCGAGAACGCCGCCGCCGCGCTGTGGGACGAGACCCTGGCGCTGCCCGACCGCGCATGCGCCGGAGGCTGGCTGAAGAGCCTTGCCGCCGGTTGATGGGGAAGCGGACCGATCGGATTTGCGGGGACTTGGGCCTGCGGGAGGATCGGGAATCTTGTGTCGGGGGCATCCGCTCAAGCGACTGAGCCTTCAGCCTTCCTTATCGACGGGAAGGTCGATCTTATAGATGCGAGCCGCTGTCGCGGCGAACAGAGCTTCCTTCTCCGAAGCGGAAAAAGCGTCCGCCAATCGCTTGAACGCATTCCAGAGCACGACATAGCTGCAACTCCCCTTATCGACCGGAAAATTGCTCTCGAACATCGCGCGATCCACGCCGAAAGCCGACAGCGCCGTCTCGACATAGGGCCGCCAGGCGGCCGCGACCGCGCTGGAATCCGGCGCGGCGGGGCGCTCGTGCAAGCTGAACCCGAACAATTTCATTCCGAGCCCGCCGAGCTTCACCACGACGTTCGGTCGCTTCGCCAACCGCTCAAGCGAGGCGGCCCACTCGGCGAACACCTCGTCACGTCGGCCCGCATAGGGGCCGATCCCGATCGGGCCGCCGATATGATTCAAGATGATCGTCGTTTCGGGAAAGGCGTCGGCGAGATCGGCGCAATCGTCGAGCTGCGTATGGTACATCCAGGCGTCGAAACTCAGCCCGAGCGGGGCGAGATGCGCAAAGCCCGCCCGAAAAGCGGATGAACCCAGCATTCCCGGCGGGAAATCGAGCATCGACCCGCGCGCCGCGGGATCGGGATGGTGCACGGAAGAACACCGCAGGCCCCGCAGCCGGCCTCGCCCTGCGGCGATCGCGGCCTCGAGCACGGCGCGGACTCGATCGCCGCCCTGGAGATCGAGCGTGCCGACGATTCCGGCGCAGATCGCAGGTCCGCCCGCTCGCGCCGCCTCCTCGCCCGTCTTCGCCGCGAACTCGATCTCGCCGAGCGGCCGTTCGAGCGGGTCGCCGCCCTGCCGGTACATCGCGTGGGCTTCGACGAAAACGGTCGCCCGAACCCTGTGTCCGGAGCCGAGATCGGCGAGGAATTCCGGCGCGAGGTAGTGCGAGTCCGGGCGGCTCCAGAGATGATGATGAGGGTCGATGATCAATCGCTCGGGCTCAAGCGCCTCTTCGACATGGGTCGCCAGCCAATCGGGGCGGACGGGGATGTGGCGGCTGGTGTCGAACGCCATCGTTATGTCCCTTCGTTCTCCGGCCCGGCGCGCCCCGCCAGCGCCAGCATGCGCTGGGCCCGCGTCACCACCGGGTAATCGATCATGACGCCGTCGATCGTCAGCGCTGCGACGCCCCTCGCCTCCGCCTCGCGGAAGGCCGCCACGATGCGCGCCGCGCGATCGAGTTCCTCTTTCGTCGGGGCGAACGCCTCATTGACCACGGGGACCTGCGCGGGATGGATGCAGCTCTTGCCCGCAAACCCCATCCGCCGCGCCTGCAACGACGACCGGCGCAGCCGCTCCAGATCCTGGATGTCGATAAAGGCCGTGTCGATCGGCCCCGGCAATCCGGCCGCACGGGATGCGAGCGCGACCATGAAGCGGGCGGATTGGATCGCTCCGTCGTCGTCGGAAAGATCGAGCGACATATCGGCTGCGAGATCGACCATGCCGAACGCCAGACTGTGCAGCCGCGCCGATGCGGCGGCGATCGCCCGCGCCTCGGCCAGGCCGACAGCGGTTTCGATGATCGGAATGATCCTGATCGCCCCCGGGGGAAGTCCGAGCCTGCGTTCGACCTGCGTCAGGAACCAATCGGCCGTCGCGATATCCGCCGCGCTCTCGGTTTTCGGCAGAACGATTCCGGCGAGATGGGGCGAGGCCGCCGCCTCGATGTCATCCGTGGCGAAGGGGGTCGAAAGGTCGTTGACCCGCACGAAGAGCGGTCGAGAGGGACGCTCCTGCAGGCGCGCGGCTACGAGGCGGCGCGCGAGAGGCTTCTCGGTGACCGCGACGGCGTCTTCGAGATCGGCGATGACCGCGTCCGCATCGCCCGCCAGCGCCTTGTCGAGCTTGCGCTCGCTCGTCGCCGGCGCGAAGAGATAGGAGCGCGCCGGCGGATCGGTCAGCGTGGTCTTCGTCGACAATGCAGCCTCCCATTCAAGCGATATCGGCTGTTTTCGCATTCGTTCCGGCCGTAATCCGGCCGCGCATCAACGGATCAGGAACAGGCTGATCGGCGGCAGATACGTCACCAGCAAAAGGCAGGCGGCGACGACCGAAACGAAGACCAGCAGCGGGGCCATGATCCTGTGCACGGAAATCTGCGCCACCTGACAGGCGGCGAAAAGATTGACGCCGAATGGCGGCGTTATCATTCCAAGGGCGAGATTGACGACGCATATGACGCCGAAATGGATCGGATCGACGCCGAAATGCAGCGCCACCGGCAAGAGGATCGGCGTCAGGATGATGATCGAGGCCGAGGTTTCGAGGAACATCCCGATCAGGAACAGGGCGATATTGATCCCGATCAGGAACATCATCTGGCTGCCCATGTTCTCCGCGAGCCAGAGCCCGACCGTGGCGGGGATGCCTGCCCGGTTGATGATGAAGCTGAATGCCCCCGCCGCCGCGATGATGAGCATGATCGAGGCCGTGCTGCGCACCGACTTCCTGAGAATGACGAACAGGTCGGGAAGCGTCACTTCGCGGTGCAGCACCACTCCGACGAAGAGCGCGTAGAAGACCGCGACCGCAGCCGCCTCCGTCGGCGTGAACACGCCTCCATAGATTCCGCCGAGGATGATCACGGGCATCATGAGCGAGGGGCCGGCCTGAAAGAGCGCGACATGGAGGGGGATCCGCTGAAGGTCCTGTTCGATCTTGCCGGGGCGCAGCCGCGCCCAGATCAGGACCGTCAGAATCAGCGCGCTCGCGATCAGAAACCCGGGACCTATTCCCGCAATGAAAAGGTCGCCGACCGAAACCTCGGCTGACACGGCGTAGAGGATCATCGGGATGGAAGGGGGGATGATGACGCCGAGTTCGGCCGAGGACGCCTGAAGCGCCGCGGAAAAGCGGCGCGGATAGCCATTGGCGACGAGGGCGGGAATCATGATCGCGCCGACGGCGAAGGTCGTCGCGACGCCCGAGCCCGACACCGCGGCGAAGATCATGCAGGTGATCACGCAGGATGCGCCCAACCCGCCCCGGATCCCCCCGACCAGCGCTTTCGCGACTTCAAGGAAGCGCCGCGAGATGCCGCCCACCTCCATGATGTTGCCGGCCAGGATGAAGAGCGGAACGGCGACGAGCGGAAATTTGTCCAGCGACGTGAACAGCTGCTGCGCGAATATCAGCAGCGGCAGATTGGTGAAGAAGACCATCCCGATCAGCCCCGCGAGGCCGAGCGCGATCGCGATCGGCACGCTCAGGGCGAAACTCGAGACCATGATCGACAGCATAGTCAGCAGCATCGCGGGTCGGCCTCAATCGGGGAGCGTGGGCGCCGGATCCGAAGACCGGTCGCAGAAGCGGGCGATAAGTCCGATCATGCAGAGCAGCGCCCCGACGGGCACCGCGAGATAGGCCCAACCCATCGAGATCTCGACGCCGGCGAGGACCTGATGGCGCACCCGCCAGGCCAACTGAAATCCGAAATAACAGGCGGCGCCGAGCACGGCGAGCGCCGCCGCCACATGCAGGACCTCCAGCGTGCGCCGGAAGCGGCCACGCGAAATTCCGTAGAGAAAATCGACCGAGATCAGGAGGCCTTCCCGAAACAGGGCGAGCGCTCCGAGATAGACGCTCCAGATCATCAGCGTGCGCGTGAGCGCTTCCGTCCAGCTCGCGGGCATGTCGATCAGGAAGCGGGCGATCACCTGATAGAAGCAAAGGCTCGCATAGACGCACAGCAGCGCGATCGCCAATGCCTCCACGCCATTGCGGAGAAGCCAGTCGCCCCGGTGGAGCAGGCGAGCCAAGCGGGCTCGCCTGTCCGTTCCGGCATCGGCGCGCGCGCCTGTCATTGCGCCTGTATTTCGTCGATCAGATCACCGAACCGCGCGCGCATTTCCACATAGAGCGGCTCGAGCCGCTCCTGGAATTCGGCGGGATCGATCCGCGACACCTCCATGCCGTGCTCGCGCACGATGTCGAGGCCGGCGCGCTCGCTTTCGTCGATATAGGCGCGATTGGCGTCACGGCCCGCATGGGCCGCCTTGGTCAGGATCTCCTGCTCCTCCGCAGTCAGGCTGTTGAACAGCCCGGGAGACACATAGAACGCGACGGGAGTATAGACGTGGTTGCTGAGGGTCAGATATTTCTGCGTCTCCCACAATTGGGTCGAGACGATGATCGATAGCGGGTTTTCCTGCCCGTCGATCGTTCCCTGCTGAAGCGCGGTCAGAACTTCCGTCCAGGCCATGGGCGTCGGCTGCGCGCCGAGGGCCCTGAACGCCGCGAGATGGATGCTGTTCTCCATCGTCCGGATCTTGAGGCCCTGCAGATCATCGACGGATTCGCTCGGCCGCCTGCTGTTGGTCAGATGCCGAAAGCCCACTTCGCCGAACGCGAGTCCGACGAAACCGCGCTCCCCCATTTTCGCGATGAGTTCATCGCCGATCGGTCCGTCCATGACGGCCCGGGCATGGTCATAGTCCCGGAAGAGGAACGGAATGTCGACGACCATCATTTCGGGCACGAAATTGCCGAGGACGGCGGTTCCGGTGATCGCCATTTCGAGGCTGCCGAGTTGAACGCCCTCGGCCATCTCGCGCTCGCCGCCCAGCGATCCGCCCGGGAACATTTCGACGTTGAAGCGGCCCGGCGCCAGCCTCTCGAGTTCCTCCTTGAAGGCGTTGGCGCCGGCCGCGTGCGGACCGACGGAGCCCGTCGCGAAGCCCACGCGGATCGTCACTGGGTCGGCTGCGAGAGCGGCGGAGGCCACTCCCAGCGAAAGTAGCAGGGTCAAGGCCCGGGCGGCCGGGCGCAAGAAAGATGAAGACATTGATTCCTCCCGTTGTATTGGTCATTGCGACCCCGTCGCGACGCGCGCGGGGCGTTTTCTTCAGATGGTCCCGGATTGTTTCAGCCGCTCACGATCGGTTTCGCCGATCCCGAGCGCGCCATAGATCTCGTCGTTATGCTCGCCGAGTTGCGGCGCCGGACGACGCAGCGCCCCGGGCGTTCTCGACAGACGGGGCGTCACGGCGTGCATGGGCAGTTCTCCGGCTTGCTCGTCCGGCACGTCCACGATGACGCCGCGCTCGCGGATGAAGGGATGATCCACCAGATCCGATATGTCGCAAACCGGACCCACCGTGACGCCGAGCGAGTCGAACAGGGCGAGATTCTCCGCCTGGCTGCGCCGCGCCATGAATTCGCCGACGATGGCGTCGATTTCCTCGGAATGCGCGATGCGGGCGGTGTTGGTCGCAAAGCGCGGATCCGTAATCAGATCCTCACGGCCCATCACCGTGAACAGGCGCTCCGCCATCGACTGCATGGAAGCGGAAAGCGCGACGAACTTCCCGTCCTTGCATGCATAGACATTGCGCGGCGAGGCGGTCGCCGAGCGGCTTCCGAGCCGCTTGGTCACTTCGCCGGTCAGTCGATAATTGGCGGCTTCGGGTCCAAGGATGGAAAGCAGCGGCTCGAACAGCGACAGATCGATGACCTGGCCCTTGCCGCCCTTCAGCTCGACTTCGCGCAGGGCGATCATCGACGCCGCAGCGCCATAAAGGCCGCTGACCATGTCGGCGAGCGCGAGCGGCGGCAATGTAGGCGGCCGATCCCCGAAACCGTTCATGGCGGCGTAACCGCTCATGGCCTCGACCAACGTGCCGAAACCCGGCTTGGTGCGGAAGGGGCCGGTCTGTCCCCAGCCCGAGACGCGCACGATGACGAGCTTCTCGTTGGCCGCGTGCAGGATGTCCGGGTCCAGCTTCATTCGCTCCAGCGTTCCGGGCACGAAGTTCTCGATGAGCAAATCGGCGCTGCGCACCAGATCGAGGAGGATCGCCCGCCCCTCGTCCGAGCGGAAATCGAGAGTCACGCTCTTCTTGTTGCGCGCGTAAACCTTCCAATAGGTCGAAACCCCGGCGACTTGCCAATTCCGGAGATCGTCGCCGCGCTGGGGGCGCTCGATCTTGAGAACGTCGGCTCCGAAATCGGCCAGCACATGCGAAATCGCGTTGCCGGCCACGAGGCGCGACAGGTCGAGGACGCGCACCCCGGAAAGCGGCACGGGGGCATCCGGTTCAAAACCCTGGCGAGGACGGTCTTCCACGATCACCAACCGAACAGGTGCGAGTGTCGTGAGCCTGCCATAAGCCTGTCGGCCATAATAAATATCCTCTTGATCTACGCGCCATGCCGAGGCGTTATGGCTTATGGATGTGCGCTGGCTGAGATATTTCGTCGCGATCGCGGAGGCGGGAAGTTTTTCCAAGGCGGCGCGCCATCTTGGCGTCGCCCAGCCTGCCTTGAGCCGGCACGTGCGGGAGATCGAGGAGCAGCTCGGAACGTCGGCCCTGTTGCGCACGTCGCGCGGCGTCACGCTCACGGAAGACGGCGAACTCCTCTATACCTCGGCGCTCAACATCCTGAGGCAACTCGATTCGCTTCCCAGCATCGTTGGCCGTCGCGGAGGCCCGGTGACGGGGCGGGTCGTGATCGGGTTGCCGACTTCCGCCAACGTGGTTCTGGCTCTGCCCCTGCTTTTCGCGGTGATCGAACGCCTTCCTGGCGTCCAGATCCACATCATCGAATCCCTCAGCGGCTTCCTTCGGGAATGGGTCCAGACCGGTCGCCTCGATCTCGCCGTCCTCTATGACGCCGAGACGAGCTCGAGTCTTTTCGTCGAACGTCTGGTCGAAGAGGAATTGTGTCTGGTGGGCGCGCCGCACGCTTGCGCTTCGCTGACGCCGGAGATTCGCCTTGCAGACGTCGCGCGGCTTCCGCTCGTCCTCCCGGGCTTGCCGCATTCCATGCGCCAGCTCGTCAACGAGGTGTCGATTCAACACAATGTGGCGCTCGACATCATCGCCGAGGCGGATTCGCTTCACATTCTCAAGGCGGTCGCCGCATCCGGGAAAGCCTTCACCATCCTCGCGCGCAGCGCTGCAAGGGCCGAGCTGGACGCCGGGACGCTGGACGCTGTCCGGGTCACTGATCCGCCGCTCCGCCGCTCCGTCTCGCTTGCGCGTCCGCTCTTGCGCGGCAGCAATCCCGCCGTCCAGGAGGTCGCTCGCCTTTGTCTCGACCTCGCGGCCGAACTGGCCCGCGAAGGATCCTGGGGCTGACCCGGTTCCGGCGAACCTTCACCAAGTCTGTCGATTGCGAGTCCGCGCCCCGGCGCCCCCGGGCGGCACAGATTTTGCGATATCCGTTAACAAAACAAAATATCTGACAAGACACTGCGAGAAATTTTCCGCATCCTCTACTAATTTTTACGCACAACGTTTGACAGTAGCGTCGCCGTCAGCTCAAAATCGTGAGACGTTATTGATCGTTGTCCTATGCAAGTCAGGAAACATTCTATGAGCACCGTCGATGCAAACCGCGTGATCGTCACCGGGGAGAACCCGTTCATCCGCTTGAGCGGGACCGACAGCGACAGCTTCAGCACCAATGCCAGCTTCTGGCGTATCCTCTTTTCACCGGGCGGTCCCGGACATGTCCTGTATATGAAAAGCGAGCTGACGGAGGATCGTTGGCGCATCTGGTCGGACAACATCGCCATGGCGCGCTGGCTGCAATCGACCGTGCAGGGCATGCTGAATCCCGAGCTTTCGGACCTCACGATACCGGTGACCGACGCGGCTTTCGTCAAGGAAGGCGACCCGCGTTACTTCTGGACCGAGCGCGTCGTATCGATCGAAGAGGAAGTGGCGCTGACCTGGCATGACATGGGCGACCCGCTGCTCGTGCACACGCAGCCGAAGCCCGAGCGTCCCTACGGCGTCTGCACCGTCCTGATCCCTGCGATGAGCGCACGCTTGACGCTGAACGGCAAGCAGGCGGCCGGACGCCCCTGGCCCCGCGAACGCGAAGGCCGGCCATTCAGCACCTGCGCGCTCGCCTTTTCGGAGAGCTGGACGGAACCGAGATAGCCAACCAGGATCGGCCCGTTCGTGAATTCATCGTGCGTGCGGTCGTTGAACGCCTTCGCAAAGCCCGGGCGCGGCTCAGCAGAGGGCGATGCCGTGCGCGCCAACGTCTTCATCACCGCAGCCGGCTACGGACCCGAACGGCGAGAATCTGCTCCGGAGCCCGCATCGACGGAGCCTGCATCGGCCATTAGCCGATCTTCTATCGCAGAGGCTGTGCGGCGCAAGGCGGGCAAGATTTGCGTCAGGATACGCTTTTGCGGCCCTGTCGTGCGCAAGACCAGGCTGCTCAGCGCGGCCACCGTTCCGCCCTCGAAACCGATCGGGACCGCAACCGCCCAGATGCGCGACTGATAGACGGCGTCCAGATAGCCCTCATCGGCGAAGGCGAAGCCCCTGCGCCGAGCTTCGGTCAGCCGCTCTTCGAGCCCGGACCAAAGGCTCGGTTCCTGGTCCCATCTTTCGCCTGACCGGCGAAGTCGCGCCAGAATGGCGTCGCGTTCGCCCGGATCCTGGTTGGCGAGAAAAATCACTCCCACGCCCGTCGCGAGAAGCGGAATGCGCGCGCCCAGCCGCCCGGGCATCTGCAAGCCCTTCGCCGCACGGTTGGTATAGGCGATCACCATGGCGTCCTGCTCGAAGATGGCGAGGTTCGAGGGCCAGCCGATCTCCGCGCGCAACTCCTCGATCAAAGGCTGTGCGATCTGGACGAGACGCGAAGACGAATTGTATCCGATGCTGAGCGCCAGCGTGCGCGCCGTCACGCCATACGTGACCGAGTCCGGATCCCGGTAGAGGTATCCCGACTGAATGAGCGTTTCGAGAATGCGGATGACAGTCGGTTGCGGAAGGTCCGTGCGCCTCGCAATGGCGCCGGCCGAGATCGGCCCTTCCTGGCTCACCGTTCGCAGGATCTCCAGGCCCCTGATAATCGCGCGCACCGGTGGGAACGACGCCATTGCGATCTAGCCCCTCGCGCCGGCGCGCCGCCGGTGGCGCGCATAAACGTCGAGATGAAAGGCGTTGTCGCCGCTCGTCGGAGATTTCGGATCACCTCGCATGGCGTCCTGCCTGTCGCGATCGGCTTCTTCGCAAGTTCGACGGGCGATTCGGGCGGCGCCTGGAAAGGGCGCGGCGCCGCCCGGCGACGACTCAGCGGTGTCGGTCGCCGATTTCGATGAGGAGATTCATGGTCTCCTGACCGACAAGTTCCACGCCGAGCGTATCCCAGAGCGGTCGAACGGCATCGGCCCAGGCCTGACGCTGTTCGTCGGTAAGGTCATGAATCACCGTGCCCGCCGCCGCCATCTTGTCGAGCGCTTCCTGGTTCACCCGCTCCGTGTTGGTCCAGTTCCACTCGGTCGTCTCCTCCATGGCTTCCTCGAGCGCCTGGCGAACCACCGGGTCAAGCCCCTCCCACCAGGTCTTGTTGGTGGCGACCACGTAGAAGTCCCAGATATATCCCGTCTGGCTGTATTGCCGGGCGATTTCGTAGAGACCGCTCGACAGCCAGGCGTTGGGGACCGGCTCGACCGCATCGATGACGCCCTGACGCAGCGCGGTGGGGACTTCGCCCCAGGCCATCGTCGTGGGATTGGCGCCCAGGATTTCGAAGGCGTCGACATAGTTGCGTCCCGGCGGGACACGAATGCGAACGCCGCGAACGTCGTCCGGCCAGAGGATCGGGTTTTCGGCGGTGGTTCCGATATCGCGCGGCCCGTTGAGCCAAACGGCGACCGGTTCGATATCGAGCCGGCGCAGGTCCTCGAGGAGCGCGCCTCCGACATCGGGATGCTCCATCGCCTCGCGAATGGCCTCAGGCGACGGCAGGAGATACGGCAGAACCAGCGCCGTCATTTTCGGGAATGTGCTGCTGTAGACGCCGACCACGGGTGCGATGAACTGGATCGCGTTCAACTGCAGAGCATCGATCATCGTCATCTGGTTGTAGAGGGCCTCGCCATGGAGGACGTCCACCGTGAAGCTGTCGCCGAGCTTTTCTCCGACGAGCGTTCTGAAATGGTCCCACGTCTGACCCTTGAGCGAGGTCGCGCCGGTGTCGTTGTTCACGACGGCGCGGTTTTGCGCCTCGGCCGGCGCTCCGGGATGGAGGGCGAGGCCGAACGCCACAGCGGCGGCTGCAAGCGTCGAAAGACTGCGTTTCATAGTATTCCTCCTGGTTTATTGGCGCATGGCTCCGTTGGCGGAGCCTGCCTGTTTCAGAACTTGGCGATGGGTTTCTTCATCTCATGCGATCCTCCCTGTTGCCGTCGTCGGATAGCCCACCTGCAGACCATCACCCGCGCCGGAGCGCCGACGGGGCGCATTGGCGACGCTTGCATCTGGCGTCTTTCCCGATGGTGGCGGTTCTCATGCATTCTCAGTCCAACAGGCTGGGCAGAAACGTGCTGATGATCGGCACATAGGTGACGAGCACCAACACGGTCGCCGTCACGCACATCCACGGCAGCACTGCGCGGTAGACCTGGTGCAGCGGCATGCGCGCGATGGTGCTGACGACGAAGAGATTGATGCCGATCGGCGGCGTGAGCAGCCCCAACTCGATATTGACGATGACGATGACGGCGAAATGCAGCGGATCAATGCCCAGCGCCATCGCCGCCGGGAAAAGCACCGGCATGAAGATCAGGATGACGGGAACGCCGTCCATGAACAGGCCCGCCACAAGGAGCGCCAGATTCACGAGCAGCAGGAACATCCACGGCTGCATGTCCATGCTGACCAGCCAGTTCGCGAAGGCCGTCGGCACCCCCTGCTGGGCGAGGAAGAAGCCGAACAGGATGGCGTTCGTCACGATCCAGAAGACCATTCCGATGCGGGGAATGACCGCGGTCAGCGTCTCGAAGAAGTTGCGAATCGTGGTCTGGCGATAAATGAACACGCCGATGAGCAGGGCTGCGAAGGCCAGCATCAGGGCCGCTTCGGTCGGCGTGAAGATGGCCCCGCCCCGCACGCGGAAATCCCCGATCGAAAACGCCGGAAAGCCGTAAATGCCCACCATCAGGAAAATCGGAAGGAGCAGGGCCGGCACCGCAAGCCGGATCGAACGCATCTTTTCGATGCGCGACGCGATCTCGACCGGCTGCACATCGAAGCGAATCGCCATGAAACGCGCCGCGAGCATCAGCAATGCGCCATATATGAATCCCGGCAGGAGGCCGGCCAGGAACAGGCGCGGGATCGACGTTTCGGTGACCAAACCGTAGAGAATCAAGGGGATGCTCGGAGGAATGAGGATGCCCAGTCCTCCGGCGGCCGCCACGGCGCCGACGCCGTAAGCGAGCGGATATCCGTGTTTGACGAGCGCCGGGATCATGATCCCGCCGACCGCCGCCACGGTCGCGGGACTGGAGCCGGAAATCGCCGCGAAGAAGATGCAGGCCAGGATGGTCGTCATTCCAAGGCCGCCGCGAAAGCGCCCGACCACGATATTGGCGACGTTGATCAGGTGGCGTACGATTCCGCCGGTTTCCATCAGCGCGGCGGCAAGGAAGAAGAACGGCACCGCCATGAGAATGAAATTATCGAGACTGGAGTAAATCTTTTGACCGATGATGGCGGGCGGAATGGCTCCCGAGACAAGGACGGCGAGCACCATGGATCCGCCCAATGAGACGGCCACGGGGACGCCGATGATCAGCATCACGAAGAAGGCCGTGAAAAGTATGATCAACGTCATCGAGCGAACTCCGGATGGTTGGGTTTCATCTGTGCTGGTCCAGACCAGGAACTTCACCGTGACGCAGGAGTTGTACGAGACGTTGGATGTATCTCAATACAAATAGAACCATCATGAAAGGGACTATTCCATAGACAACCCAAAGCGGAACTCCAGATTGTATCGAAACAGCGCCTGTTCTACGAAGAAATTCAACGTATAAATATCCATAATAACCTATCAAAATACAATAGATCAATGTTATCGAAAGGGCTAAAAAATCAACAGCTGCCCGTAATTTTCGCGGAAGACTATCAGCAAAAACTGAAATACGAATGTGCAAACCTTCCGTTATGGCGCGACTTCCACCCGTAAGCGCCGCAATGATTGTCAGCGTGACCAACGCGAATTCGGTCCAGATGTAACCCGTATTGAACACATAGCGCAGGATCACCTGCATCGTCCCTATGGCGAACGCGCCGACGAAAGCACTGCACATTATGACGGTCTCAATGCGCGTCAGCACTCGATCCATCGACGCCTCCGTTGAACGCGTGCGGCCTAAAGGTCCTCGAGTTGGACCGGAAACAAGTCGGCGAATCCGTCGACTTCCATCAGATGAAAGACATTGAACGCATAGGCTGGCCCTGCGGCCACTTCCGGCGGCGTCACCGGGAAGGCGAGATTGCCTCCGGTCGACAAACGGCCCTCATATCCATGATGAAGCAGATATTGCTTGGTCGTCTGCGTCACCGCCGCCGCACGATCCGGCGTATCGGCGATGCATTCGCCGAGAACGAAGATCTCGCGCGGCAGGGGATCCGGCTTGTTCGGCCAGTCATGCACGCCGTTGACGCCGTAGGCCCGGAAGAAGAGCTGATAATCCTGCTCGGCGTTCTCGCAGACGAGACCGCGCACGACCTCCTTGACGTCCTCCAGGATGCGCTCGTGCTGCGCGATGAAGCGCGGGTCGGCGCTCCCCGCGAGGAGCAATGCGCGATGCCCGAGCAGCCGGGCGCCCTCCATCTTGATGGTCAGCGCCTTCGCATCGCGCCAGACCGCGCCGCTGACGCGCGTGCGGCGCTCGTCGAGGGCGACGTAACGCGCTTCGCGAAGATCGAGAATGCCGTCCGGCTCGAGGACCTCATAGGGGTCACTCTGTTCGTAGAGGCTGTGCGCCGCTACGGAAACCGGGGTGGCCCGTCGCGCCTGAGCCATGCTTTCGAGGTCGAAGCCTTCGTCATCCAGGGTGGCGAGGATGGGATCGCGGCCGCCGGGCAGGCAGCAAAGGGAAGCGCATTCCACGATCTTCGCCATATGCATGGCGAGCCCCATGGGAAAGCCGAGGATGGCGGGCAGCGCGGCGAAGATGCCTGTGTCGCAGGCGCGCCCCGCGATCACCACGTCGGCGCCGGCTTCCAGCGCCCTGCGAAAAGCCTCGACGCCCATCTGGCCGACGAGATTGGCGGTTCGATCCACCTCGTCCTCGTCGAGCGGCGCCATGCCGTCAAGCGCGTGCACGCGCCCGGCCCTTACGGCGGCCTTGACGACGTCCGGCGACAGGTCGGCGCGGATCGAGGCGAGTTTGAAATGCAATCCATCTTCGCGGGCGATGGCCCGAACCAGATCGAGCGTCGCCGCGAGATGAGGCGCGCCTCCCGCCGACCCGGCGGAGCCGATCACGAGAGGGACATCGAGGCGGCGCGCGGCCTGCAGGACGCGGCGCAGGTCACGTTTCGTCGCCTGCTCCGTGGTCGCGAGCCTCCCGCTTCCGAGATAGGCGGGACCGATATCGATCGATCCCATATCGCAGCCGATCATGTCCGGCCCGCGAGCGAGGCCCGCTTCGAAACTGGCCGCCGGAATGCCGTAACCGAGCTGCCCCGACGCTCCGAGCACGCGTAGCGGACGGCGTTCGCCCGCAAAGGATTCGACGAGGCGGGCGACGGCGCTCATAGCTCGATATCCAGAAGCTGGGCGTGCTGCTGGGCTCCGTAGACATCGCGGTCCCCCGGATCCCCGGCCATCACGGTTCGTCGCATGGAAACCTTGATCGCGTTGGCTGGCGGATACGCGATCACTGTGATTTCGTTCTCGCTCCTGCCGTAGCGGCGGGCGATCTCACTGTGCAGTTTCTGAGCGCTGGAACGAACCCGCTCGAAATCCTCGGCGTTCTCGAAAATGAGATCGAAAGTCAGCGTGCGTGGGCCGGCATTCTTGCTGCGAACGACTTTGGCTATATCTGCGAGCTGCATGATTGAGACCCCCGGTCGAACCTTTCCGGCCGCCCTATTTGTCTTCGGAATGCTCGACGGTCATCGCCTCGATTTCGTAGTATTCCTCAAGTCGGATCAAGGTTTCGAGGTCGTGTCGCGACTTGACGAAATCGGCGTTCGACAGCTTCTCGTAACGTCCGGTACTGCGCAGCTCCGTCAGCGCTTCCTTGAGATAGTGGAAGGCGGTGCACAGCATGATCTGGGCGTCAATGCAGGCGACGTAGCCCATATCCTCGAGTTCCTGGCGTGAAAACAACGGACGCCCGTCGCGGTTCCCGCGGCTCTGCACATAGACGAGCGGGATCTTGCAGTCGCGGGTGGCCTGCTTCGCCTCTTCGGCGTCTCGCGGGAACAGAAGCCCGAGATCGGCGCCGACTTCGGCCGCGCGATTGATGCGCAAGACGGCCTCTTCGAGGCCTTCGGAGCGACATGTATCGGTCCGCGCTATGATGACGAAATCGGGATCGACCGCGTCGCGCTCGCGGCAGGCGAACTGGATCTTCGCGACGAATTCCTCGACTGGAATCGCGTGGGCGACGTATTTGTGATAGTGCGCCCGTTTCGGATAGAGTTGATCCTCTATATGGATACCCGCAATTCCCGCGCGAATGAATTCGCGGACCGTGCGCATGGTGTGTAGCGGCTCACCGAACCCGGCGCCGGCGTCGGCGAGTACTGGAATATCCACGGCGCCGGCTGCGGCGCCCGCCACCTGGATCTGCTCGGTCATCGTCAGAAGCGGTTCCGTGACCGCGAGCGAGCCGCCGGTGACGAAGCCCCCGACATAGGCCGCTTCGAAGCCGGTCGACTCCACCAGACGCGCGCCGATCGGATCGTAGACCGCCGGCAACCAAAGAAACCGTCCCGCAGACAAGTGCTCGCGCAGCGCGCGACTAGACGATGACATCGGCTCCACTCCCCCAAAGCCGGACCGGTGTAGCGCGAGGGGGCGATCAGCGGCTCTTCGACGTCCCATGAAGGCGAGAATTGAGCCTCATGGAGAAATCCTGACCGCCTTGTTGTGCGCCCGTCCCCGTATTCGCTTCCGGCCTCTCACTGAAGTTGAGGCTAATTTAGAAACGAGAGTTCATCAAGCGAAATGCGAAATTCTGCACTTACCCTTGGGAATACACGCTTTTTGACAATGCGCGCCGATTACATTCTCCTAAGAAAAAAATAGAGAGCCCAATAAGCCGAAGTTCGACACGCGAACCGCCTGCCGAAAACGGTCCAAATGACCGGCTCGAAGCCTCTCGTTTCAGGAGCGCTTGACAGGCCGAAAACTGGGAGGGGGAATGCCCGTGACAGGCGCATCGAGCCGGGAGCCGATCAAGCTGCTCGTCCTTGAGGGCGATGGCATAGGTCCTGAAATTTGTTCGGCCACGGTCGAAACCCTTCGTACCGTCGACAGCCTTCTCGGGCTCGGTCTCGCGTTCACGAACCTTCCCGTCGGCTTCGCCGCGCTCGAGGCGTGCGGCTCCACATTTCCCGAAACGATCATGCCCGCCGCAAAGCAGAGTGACGGCGTCATCCTCGGGCCGGTTTCGCACAACGACTATCCGCCCGCATCCGAAGGCGGGCTCAACCCTTCCGGCGAATTGCGCAAGAGGCTCGATCTCTATGCGAATATCCGTCCGGCGCGATCCCGCACGGGCTTGCCGCCGCGCTGCGGATCCCATGTCGATCTCGTCATCGTTCGGGAGAATACCGAGGGGTTCTATTCGGATCGTTCGATGTTCGTCGGGCCTGGCGAGTTCATGCCGACGCCGGATATCGCGCTATCGATCCGCAAGATCACCCGCACCGGCTCGACCCGGATCGTGGAGGCTGCGTTCGAGCTTGCAGCCCGGCGGCGCAAGAAGGTCACAGTGGTGCACAAGGCCAATGTCCTGCGCGTGACCGACGGCCTGTTCCTCGAATGCGCCCGCGCCGTCGCCGCGAAGCATCCGGAGATCGCCTATGACGAAAAGATCGTCGACGCCATGGCGGCGCTGCTCGTTCGCGACGCGAGCGTTTTCGACGTGATCGTCACGACGAACATGTTCGGCGACATCCTGTCCGATCAGGCCTCGGAGATTTCCGGCAGTCTCGGGCTCGCGGAATCCCTGAACGCCGGAGCCGATCATGCGGTGGCCCAAGCCCAGCACGGATCGGCCCCGGATATCGCCGGACGCGACATCGCCAACCCGACCGCCCTGATCGGATCGGCGGCGATGCTTTTCGATTGGCTCGGACAGAGGCGCTCGGACGCCCGCCTGATCCGCGCAGCCGCGTTGATTCAGACGGGCCTCGAACAGGTGATCGCCGAGCCGGCGCATCGAACCGGAGATCTGGGCGGCGAATTGGGCACCCGCGCCTTCACGCGCCACTTGATCGAAGCGATCGAGCGCGAAGCCAAGGCGGCGACATGAGGAAAGATGACGGATCATGACGCCCACCGCAGATATCGTCGACCGCTACGCGGGCTCCGGGCTCATCGAAGTGTGCCTTCTCCCGTTTGGCAGCTACGGCGCGCGAAACGCGTTCTTCGGCCCGGCGCGGACTGTTCGCTGTCATCACGACAATGCGCTTCTCAAGCAGATAATCGCGCAGCCGGGCGATGGCGGGGTCGTGGCGGTCGATGGCGGCTCGTCCCTGGGGACGGCTTTGTGCGGCGATCGTGTGGCCGCCGAGGCGGCCGCCAATGGCTGGGCCGGGCTGCTCATAGCGGGCGCCGTGCGCGATGTGGCGACGTTGCGGACGATCGACATGGGAATTTTCGCCCTCGGCTCCAATCCGTGGCCTCCCGGAAAAACCGGGGCGGGGGAGATCGACCTGTCCATTCAGCTGGGAGATGCGGAGATCGGTCCTGGCTGCTGGATCTA
The DNA here is from genome assembly GCA_007693435.1 of Salinarimonadaceae bacterium. Taxonomy (GTDB): domain Bacteria; phylum Pseudomonadota; class Alphaproteobacteria; order Rhizobiales; family Beijerinckiaceae; genus Saliniramus. The sequence goes on along the minus strand of REDO01000081.1, from coordinate 10,836 downwards.
CGCCGATGAGGACGGCGTGCTGATCGCGCGCGAGGAACTGGATCTCGGCCGAGCGGAACAATAGCGACCGGCGAACGCCGGCGAGTGCGGAGGAACCAATGCTCGTGCAGGCGAAGCCGCTGGAGGAACTGCTCCATCGCATTTTCATCGGAGTGGGCAGCAATGACCACGAGGCGCGCATCGTCGCGCATCATCTCGTCGATTCGTGTCTGGTCGGCCACGATTCTCACGGAGTCATCCGTACGCTGCCTTACGTCAAGGCCGTCAAGAAGGGCGAAATGCACGCCAATGTCCGCCCGCAGACGCTGTTCGAGAACGACACGATGTTCGTGCTCGACGGGGGACACGGCTTCGGGCAGGTCGCCGCGCTCGAAGCGACGAACCGCGCCATCGCCAAGGCGGAGAAGTCCGGCCTCGCAATGTACACCCTGCGCCATTCCGGCCATTGCGGACGTCTGGGCGCCTGGGCGGAACTGGCCGCGGGCGCCGGACAGGCCACCATTTATTTCGCCAATTCAGTGCGTCCCGGAGGCGCGCAGATCGCGCCTTTCGGCGGCAGCGACCGCCGCCTCAATGTCGGGCCGATCAGCCTCGGCATGCCGGTGAAGGGCGCGGATCCGATCGTCCTCGACATTTCAACCGCCTCGGTCGCCATGGGGAAAGTCCGGCTTGCGCGTAATCAGGGGACGAAATTGCGCGAGGCCTGCATCATCGACGCGAATGGCGATCTCACCGACGACCCCTTCGCGCTGGACGGCCCGCCTCCCGGCGCGCTGCTCCCGTTCGGCGGCCACAAGGGCTACGGCCTGTGCGTCTTCACCGACCTTTTCGCCGGAATCCTGACCGGCGCGGGGGCTGATTATCGCGGGGAGGCGACCGGCTGGTATCCGATCAACAACGTCATGGCGATCCATATCAATGTGTCGATGCTCGGCGATCTCGACGCCTTCTCCAGGGAGGTGCTGGATTACGCGTCCTGGGTGAAGGATTCGCCGCCGCAGAACGCGGACCAGCCCGTGCGCCTTCCCGGCGATGTCGAAAGCGAAAATCGCAGGCTGAGGTCCGAGCGGGGAATCGAAATCGACAAGACGACCCTGGATCAGGTGCTCGAAGCCGCGCGCATGACGGAGACGCCGCCGTCTTTCATCGAGGCCGTGCGCGCAACCGCGTGAGCGGACGGGGATACACATTCGGGGCCGACCAACCGGTTTAAGGCGCGGCCCCGTTTCTGGAAATTCAGGCGGAAGGAGACATCACCATGGCCATCAATATCGACGATGCAGGTTTGCAGGCGCTTTTCCCGGAGATCGCCGAGATTTCGGACGATACGCTTCGACGGGGCGTCCTTGCGATATGGAAGGAAATCGGCGCGGAATGCGCCTGGGACAAATTCGAGGATGTTCCGAAGAATATCGGTTCGGAGCACGGCCGAAGGCTCGTTGACCATATCCGGGGCGTGACGGTGATGGCCCTGTCGCTCGCCGAGACCGCCAGGAAGCTGCACGGCACGCCCTATAATCGCGATCATCTGCTCGCGGCCTGCCTGCTCCATGACGTCAGCAAGCCCGTCGAAACCGAGCCGGATCCCGGGAAGAAGCCGCCGAACGACAAGGTGCTCGCGGCGCGCAAGAGCGCGCTCGGCGCGAATATCCAGCACGCGGCCTATGCCACGCACAAGATCTTCGCGCACGAGCTCCCGCTCGATGTCGCGCATCTCGTGCTGACGCATACCCATGCCAGCAACCTTCGCTCCAACACAATCGAAGCGTCATACCTGTTCTTCGCGGATTACGCCGATTCCGACGCCGGCGTCGAGCCGACGGGGGATGTGAAGTTCGCGCATCGAATTCGCTTCGTGGAATAGCGACGTCGCCGTTTCCGGCTCGCCCGCGATCAGGCGGCGGCAGTTCTGGCGGGACGATGCCGGTGGCGGGGCGGGCCTTCCCGGCGCGCCTTCAACCCAATGCGCCATCTTGATCAGCATTTTCGGCAGGTGACGAGCAAATGGACCGGGATCAATTGCGTCGGTTCGATTTTCTGGGCGCGGGCGATCCGGGCGCGCTTGATGAATTGTTCGGCCGCGGCCGCGGATGCGGACCCGGGCGCGCCGCCTGGCGCCGCTTCGGCTGGCTTGCGGCGGATCTCGACCCGCTGAAGCTCGCAAGCCGGCAGACCCATCCCGACCTCGCCGGGGCTCGCGAGGCAATGGATGCCGCCGAAGCGGCCCGCCTCGACGCGCTCTGGTGCGGAACGATCGGTTGGGAGATCGGCCATTTGCAGGATCCCGAGCGTGCGGCTTGGCTTGTGGCCGCGATCGAAGATGGATGGGCGCCGCCGCAGGAGCTCCGGATCGCTTCACTCGACCTGATAGCAAGGGCGGAGACCTTTGAGGCGATCTTCGCCAAGCGTCTGCCGACGGTAAAGATTTTCGGCTTGTCCGGCTCGGAGAGCTATCTCGTTGCAATCGACGCCGCCATCCGGGAATCGGGCGCGAAGACCATTGTCGTCGGCGGCATGCACCGGGGCCGCCTCACGCAGATGGCGCTCTCGTTCGAAAAGCCGCTCTTGCGCTGCATTGCAGAATGTATGGGCGCCCCCGATCTGCCGGAGCATTTCGGCGCGTCGTCCGACGTGCCCTACCACCTTGGTTGGGAAGGGACGCGCGGCGACGGCATCCATATGTGGATCGCGCCGCACCCGTCGCACCTCTCCATCGTCCCCGCGCTGACGCTGGGGCGCGCCTATGCCATGGCGCGGGAGACGGGGGAGGCCCCGCTGCCCCTCCTGCTCCACACCGATGCGGCCTTTGCGGGTCAAGGCGTCAACATGGAGCTTCTGCAGCTCTCCGCCCTGCGTCATTTCCAAGTCGGGGGCGCGATTCATCTCGTTCTCAACAACCAGCTGGGTTTCACCACCGAGCCGGAGGAGGGGCGGAGCGCGCGAACCTGCACGGACATCGCAAAGCTGATCGAAGCGCCCGTCATCCATGTCAACGGCGACGACCCGGACGCCGTTCTGGCTGCATTGCGCGTCGCCGCGCGGTACCGTAACCGTTTCGGCGCGGATGTGGTTGTCGATACCGTCAGCTATCGTCGGCGCGGCCACAACGAGATCGATGAGGCCCGCTTCACCCAGCCACTGCAATACAAGGCGATGGACGCGCTGCGCCCGCTCTCGGAGCGCTACGCCGAGGCGTGCCGCGCGAACGCGCCCGATCTCTCCGAATTCCGAGCGGAGATGGATGCGGCCTTCGCCGCTGCGGAAAACTGGGCTCCGAACAGCCCCGAAACGGCGCCCGGTTTCGCGCCGGATATCGAGGCGCGGCTCTGCGACCATGTGGCGACCGGCGTAGACCCCGAGAGATTGCGCGCGCTTGGCGTCGCCATGTCGTGCGTGCCTGAGGGCATGACGCTGCATCCGAAAGTCCTGCAATTCCTGGAGAAGCGGCGGGCGGCTTTCGAAAAGGGAGAGGGTATCGACTGGTCGACGGCCGAGGCGCTGGCCATGGCCGTAGCCGTCGACGATGGTCTGCCCGTCCGCTTCTGTGGACAGGACAGCGTTCGCGGCGCCTTTTCGCAGCGCCATCTCGCGCTCCACGACCAGAAAACGGGCGCGGTCCATTCCGTCATTGGAGCCTTGGGCGGGGATGTGGAGATCTTCAACACCCCGCTGATCGAGAACGCCGTGCTCGGCTTCGAATACGGTTTCAGCGTCGGCGGCCGCCGCGTCCAGCACATCTGGGAGGCGCAGTTCGGCGATTTCCTCAATGTCTGCCAGTCCACGTTCGACCAGTTCGTCACGGGCGGCGAGGACCGCTGGCTGTTCACCTCCCGCCTGACCATTCTGTTGCCGCACGGGATGGACGGCGGCGGCCCCGACCACTCCACGGGGCATCCCGAACGCGTACTCGCCCGCTGCGCGCGCGGAAACATCTGCCTGATCAACGCGTCTACTCCCGCCAACTACTTCCACGCCCTGCGCCGACAGGTGGTGCGCCAGGTGGCGAAACCGCTCGTGGTTCTGACGCCGAAATTCCTGCTGCGCCACAGCGCTTGCCGGTCCGCGCTCGTCGATTTCGCGGTCGATACAGGGTTTCGAACCGTCATTGCGGAGAAGGTCGTGCGCGCGAAACGTGTCGTGCTCTGTTCCGGCAAGATGTTCTTCCTGCTCGACGCTGCGCGGAAGGAGCATGGGCTGGATCAACAAGTGGCGCTCGTCCGGCTCGAGCAGCTCTACCCGTTCCCGACCGAGGCCGTCGCCGCCGCGCTGAAGCCTTACGGCGAGGCTGAACTGGTTTGGGCGCAGGAGGAGCCGGCGAATCTCGGTCCCTTCACCTGGCTGGACCGTCAACTCGAAGCCGCCGTCGGCCGCCGCGTGCGGCTCATCAGCCGGCCCGCCGCCCCCTCACCCGCCGTAGGCTGGAAAGTCTGGCACGAAAAGGAGCAATCGGCCGTAATCGCCGCTGCGCTCTCACTGGAGGATGCATCGTGATCACCGTTTCCGACGAGACCCTGAAGAAGCTCCGGGATATCGCCACGCCGACCATCGCCAACGCGCTCGACGATATCGACTTTGACGGCGTCATGCTTGGTCTGCATGCGGCCGGCGCCGGCATGCGCTGCGTCGGCCGCGCCGTGACCGTGCGCGAGGTGACCGGACCCAAGGGCTCCTTTCCAACCGAGGACTTCAAGGTCGGGCATATGATCGACGCAGCCGGCCCCGGCGACGTGATCGTGGTGGCGAACGGCGGCGCTCCGGTTTCGACCTGGGGCGGGGCCGCGTCGTACGCCGCGAAGCTCAAGGGCATCGAGGGGCTGGTGGTCGACGGCGGCATTCGTGACCGGGAGGAAATCGTGGAATTTGGATTTTCCGCCTTCTCCACGCATATGGTGCCGACGCCCGGCAAGACCCGCCTGAAAGTCGAGGCGATCGGCGAACCCATCGTCTGCGCCGGCGTCCTCGTGCGGCCGGGTGACGTCATCGTGGCCGACGGCACCGGCGTCGTCTGCATTCCCGCGGACAAGGCCGACGAGGTCGCCGACATGGTCATCCGCTTCGCCGCGGATGACGACGCGGCGATGAGGCAAATGGACGAAGGCCTCTCCTTCCGCGAGGCGCTGGCGAAGTTCTTGAAGATTTGAGGCCCGGGGCAGTAAGAGTTCGCCCTTGTCCGAGACTGTTAGATCAGGTTGGTCAAACTCGTCCCGAGCCATTGCATTTGCGCAGTTCACCCACTTCGCCCGACGTGCCCGCCCCGGGGCGCAGGATGAATCCCGCGTCCCTATCGGGATGCATGCGAGAACCGCGCGGGCGGCTTTGCCGCTCGCGCTGGCGCCGCCCCCGACCATGCCCTACCATTCGAACCGGTCCGGACGTAGGGGGCTGATCAAACCGGAGACTGGAAATGGCTGAAGCGGTGAAGATCCCCTATCGCCGCCTTGGCCGCTCCGGTCTGGTCGTCTCTCGCCTGTGCCTTGGGACGATGATGTTCGGCGATCAGACGGACGAGCGCGAGGCGGCGGCGATTCTCGACGCAGCCCGCGCCGTCGGCGTCAATTTCATCGACACAGCCGATGTTTACGCCAAAGGGCGTTCCGAGAAAGTCGTTGGACGCATGGTCGCAGCCGATCGTGACGACTGGGTTCTGGCGACGAAGGTCGCCAATCCGAACGGCAAGGGGCCAAACCGCCGCGGCGCATCGCGCAAGTGGCTTCTGGAGGCCGTTCCCCGCAGTCTCCAACGGCTTGAAACAGACTACATCGATATTCTCTATCTGCACAAAGAAGACCTTGGGACCCCCGTCGAGGAGACGGTGCGTGCGCTCGCCGACCTCCTTGCGCGCGGACAGATCCGGTATTTCGGCCTTTCCAACCACCGGGCGTGGAAGATCGCAGAATTCGTCCACCATTGCCGCATGGCCGGCATCGACGGGCCGATCGTCTGCCAGCCCCTCTATCACATTCTCAATCGTTCAATTGAAACCGAGGTGCTGCCCGTGTGCGCCGCGCACGGAATCGGCGTCGTCAGTTACAGCCCGCTGGCGCGGGGCGTTCTCACCGGGAAATATGCAGGCGGCGTCCTTGATCCCGATTCGCGCGCTGGCCGCGGCGACAGACGCATCCTCCAGACCGAGTTCGAGCCGACGGCGATCGCCATAGCCGATCACGTTGCGCAGCACGCCCGTTCGCGCGGGACGACGCCCGCGACACTGGCTATCGCCTGGGCGCTGGCCAATCCCCATGTCACCGGCGTTATCGCCGGCCCCAAGAGCCTGAGCCAATGGGAGGGGTATGTGGAAGCAGTCGGTTTCACGACGAACGAGACTGATGAGTCTGTGATCGATTCCCTTGTCAAGCCCGGCTGCACGGCGATCGCGCAGTTCGTTGATCCCAATTACCCCGCGCATGGACGCAAACCGTCCGCGGGCGGCCATAGCAACGAAAACATCTCGTGGACCTAAAAGTTTGATCCCAAACTCTACTCGCGACGCGCTCTTTTCGCAGGAACGCCGGGAGGCTCTGTCGCAGTAACCGCAGGCGAGGCGAAAACGCCGGTCCAGGTTGATTTCAGCAACCAGACCCTAACGGAACGTCGCCGGCGACCACCTCAGGCAGAACCTGAACCGCGATCACGGCCGGCATCCGGCATGCAGGGACGGCATCCGGCCTGGCTTGAATCCGCACGATTGAACCTTTTGCCCCCCGGAGCGCACCTTAGGGCTGAAAGGGACATGATGGACCGGTCCGAGAAGCTCCGCGCTTTGCTCGCGCTCCATGTGGCCGGCGCCCGGCTTGGCCGCGCGCCGGACTTCGTGGCTCTGGTCGATCTGGCGGGGCCGCGCCTGCTGGCCCATGCCCGTCGACTGAGTGACGACGGTGAGACAGCGCGCGACATCGTGCAGGAGAGCTGGGCGGCCGTCGCGAGCGGGCTGCACGGGCTGCGCGACGACCGGGCCTTCCTGCCCTGGGCGCTCGCCATCGTCACCCGCGCCGCCGCGCGCGAGCTGAAAGCCCGCATCCGGGCGCGCGAGACGCTCGCCGAACTGGCCCGCCAGCTCCCCGAACCGGGCGCCGACCCGCCCGACCTGCGTTCGGCGATCAACGCGTTGCCCGCAGGCCAACGGGCGGCGCTGGCGCTGTTTTATCTCGACGGGCTGTCGGTGACCGAGGTGGCGACCGCGCTCGCCATTCCCCCGGGCACCGTGAAGACACGGCTGATGCATGCCCGCAACCGCCTGAGGGCTCTAATGAAGGGAGACGACCATGGACGAACTGGATCGACGCATCGCCGCGGCTCTTGCCGAGGATGACCTCGGCCTGCCAGTCGACGCGCGTGAACCGGGCTTCTTCTCGCTGGCCTTCTCCACCATGCGCGGCCCGCAGGGCTGGGTGACATGGGTGCTGATGATCGTGCAGACCGTGATGTTTCTGGCCGCCGTCTGGGCCGGCTGGAACTTCTACGTCGCCGCCGATGCGCTGCCGGCGATCAAATGGGGACTCACGGCCGCGACGCTGGCGATCCTCGCCACGCAGCTCAAGCTCGCGCTGGTGCCGCAGATGCAGGCCAATCGCGTGATTCTGGCGTTGAGACGATTGGAGCTGCGATTGGCTGCGCAGAAGTAGAAGGTCCGGCCGTCTCCTGGAAAGCCGCCGAGCACGGCCATGCCGAGGCCCGGGCCAGATACGAAACCCCGTACTCTCACTCAAGCCGCGAAATATGGGTCTCAGGTCACTGTCGCTTTGCGCGGCGGCGTGCGAAGGCCGGGGCGCAAGGGCCCCGAACGGTCAAACCCCGCCTCGGGGTGAGACGGGGTTTGTGATGTCGTTGGTTGCGGGGGCGTGAACCCGCATCGATCAGTTCAGCGTCACAGATCGACGACCGGATCGAGGCCCCGGTATCGCTCGAAACGCTCCTCCAGATCGGGAGCGAAGAGTATGACGTCGTAGACGTCCGGGGCCATGCCCGGGACCTCCATGCCGGGAGAGCCGATCGGCATGCCGGGCACGGCGAGGCCCGTCGCGCGGGGCCGTTCGGCCAACAGGCGCTGGATCGCGCGGGCGGGCACATGGCCCTCGATGACATAGCCCTCGACGGTGGCCGTGTGGCAGGCGGCGAGCGCGGAAGGCACGCCGAGGCGCGCCTTGACGCGGTTCAAGTCAGAGCGATCATGCGCCTCGACCGGGAAGCCGGCTTCTCGAATATGTTCGATCCAGTAGTCGCAGCAGCCGCAATTGGGATCCCTGTAAACCACGACTGCAGGGCGAAGGGCTCCGAAAGCCGGGCTTAAAGCCGGACTTGCGGCCATGGCGGCGGAAGCGGCCAGGAATGCGCGTCGGTTCATGGTCGTATCCTCTCGATAACGGCTGGGCCGCGATTGGAGACAATGGATCTCGGGGCGCGCCGCAACGCGACCCGAGATCCTTTCGCATCAGAGCGTCATTGCGCTCCGCGTTCGGCGAGCCACGCCTCCATCACGCGAATTTCCTCCTCCTGAGCCTCGATGACGGACGAAGCGAGAGCGCGAATCCGCTCGTCTGCGCCGAAGGCGAGAACGACCCGCGCCATGTCGACCGCGCCGCGATGGTGGGCGATCATCGCGCGCGCGAAATCGACGTCGGCGTCGCCGGTGAAGGTGATCGCCATGTCGCGATGCATCTTTTCGTTCACGGCGTTGAGGGCGATCGAGGAGACGCTCTGGTCGCCGGCGGGGCCGGCATGCTGCTGCGTCTGCATGCCTGGCGTCTGATGCATGCCCTGCATCATCGGGCAACTCATCATGCCCATGGCCCCCATACCACGCATGGCGCCCATGCCACGCATGCCGCCCATGCCGGGCATGTGCTGGCCGGGAGCGGGCGCGGCTTGGGGTGCGGCTTGGGGTGCGGCTTGGGGCGCGGCTTGGGGCGCGGGGTGGTGGGCGCCATGCTCCGGCGTCTGGGCGAGCGCCGGCATGGAAATGAGGCTCGCTGCGATGGCGAGTGCGACGAAACGCTTGTCCATTTGGATATCCTTGCAAAAACCGGGCTGATGTTGATCTTCTCAAGCGACCCGAAGTCGCTTCGACGTCAGCCTGAAGCTTTTGGAGGCGGAGTCGGCGATTGCGGACCTGTTCCAATCAACAGCGCAGCGGCGGACGGCGCCCATTTGGACGGGCGCGCGAACGACAGGCCGGGCTCGGCTGCGCAGACGAGGAAACCGCATGCGAAGGCGCAAACGGGAACGCAGGAAGCCGCCGACATATCCGGCAGACAGCAATCATGCGAGGTCCCGGCCTCGAGCCCGATCTCGCTTTCCGCGAGACCATGGAAATGATGGCCAGCCTCGGCGCGCAGGTCTGAAGAGCCAAAGTTGACGGCCGGAACGAGCGCAAGCAGAGCCACGACCGCCAGCGCCGTGACGATGGCGTTCAATCGGCTGTAGCGGCGGAGCATGCGGCCCATCCTCAAAAGATAGCATATTCGCCCGGCATCGACTTGATTTTCGTCAAGGGAGGCGCTCCTCTCCCATGCTTCGGAGCGCCGGATGGCGTAACCGGGAAATGATCCTAGCTTTCCGCGCGCTCAACGCAGGACGCGGGGTTCGTTCAGGGCGCGAACAGGGCCGCGTAGCGCGGGTGCGTCTGCCGCAGGGCGGCGCGCAGGGCCAGGGCCGAGAGACGCTGCCTGACGCCACGAGGGCGATCGAGGTCCATCCGGCGCAGGGCCGCGTCTTCGCCCTCGACGGGTCGGCTTCGCATCCCGCGCCAGAGCAGGGCGGCGAGATCCCTGCGCCGTGCGCTGGCGGATTTCAGCGCCGACAGGGCCGGCAACAACCGGCGCTCGACGAGGGTGAAATCCGTGCCGAAGGGGAAGGCCGGCAGCTTCTGCGCATGGGCAAGGAGCCAGGATTCGAGCCGTTCCGGCGTGTTCGCGCGGGCATGTTCGGGGATACGGTACTCCAGCGGCAGCTTGCCGGCCCTTTTCGCCTCGCGTTCGAGCATCGGCTGAAAGCGGCTGTCGGCGATCGCGATCAGGGCGGCGATCACCTGCGCATCGCTCTTGCCGCGCAGATCGGCGATGCCGTACTGGGTCACCACGATATCCCGCAAATGGCGCGGGATGGTGACGTGGCCATAGGACCAGACAATGTTGGAGGTCACCTCGCCGTAGCTCTCGCGGGTCGCGGGCAAGGTGAGGACGGCCCTCGCGCCGTCGAGGGCGAAGGCCTGTTCGACGAAGTTGAACTGACCACCCACGCCGCTGACCACTTGCCCGTCCTCGGTCCCGTCGGATACCGCCGCGCCGAGGGCGGTGACCATCATCGCGGAATTGACGAACCGGGCATCGCGGCGCGCGGCGCGCCTTGCGGATTCGTCGCCATAGAGGCTGTTGGTGAAGGAGACCGGCATCATCGAAATCCGCGCGCGCTTCTCGCGGGGCAGCGCGCGCAGGCGGGCGTAGAAGTCGCGGCTGTCGAGGAAGAAGCCGGCATGGATCAGCGCGCCTTGCGCCTCTCGCGCGATGACGCCCTCCTCGAACAACGCGAGCAGGCCGTCGACCAGCATTTCCGTGACGCCGTAGAGCCCGTTCTCGAAAGGCCCCGTCTCGGCGAAGGTCTCGGAGCGGTGGAAGGGGCAATCCCGCCAGATCGCATCGATCTCGCCGCGGTGCCGCAGGATCAGCCCGTTGGCCAGCGCGTCACCGACCTGACCGATGCCGATCTGCAGGGTCCCCCCGTCACGCACGAGCCGTGACACATGCAGACCGATAGCCTGATCCTCCAGAGAAACCGGTTGCTTGACCACCGAAAACAGATCGTGCCCCGGTGCGGTCTCGTCCACGAGCAGGTCGATTTCCT
>REDO01000134.1 GCA_007693435.1 Salinarimonadaceae bacterium | reverse complement strand
CCTGCTTCACGCCCGGCATGGTCAAGGCGACCTACGGGACGGGCGCTTTCGCGCTTCTGAACGTGGGCGACAAGCCCGTCGCCTCACGTAACCGGTTGCTTACCACGATCGCCTATCAGCTCGACGGACGGCGCGCCTACGCTCTGGAAGGCGCGATCTTCGTCGCCGGCGCGGCCGTCCAGTGGCTTCGCGACGGCCTGCGGATCATCGACAAGGCGGCCGACGCTGAGGCGCTCGCCCTGACCGCCGATCCGGAGCAGCCTGTCTATTTCGTGCCGGCCTTCGTGGGGCTCGGCGCGCCCTGGTGGGATCCGCAGGCGCGCGGCGCGCTCACCGGGCTGACGCGAGGCTCGGGGCGCGCCGAGATCGCGCGCGCGGCGTTGGAGAGCGTCGGCTACCAGACCGCCGACCTCCTCTCGGCGATGGCCCGCGACGCGCCGCAAGCGCTGGGCGAGGGCGCGGTTTTGCGCGTCGACGGGGGCATGGCGGCGAGCGACTGGACGATGCGCTTCCTCGCCGACATTCTCGGCCTGCCCGTCGAGCGCCCGCCCGTCATGGAGACGACGGCGCTCGGGGCGGCCTATCTCGCCGGGCTCGCGTCAGGCGTCACGCCCGCGCCGGAGGTTTTCGCGCGCACCTGGCGGGCGGATATGCGCTTCGAGCCGTCGATGGACGAGGCCGGGCGCCAGACGAAGATCGCGGGCTGGCGCGACGCGCTCGAACGCACCCTCACCCGGGATTGACGCCCGGCTTCAATGCGCGAGGAACAGAGGGACCGGCGCTCGCCGCAGCAATTCGCGCGTGACGCCGCCCAGCGCCCATTGGCGCAGGCGCGACTGGCCATAGGCTCCGGTCACGATGAGATCGGCGTCGCGGCTCTCCGCCTCGGCGATGATCGCGTCCGCGGGATCGCGCGAGCGGATGTCATGGAGCGTGACCTTGACGCCGTGGCGGTCGAGATGGCGCGCGATGCGGGTGTCGGGCGCATCGCCCGATGACGCGCGTTCGGCTGTCGCCACGACCACCTCGTCGGCCGCGCGCAGGAAAGGCCCCGCCTCGGCGAGCGCGCGCGACGCCTCGCGGCTCGCGTTCCAGCCGACGACGATCCGCCGGAAGGGCCGCGCGGGAACGCCCGGCGCAGCGAGGAGGACGCCGCGACCCGATCCGAAGATGACCGCGTGGATCAGTTCGCTCCAATCCTCTCCGCCTTCGCCCTCCGAGAGGCGCGTCGCCAGAAAGAGATCGGCGTGCCGGGCCGCCCGTGTGGCGATCTCGCCTCCCTGTTCGCCCATGGCGTCGACGCGGGTGACCGTGGCGTCGAAGCGGCAGGCTTCGAGACGGGAGGCGAGCCGCTTCTCGATGACGTCGCCGTCGGCGATGGCCTGTTCCGTGAGCGTCCCCATGATCTCCGCCCCCGCCCCGGTCGCGTCGACGGCCAGCGCGATGGAGGGCATGCGATTGACGAAAATCCCTTCGATATGCGCGGCGTGCGCGTCAGCCAGGATCTCTGCGAGCGCCAGCCGCTCGGCGTCGGCTTCGCTTCCGTCCAGATGCACCATCACGTCCTTGATCATTGCCCCATCTCCCGTTGGTTTCGGCCAGTGTCGCACGATCGGGCGTCCGACGCCTTGACTTTGGACAACGAGGAGCAGGCTGCCCCTGTTCCGTCAAGCTCGCCGCGCCCTGCGCTCCGGGATCAGTCCCTGCGGGCTGAAACGCATCACGACGAGGAGGATCGCGCCCATCAGGAAGAGGCGCAGATGCGGGGCGGCGTCCATGAGATGCGCGCGTACGCCGGGTCCGAACGCGATGTTGCTCGTCAAGACCTGCATCAGCCAGAGCCCGGCGGGCTCGGCCTGGATCCAGACGAACCAGATCAGGAACCCGCCCAGCACCGCGCCGAAATTGTTGCCCGAGCCGCCGACGATCACCATCACCCAGATCAGGAAGGTGAAGCGCAGCGGGTTGTAGGAGCCCGGCGTGAACTGGCCGTCGAGGCTGACGAGCATCGCGCCGGCGATCCCCACGATCGCGGAGCCGAGCACGAAGACCTGGAGGTGACGGCGCGTCACGTCCTTGCCCATGGCGGCGGCGGAATCGCGGTTGTCGCGGATCGCGCGCATCATGCGCCCCCACGGCGAGTTGAGCGCGCGCTCGCACAGGATCATCAGGACGATCAGCACCGCGACGAAGAGCAGCGCGTAGGCGCCGCGCACCATGATCGTCGAGAGCATCGCCGGGCTCATGCCGATCTGCGAGGCGAGATCGAGGAACCACGACATGCGCTGCAATTCGATCTCGGCCGGGACGGGCCGGGGCAGGCCCGTGACGTTCTTGACGCCGCGCGTCAGCCAGGCCTCGTTCTTGATCACGGCGAGAATGATTTCTGCGATGCCGAGCGTGGCGATGGCGAGATAGTCGGAGCGCAGGCCGAGAGCGACCTTCCCGATGAGATAGGCGGCGCCCGCCGCGAAAAGGCCGCCGACGATCCATGACAGCAGGATGGGCAGACCGAGCCCCCCGATATTGCCCTGCGCCGCCGGATTGATCGATTCGATGGCGTCAGTCGCCGGATCGGCGAAATAGCGCACGAAGAAATAGCCGACGATGATCGTCGCCGCGACCGCGAGATTGCGCGCGCCGCCGGTAAGGCGCCGGCGCAGATAGAGACAGGCCGCGACTGTCGCGGCGATCGCGAGCGCCGCGAGCCCCAGCCCCGGTCCGCCGGCGCGCCAGGCCTCGGGAATGGGCGGCATGGCGACGAGGACGGCGGCGACTCCGCCGAGCGCGGCGAATCCCATGATGCCCGCGTTGAACAGCCCGGCGTAGCCCCATTGCAGATTCGCGCCCAGCGACATGATCGCCGAGATCAGGCACAGGTTGAGGATCGCGAGCGCCACCGTCCAGCTCTGGAAAAAGCCGACGGCGAGCAGCGCCAAAGCCATGGCGGCGTAGAGCAGGGGGATGCGCGGATCGCGCTTCTGCGGATCGCGCGTCTCTTGCGTCGTCATATCTCACGCCCCTTGAAGATGCCGTTCGGCCGCACGAGCAGCACGAGCACGAGGATCACGAAGGACACGGCGAACTTGTAGTCAGTCGAGAGAAGCTGGACCAAGCCGGAGGGCATCCATTCCTCCGGCAGGAGGTGCGAGAGGAAACGCCTGTACGCGTAGGTGATCGACACCTCCGAGAAGGCGACGACGAAGCCTCCCGCGATCGCCCCGAAGGGCTGCCCGATGCCGCCCACGATCGCCGAGGCGAAGATCGGCAGGAGCAGGAGGAAGAAGTTGAAGGGCCGGAAGCTCTTGTCGAGGCCGTAGAGCGTGCCGGCGATGGTGGCGAGAGCGGCCGCGATCATCCAGGTGATCATGACGACGCGTTTTGGATCGATCCCGGAGAGCAACGCCAGATCCTCGTTGTCGGAATAGGCGCGCATCGCCTTGCCGGTGCGCGTCTTCTGGAGAAACCAGAAGACGGCGGCGACGACCGCGACCGCGACGACGACCGTGATCACCTGGCTCGTGCGCAAAGCCAGCGGCTCGGCGAGGCCCGTCATGGCGCGGAACTCGGCCGCGCGAATGATAAAGCGCTCGCCGTCCTCGAAGCGGATGTCCTCGGTGCCGATGAAGAAGCGCGTCAGCGCGTTGTAGATGAACATCAGCCCGACCGACGCGATGACGAAGGTGACGGGCGAGCTCTTCTTCTCGCGATAGAAGCGGTAGACCATGCGATCGCTCAGTAGCACGAGCCCGATCGCGCCGATGATCCCGAATGGAAGGGCGAGGAGCGCGGTCGGCAGCGGCCCGAACGAGACCCCCCAGCCCTGCATCGCCCATGTCGTCAGGATGACGAGCATCGCGCCGAACGCCATCAGGTCGCCGTGGGCGAAATTCGAAAACCGCAGGACGGCGTAGATCATCGTCACGCCGAGCGCGCCGAGCGCGAGCTGCGCGCCATAGGCGAGGCCCGGAACGATAATGAAATTCGCGAGTATCACCAGCGCGTTGAGGATGTTCTCCACGCTCAACCCCCCAGGAAGGATCGGCGGACTTCGGGGTTGGCGAGCAGCGCCTCTCCCGTATCCGTGAAACGGTTCCGCCCCTGAACCAGCACATAGCCCCGGTCGGCGATTGCGAGCGCCTGCCGGGCGTTCTGCTCCACCATCAGGATAGCGATGCCGGTGCGCGCGACCTCGACGATCTTGTCGAAGAGTTCGTCCATGACGATGGGCGAGACGCCGGCCGTCGGCTCGTCGAGCATGAGCACCTTGGGTCGCGTCATCAGCGCGCGCCCCACGGCGACCTGCTGGCGCTGTCCGCCGGATAACTCGCCCGCCGGCTGGCGGCGCTTCTCCGCGAGCACGGGAAAAAGCGCGAAGACCTGATCCATGGTCTCGCGCACCTCGTCGTCGTCGCGGATGAAGGCTCCCATCTCAAGATTCTCCTCGACGGTGAGCGAGCGGAAGACGTTGCCCGTCTGCGGCACGAAGCCCATTCCGGCGCGCACGCGCTCCTGCGGCGAGAGCGCGCCGATGTCGCGCCCGTCGAGCCGGACCGCGCCCGAGCGCAGGTTCAGCATCCCGAAGACCGCCTTCATCGCGGTCGATTTTCCCGCGCCGTTGGGACCGACGATAACGGCGATCTCGCCCTTCTCGACGGCGATGGTGCAGGCATGGAGGATATCGGCGCCGCCATAGCCCCCGACCATGTTCTCGCCGATCAGGTAGCTCATGAGCCCGCCTTCGCCCGCACCGGGCGGTTCTTCATGCCGCGCCCGAGATAGGCCTCGATGACCAGTTCGTTGGCGAGCATTTCTGCGACCGTGCCCTGCGCGAGGACCGCGCCCTCGGCCATGACGATGACCGGGTCGCAGAGACCGCCGATGAAATCCATGTCGTGTTCGATCATGCAGAAAGTGTAGCCGCGCTCCTGATTGAGCCGGCGGATCGCATCGCTGATTGTGCGAAGCAGCGTGCGGTTCACGCCAGCGCCGACCTCATCGAGGAAGACGATCTTGGCGTCGACCATCATCGTGCGGCCGAGCTCGAGGAGCTTTTTCTGGCCGCCCGAGAGATTGCCCGCAAACTCATCCGCGACTTGGGACAGTTGCAGGAAGTCGATCACCTCTTCGGCCTTCGCGCGGACCTCGCTCTCCTGTTCGGCGATGGCGCGGCGGTGGAAGAAGGCGCTCCAGAGGCTCTCGCCCTTCTGTTCGGCGGGCACCATCATGAGATTTTCGCGCACCGTGAGCGTCGCGAATTCATGGGCGATCTGGAAGGTGCGCAGCAGGCCCCGATGGAACAGTTCGTGGGGGGGCAGGCCCGTAATGTCCTCGCCGTCGAGCCAGACCCGGCCCGATGTCGGCGTGTAGGCCCCGGCGATGACGTTGAACAGGGTCGTCTTGCCGGCGCCGTTGGGCCCGATCAGTCCCGTGATCGAGCCTTTGGCGATTTCGAGGGAGGCGCCGTCGACGGCGCGGATGCCCCCGAAATGCATGTGAACGTCTTCGACGCGTATCATCGATGATCCCTCGGCGCGGACCGGCCCGGAACCGCGAAGGTCCCGGGCCGGCGCGCGAAGTGGGCGCTCAGCGGAACTCGATCGTCCGGAAGGCGCCGTCGACGACCTCATAGACGCGGTAGGAGCCTGCGGCCTCGCCCGGCTCGATCAGCTGGACGCCGGTCGCGCCGACATAATCGATCTCGCCGCCGTCCTTGAGGATCTGGAGGCCCTTGGCGAGTTCGCCCGGCATGATCGGCTCGCCGGGACCGTTGGCGACGCGCATGATGTTGTCGCGGACCGCGGCGCTGTCGGTGGTGCCCGCCGCCTGCATCGCGAGCGCGACCAGCGCGGCCGCGTCGTAGGATTCGCCCGTAAAGGCAGAGCTGGCGTTGACGCCCGCCGCGGTGGCGAGCGCGGCGAAGATGTCCGCGCCTTCAGCCTCGCTGCCCGGCACGGTGCCGAGCACCTTGCCGTCGAGCTCGGGGCCGATGGCCTCGATCAGGCTGTCGCCGAACATTCCGTCGGCGAGGATGAACGAATCAAACGCGCCTACGTCGAGCGAGGCCTGGATGATGCCGCGGCCGCCCTGATCGACATAACCGAAGACGACGAGATGCTCGGCGCCAGCGGCCGCCAGCGCGCCGACTTCCGCCGAGTAGTCGCCACGGCCGTCCTCGTGCGCGGCGCTGATCACGACCGAGCCGCCGGCGGCGGTGAAGGCGGTCGTGAAGGCTTCGGTGAGACCGCGCCCGTAATCATTGTTGGTGTAGGTGAGGGCGACCGTGCCGATGCCGCGATCCATCAGGAGATCCGCGATGACGGCGCCCTGGCGCGCGTCGGAGGGCGCCGTGCGGAAGAAGTAGCCGTTGTCGTTGATGGTGGACAGCGCCGGCGAGGTCGAGGAGGGCGACATCATCAAGATGCCGTTGGGCACGGCGACGTTGTTGGCGACGGCGGTCGAGGCGCCGGAGCAGTCAGCGCCGACGATGGCGGCGACCCCGTCAGAGGTGATCAGGCGCTCCGCCGCGGCGGTCGCCGCGGCGGCGTCGACGCAGGTGCTGTCGGCGCGGATGGGGGTGATCGTCGCGCCGTCGAGGAGCAGCCCGGAATCGGAGATTTCCTTCATTGCCAGTTCGGCCGAGGCGGCCATGTGCGGCGTGATCGACTCGAGCGGGCCGGTAAAGCCGAAAAGGATGCCGATCTTGACCTCGTCGGCGACCGCGCCCGGCGCGGCGGCGATCATGGCCGAGGCGGCCGTAGCGAGCAGTAGCTTCCTCATCTTACACTCCACGTTCATGCTGTGGTTGAACCCGGCCGGTCCGAAATTGGCCGGATATGAGCGTGAAATGTAGAGCAGGCTTCGGGGGCGCGCTACACGAATTAGTGCGGTTTCGCCCATCCGCGCGCGATTTTCGACAATTTGGGAACGTGAAACGCAAGCCGCCCGATCCGGCCGGGCGGCCCGCGCGTCAGCGGGGTCCTCTTTCGCGTCAGCCTTGCTTGACGACGATCGGGGTGAGGAGGTCGCCCCAGTAGCCGTCCTGATGGTGGTGGCGCGACGCGCGCTGCAGCTCGATCGAGAGCCCGGAATCCACCGCCTCGGCGACGGCGGAGTTGAGCCTGTGCAGCTGGTTGGCGAGCATGCGGATGGCCGCCTGCTGGCGCTCGTTCATCGTGGTCGCCAGATCCTCGGCGCGTTCCTTGACGTTGGGCATGATCTCTACTCCCTTCGGGAAATCGAATTGAGGAAGACTTTCCGGCCTTATTCGGCCGCCTGAAGTTTCGGGGCGCCGCCCTTGAACTGCGCGGCCTCGGTGGATTCGCCCATCGCGGTGGTCGATGAGGCGCCGCCGGAGATGGTCAGCGCCACCTGGTCGAAATAGCCGGTCCCCACCTCGCGCTGGTGGCGCGTCGCGGTGAAGCCGTGCTCCTCGGCCGCGAACTCCGCCTGCTGAAGTTCGGAATAGGCGCTCATGCCGCGATCGCGGTAGCCGCGCGCCAGATCGAACATCGACAGGCTCAGCGAGTGGAAACCCGCGAGCGTGACGAACTGGAACTTGTAGCCCATGGCGCCGAGCTCGCGCTGGAAGCGCGCGATGGTCTCGGGGTCGAGCTTCTTGCGCCAGTTGAACGAGGGCGAGCAGTTATAGGCCAGAAGCTTGCCGGGGAACTTCGCGTGGATCGCCTCGGCGAATTTGCGCGCCTCGTCGAGATCCGGGTGCGAGGTCTCCCACCAGAGCAGGTCGGCGACCTCCGCGAAGGCGAGGCCGCGGGCGATGCAATGCTCGAGGCCCGTGCCCTCCTTCAGGCGGTAGAAGCCTTCCGGGGTGCGGCTGTCGGGCTCGATGAAGGGCCGGTCGCGCTCGTCGACGTCGGAGGTGATGAGGCGGGCCGATTCCGCGTCGGTGCGCGCCATCACGAGGGTCGAGACGCCCATCACGTCGGCGGCGAGCCGCGCGGCGGTGAGGTTGCGCTCATGCGCGGCGGTCGGGATCAGAACCTTGCCGCCCAGATGCCCGCACTTCTTCTCCGAGGCGAGCTGGTCCTCGAAATGCACGCCGGACGCGCCGGCCTCGATGAAGGCCTTCATGATCTCGTAGGCGTTGAGCGGCCCGCCGAAGCCCGCTTCCGCGTCGGCGACGATCGGCGCGAACCAGTCGCGCTTGGCGCCGCCCTCGGCGTGCTCGATCTCGTCGGCGCGCTTAAGGGTGCGGTTGATGCGCCGGCACAGTTCGGGCGCGGCGTTCGCCGGATAGAGCGACTGGTCGGGATACATCTGCGAGGCGGTGTTGGAATCCGCCGCGACCTGCCAGCCCGAGAGGTAGATCGCCTGCAATCCGGCGCGGACCTGCTGCATGGCCTGGTTGCCCGTCATGGCGCCCAGCGTGTTGATATAGGGCTCTTCGCGCAGGAGGTTCCAGAGCTTCACGGCCCCGCGTTCGGCGAGCGTGTGGGAGATCGGAAACGACCCGCGCAGCCGCAGCACGTCCTGCGGCGAATAGGGGCGGCGGACGCCGTCGTAGCGGCCTTCCGGCGCGGAGGGGACGAGATCCTGAAAGGCGTGCCCGGTCATCGTTCTTGTTCCTTCTGACATTTCGACAAACGATTTACAATTTTGGTTTCATCTTCGAACTGCTCTGGAGAATCTTGCGGAAAACTGTCCAGAACCATGTTCTATAGATGCTGCAGCGCAAGAAATTGAACAAGTCGGACATTTTCGGCGAAAGGTAAAAGTGTGCATTTTTACACTTGTATGTGTTGTAAAAATGTAAAAATATGTACGTGTCATACGGCGACGGGAGAGGTGCATGTCGGAGGAAGTAAGTCGCAAGATCCTCGCGGGCGGCCGCCTGCGAAGGCTGCGGCAGGAACTGGGCCTGTCGCAGACCGGCATGGCCACCGAGCTCGGCATTTCGGTGAGCTATCTCAACCTCATCGAGCGCAACCAGCGCCCGGTGACGGCGCAGGTGCTGATCAAGCTCGCGGAGGTCTACGACGTCGATCCGCGCAGCTTCGCCCGCGACGAGGAGCAGCGCCTCGTGGGCGAACTCGAGGAGATCTTCGCGGATCCGCTGTTTCGCGATTCGCCCGTCCCGCGCACGACCCTGCGCGAGATCGCGGATAGCGAACCCGTCCTGGCGCATGCGGTGCAGCGCCTCTACGCGGCCTATAGCCAGCTGCGCGAGGGCGGGGCGGGGATCGGCGGCGAGGGGGGCGACGCCGATCGCGCCGAGGGGGCGGCGCCGGAGCAGCCTGTCGAGCGCGTGCGCGAATTCCTGCATGCGGCCAACAACCATTTTCCCGAGATCGAGGCCCTGGCCGAGCGGCTGGCGGAAGAGCTGGGCGCGAGCGGATCGGACCTGTTCCAGACGATCGTCGAGCGCCTGCGCGAGCGACACGGCCTGCGCGTCCAGATCCTGCCCGTCGAGGTCATGCGCCAATCCCTGCGCCGCTTCGACCGGCACCGCCGCCGCATCATGATCTCGGAGCTCGTCGAGCCGTCAGGCCGCACCTTCCAGGCCGCCTACCAACTCGCCTACGCGGAAGCCAACGAGACGATCGACCGCATCGCCGCCCAGCTCCAGCCGGAGGAGGGGACGGTGCGAAGGCTCGCGCGCATCACGCTCGCGAACTATTTCGCCGCCGCCCTGATGATGCCCTACGCCCGCTTCCTGCAGGCGGCGGAGACGCTGGAATACGACGTCGAGGTGCTCTGCGCGCGCTTTTCTGCGAGCTTCGAGCAGGTGGCGCATCGGCTCACGACGCTCGCGCGGCCGAGCGCGCGGGGCGTGCCCTTCTTCCTCGTGCGCGCGGATACGGCCGGCAACGTCTCGAAGCGCTTCTCGTCGGGCTCGTTCCCCTTCTCGCGCTTCGGCGGCACCTGCCCGCGCTGGAACCTGCACCAGACCTTCCGCTCGCCGGGGCGCGTGCTCTGCGACGTGGTGGAGTTGCCCGACGGGGCGCGCTGGTTCTCGATCGCCCGCACCGTGCGCCGCGCCGCCCAGCCCTGGGGCGAACCGCAGGCGCAGTTCGTCATCGGGCTCGGCTGCGAGCTGAAATACGCCGGCCGCCTCGTCTACGCGCGCGGCATGGATATCAAGAACCGCGAGCCGACGCCGATCGGCGTCAATTGCCGGCTCTGCGAGCGCGCCAACTGCGCCCAGCGCGCCGCGCCGCCGCTGATGCG
>REDO01000141.1 GCA_007693435.1 Salinarimonadaceae bacterium | reverse complement strand
AGCCCGCTTCGCCGCCGGCGCGCGAGACGGCGACGCGGCCCGACGACGTGCTTTCCGCGACGCCCGTCGAACGCGGCGACGGCTCCATGGCGCTCGGCCGACGCGGCGACGCCGCGAGCGCCGGCCAGCGCGATCAGTTTCTCTCCGAACTCGTACAGGCCTGCGCATGAGCTTCGTCGATTGCATGATCTCCGCCCGCGACCAGGGCGCGATCTCGGCGGAAGAGGCCGACGAGCTGATCCGGCGCTACGACGCCTTCAAGCGCGCGCGCCGGGGCGATCCGGACGCGGCCAAGCGAGATCTCGAAAGGCATCTGAGCGACGAGGCGCAGAACAAGGCGCGGCTCGCCGCGCTCCAGGAGGAAGCCGTCGACCGCGTGCGCGAGAACCTCACGGGCTACCGCAACGCCTCCGGCGAGGCCGACGTGCTCGAAGCGGCGATCGCAACGCTCGCGAACGAAGAGCGCAAGCTCGCGGGGTTCCCCTCCGTCGACGGGCGCGCGAAGGCTCTTATCGGCTGGGCGCACGGCCGCATGGAAGAGGCGCTTCACACGTTCCGGCGCACGGCCGTGACGGGGCTGCGCCGGGAGCGCGCGCGCCTCGATCGCGTGATTGACGAGGCCTATGGCGGCAAGACGGGCGACGCGGCGGCGGCGGCTCTCTACGCGGCCTGGCGCGACGTGAAGCATTCGATGATCGCCATGTTCAACGAGCGGGGCGGCTCGTTGGACCTCGATCTCGATTACCGCCTGCCCCAGAAGCACGATCCTCGCGCCATGATGCGCCAGGGCGAAGATGCGTGGATCGAGTATATCCGGCCCCGGCTCGACCTGGACGCGATGAAAGACCCGCTCACCGGCGAGGCGCTCACGCCCGATCGCCTGCGCGAGACCCTCTCGATCGCCTATCGCCGGCTCGTGACGGACGGCTGGAGCGATCGCGATCCGACCATGCAGCGCTACGGCGCCGGCGCGCTGGCGAGCCAGCGGACGGACGCCCGCTTCCTCGTCTTCAAGGATGCGGCGAGCTGGCGCGAATATCAGGCCGCCTACGGCTCGCCTGACGTTTTCGCGACGCTGATGGACGATCTCGTCGGCATGGCCCGCGACATCGCCGCGCTTGAGGTGCTCGGGCCGAACCCGGCCTCGACGATCGAATGGATGAAGCAAGTCGTGCGTTCGGAAGCCGCAAAGGCGGCGACCGGAGAGCCGAGCCTTTTCCGCGCCAAGAGCCCGCTCGCCGCCTTCTCGCGGCAGAACGACGGCGCCAACTTCCTCGACGATCTCTGGCAGGCGATCCGTGGCGGCGAGAAGGCGGAAAACCAGTGGCGCGCCGATTTCTTCGCCGGCGTGCGCAACTTCCTCACGGGGACCATCCTGTCGTCGGCGGCGTTGACCGCGATCCCGACCGATCCTTTCATCGGCCAGGCGGCGCGCAAATTCGCCGGCGTGCCGCTCACGTCGCATCTGACGACGGCGCTTTCCAATCTTCGTGGCGCAACAAGGCGCGAGATCCTGCGCGCGGGCATTCTGAACGAACAGGCGCTCGCTCACCTCGGCGTGAATTCGCGCTACGCCGGCATGCTCGCGGGGCCGGAATGGACCCGAATCCTGCCCGACCGCGTGATGCAATGGACGGGGATGACGCCCTGGACCACGTGGCAGCGCACGACGCACGCCTACGATTTCATGTCGGCCGCCGCCGATCGGCAGTCGAAAGCCTTCGGCGAGCTGGAGCCGGCGTTCCGGCGCTATCTCGAGGGCTTCGGCATCGGCGACGAGGAATGGGCGATCATCCGCCGGACGAAGGCGCACGAGCCCGCGCGCGGCTCGGCCGGGATCCTGCGCCCCGTCGACATCGCGCCCGACCGGCTCGACCGGCGGGCCTTCGAAGTGGCGATGCGCTATGGCGAGGCCATCCACACGTTCATGGAGGAGGCGACACCCTCGGGCAACGTAACCACGCGCGCGCGTCTGCGCGGCAATGCGCGGGGCGGCACGATCGCCGGCGAGGCGCGCCTGTCCATGGCGATGTTCCTGTCATTCCCGGTCTCGTACGTCTCGACGACGGCGCGCGCGCTCGTGACCGAAATGCACAACGGCTCGCCGGGCCGCGCCGCCGCTTTCGCGGCGATGGCGCTGATCGGTACGACGTTCGGCGGCTACGTCTCGGTCCAGCTGGCCCAGCTGCGCGACGGCAAGGATCTGAAGCCCGTCACGCCGTCGATCATGGTCGAGGCGCTCCTCAAGGGCGGCGGCCTTGGCGTCTGGGGCGACATGCTGCTCGCCGACGTGACGCGGATGGGCGCGACGCCGCTCGAGCGCGCCACCGGCCCCGTCGCGCAGCTGGGCTCGGATCTCACGAAGGTGTTCGCGCCGGGCCTGTTGCTCGACCCGGACGAGCGTTATTCGCGCGTCGACGCCCTGCGGCGCCTTGCTTCGCGCTACACGCCCGTCGCCGGCATGTGGCAGACGCGCCTCGCCTGGAACCGGCTCGCGATCGACCAGCTGCAGTACCTCACCGACCCGCGCGCGCATCGGAAAATGCGGGATCGCGCGCGCCGGATAGAGCGTGAGCAGGGTCAAGGCTTCTGGTGGGCTCCAGGCGAAGCAGGGCCGTCACGCGCGCCCGATCTCGGGAACGCATTGCGCTCGCCGTGAGCCGCGTCGTAGGATTGCAGGACTTCGGATTGCAGGACTTGGCAGGGGGCAATCTTATGAGGCTGATCGGAATCGTCGCCGCCGCATTGTGCGTCGGCGCCTGTGCGCAGAACCCGAGGCTCACGTCGCTCGAATTGAGCGTCGAGGATCCGAAATACGCCAGCGAAGAATGCGTCTACGTGCGCAACCGGGTGCTGGAATACGACGATCGCGTCGGCTCGCGCATGGCGATCGGGCTGGTGTCGGGCCTGTTGCTCGGCCCGTTCGGGATCCCTATCGCCATGGCCGCCGACGCGAACCAGAACACTGAGCGCGAGCACATCAACGCCGAGCTGCAACGCCGCTGCGTGACCGCCCCCGCTTAACGAGTCCGCCAATCCGGTATTCTCGACCCTGCCAAACAAGCAGGGCCGAGCATGACCGGATTTTTCCCGATCCCGCGCAGCTACCGTAGCGACGACGTCGCCCTGGCCGAGGGGCAGACGGCTACGGGCGCGCGCGACTGGATCGCCTTCGCGGCCGAGGACGTGCGCGTTTC
The DNA here is from genome assembly GCA_007693435.1 of Salinarimonadaceae bacterium. Classification (GTDB taxonomy): domain Bacteria; phylum Pseudomonadota; class Alphaproteobacteria; order Rhizobiales; family Beijerinckiaceae; genus Saliniramus. The sequence goes on along the minus strand of REDO01000141.1, from coordinate 7,114 downwards.
ATGGCGCGCGGAAGACGAAGAGGGTTTCTTGCCCCTCGCGCTCGGCGACGACTACACCGTCGCGCCCGCCTCGCCGGCGACGACCTGGCCGGCCTCGCCCGTGGTCACGCTGATCGAGCCCGCCGAGACGGACGGCGTGCTGCGCATCCGGGGGGCGCGGCTCTACGAGCGCGCGACGGCCGTGCTGCAGGGCGCGTCGATCGTCGGCCCGGCGCTGGAGCGCGAATTCTCGCGCATCGCCGTCACGCTGCAGGAAATCCGCCGCGACATGGACGGCCTGGGCGACTTCGACGCCCTCGTCGCCGCGAGCGAACAGGCGAAGGCCGCGCGCGATGCGGTGTTCAGCCTTTATCTCGGCGAGCTGGCGGAAGATCCCGCGACGGGCTATCTCGGCGCGCCGCTCGCCGGCGGCGAGTGGTATGTGCGCCCGGACGGCACGCAGCGCGTCTACGCGACCGGCGCCGGCTGGGGCAACGCGCCGCAGGGGCCGGAGGGCGGGACTGGCGATATGCAGCAGGCGCGCGTCAAGGGGCGCGCGCAAGGCTCCGGCTCCGGACCGCCTCAGAATCTCGACAGTGACGCACTTGCGCAAATCCTCGGATTGATGAGCGCGGCATATGCAGAGATCGGCGACGGCCCGAACCAGGTGCCGACGAATTCGCTTGTCGCTATCCCCAGCGTAATCCAGGCCGATGTGCGGCAGACCGTCAGCGCTGGCCCTGTTGATTCAAATGGCCGCGCAGATTTTCTTGAAGCCGGAACCGGGCTGCAGGTCGTCAGCAAGGGCGTTGGTGGCGGAAATCCGCTTCATATGACGTGGGGCGACGGTTTCGCGAATGGATCGCGGCGCGATTTGGCCGCAGCAACAGAGGCCGCGTTCTCGTTCAGCGGCCTGCCCGATAACCAAGACGCGATTTTTCTTTATGCTGATCTAGACCATGAAGCGGGAACGCTTGCGTTCGGTCACACTTTGCTGCCGCCGGTCTATTCGGGGGTGCGCCCTACTTCCCCGGCTGCGGGGCAAATCTGGTATCCGACCGATCATCGCTCACGGGCCGAAGTCTGGACCGGCTCGGCGTGGGCGCCGACTTTGCGTCTGGTGCTAGGCGAGTGCGCGACAAACGCGGGAGTAGTCGCGAGTGTCGTGAGTTACGCCTACAGGGGCATATACTCAAGTGACGATATTAGCGGAATAACATCTTCAACATTAACTATTGTCAATCATTATATCGGAACAAGCAGAAAGCTAATTAAAATAAGGCATTATCTGATTAATATATCTAATGACGCAGGATACACGGCAGGAGACATCTACCACTTCAATATGTCCGGAGATTCAGCCGGCTCGACCAGTGCAAATTCTGGCGTCATTCTACGATTAAGAAATCGTATTGCTTCAACATCTATCAATGTTGTTATAGGCAGCAGTGGTATCCGTGTCGGCAATCCCGGCACGGGCAGCTGGGGCGGAATAACATCTGGAAATTGGCGATACCGGATTGAGATGGAACGGGGTTGGTGATGCAGTATATTGATCATGATACTATCGAGGTCTACGCCGCGACACGCCCTGCGCACTGGCGAGACATTCCCGTTACATCGGAGCAACCCTCGCCTGATCACGCGCCGTTGCTGGAGGACATCCCGGAGCCGCCCTACCGGCAGCATGTGGGGTGGGAATATGTCGAGCCTGTCGTCGAGCCTCCCCAGTCGATCACCATGCGCCAGCTGATCGTCGGCCTCGCCATGGAGGGCTGGATCACATGGCCGGAAGCGGAGGCGTGGGCGGATCGTTCGGCGCTCCCGGCGGCTGTCACGGACGTAATCGACGCCATGCCCGCAGAAGAGCGCCCTGCCGCGCGCATCACCGCGAGAATAATGAGCGCGGCCGAGCGGGATAATGCGCTGCTCATCGGCGCCGCGATGGCGGCGCAGCCGGAAGCGACAGAGGCCGAGATCCATTCGCTGCTCGCTGAAAGCTTTACGCGGTGGTCGAAGTTGTGAGCGCGGGAGCCTGATCATGGCGGCGAAGAACTGGCCGAAGCCCGTCCTCGACGAAACCCTCGCCCACGAGGGCGGCTGGAGCGATCATCCCGCCGATCCGGGCGGCGCGACGATGAAGGGCATTGTCCTCGCGACCTTTCGCCGGCACCACCCCGGCGCCACCAAGGCGGACCTGCGCGCCATTTCCGACGCGGAGGTCGAGCGCATCTACCGCGTCGATTACTGGGAGCCCGTGCGCGGGCCGGCGCTGCCGTCCGGCGTCGACCTGGTGACGTTCGACGCGGCCGTGAATTCCGGCCCCGCGCGCGGCGCACGATGGACGCAGCAGGCCGTGGGCTTCACCGGCCGGGACGTCGACGGCAGGATCGGCCCGCAGACGCTCGCCGCCGTCAGGGCTGCGCCGGCGACGCGCCTCGTGCAGGGCGCCACCGATCGCCGCCTGCAATTCCTGCAGGGCCTCTCGACCTGGTCGGTATTCGGACGCGGCTGGGGGCGGCGCGTGGGGTCTGTCCGCGCCAAGGGCCTGCAGCTGGCGCAGGCGGCCCCGGCCGAGATCCTCGCGGACGCCGCGCGGCTCGACGAGACGGCGTCGAACGACAACCGCGGCGCGGCCGCGAGCGGCGCGGGCGCCGGCGGCTCCGGCATCGTCGCTTTTGACCAGGCCGCCGCGATCGACTGGACGGCGATCGCCGCCTTCGGCCTCGCCACGCTGGCGCTCGTGGCGATCGCCGCGTTCCTCGCTGCGCGCGCCGGGGCGAAACACGGGGCGGCCGACGCCATGCGCGAATTCGTCGATACGATGGAGGAACAGGGCGATGCGTGATCTCAATCAGTCGCAGGCCGCGCCGACGGGGCGCATCGTAGTGCGATACGCGGTCGGGATGCTGCTCGGCTGGCTCGTGGCCCGCCACCTGCTCCCGCCCGATCTCGCGCATATGCTGGCGGCCGATCCGGCGATCGTGGACTTCGCCTTGCTGCTCGTCTCGCTCGCCGTCTCGTTTGCGACAGAGATGTACTACCGCGCTGCGCGCCGCCTCGGGTGGCGCACGTGACGGCGCTCAGGATCCTCGCGGCCGCGTCGGTCGCCGCGCTGCTGGCCTACGGCGGCGGATATCTGCAGGGGCGCATCGAAGGCCGGGCGGCCGAGCGCATCGCACAGGAGAGAGCCAATGAACGGGCGGCCGCAAAAAGCGAGGATGCTCGCGCTCGCGTCGACGCTTGCTATGACGCTGGCGGCGTCTGGCTGCGTGACCGGGGCCGATGCGTGCAGGATCTTCCGTGACGATCTCCGCAGCGTCGAGGCGACCACGCGCGACGGCGAGCGGCGTCTCGCAGGGCATTTCGAAACGGGCGTCTCGGCCGGGTGCTGGCGGCGATGAGTGGCGGAATGGAAAGCCAGCTCGGCGAGCTGCGCGGCATGCTCGCGTCCCTCAAGACCTCGCACGAGTCGGCGGCGCGCGAGGCCAGCGAGAGCCGGGCGCGCCTGCACACCCGCGTCGACGATTTCCGGCGAGAGCTGGCCGACGACCGGCAGCGCATTGTCGTGCTCGAGGAGAAGATGCGCCGCATCGAACCCATCGGCGTCACGGTCGGCGAATGGCGCGCGCAGCGCAACTTCGTCCTGGTCGGCGCTGGATTTATCGCCACCGTGATGACGATCGCGACGGTGCTGGGCAACTGGATCGTCAAATTCCTCACGCCCCCGCCCGCCGGTTAACGGCTGGCGGATCGGCGTATTGTGATCATGCCTTCGTTGTTTCCACCCACTGCCCGCTTCGGCGGGCGTTTTTTTGGCCATGCTGATACCGGACCCCCGCATAGGCCCGTGGCTCGTGAGAGACGACCAGGGCTCGACGCTCGTGATCCCCCTCCAGAACGGCGAGGGGCACGATTGCATCCACATGCGCCTGCGCCCCGGCCAGCTGGCGCACCTGGTCGCAGAAGGGGTGAAACACATGCGAGACTATGTGATGCTGAGCGAAGTGAGACAAACTGCTGATTTTGTGCCAAAGTCTCACGATGATGGGGCGTAACCTATTGAAAAATATAATCTTATCTGTAACTTTTAATCAGTGGGTCCAGGGTTCGAATCCCTGCGCGCTCACCACAAAGCCAATGTACAGCCCGGAGACATGGGTGACAGAACGTACCTAAGACATGGGTGACAACCTCGTGCCGAACGGGTTGTCGATTGTCTGCAGGGTTCCCTGTTCCCGGTCGATATATCCCGGATCATAGTGCATGAAGCTGACGAGCCAGATGCCGTCATCCACCTCCTTTATCCCGAGCGTCGAGCCTGCGAGCACGGTCGAGACGTTGATCTTCTTGCGGTGCATGCAGATGCGCCCGCACGCGGTCACGGTGACGTCGCGATCATGGAATGGATAATCCAGATCCGGCAAGCCTTCGTAGCTCCGCCGGGACGGTTCATAGCATTCCGCAGGCGTCTTCATGGCGAGCGCTTCATGGGGGCGCTCGGTGTTGAATTCGTTGACGAAGCGGTCGAACCGGTCCTGTTGCTGCAAGGTGTTTTGTCCCGGCGGCCGCGTGGTTTCCTGCTTCAAGGTGCGATGCATGCGCTCATGGCGGCCGTTCTCGTGCGGATGGCCCGGCCTAATGCGCTCGATGGCGATGCCGAGCCTGAGCCAGAATACGGAGAGCTTCGACAGGTTGTACAGGCCGTTGGGGCTGGCGAAGGGCAGCCCATTGTCGCTTCTGACGGCGCCGGGGAGGCCGTACTCCCTGAACAGCCGCAGGAAGGCCTCGACGACCGGCTGTTCCCGCGTCGACTCGAGGGCTTCGCAAGCCAGGATCATGCGCGAGGCCTGATCGGTCACCGTCAGGGGGTGACAGTAGCGGCCATTGCCGAGCTTGAACTCGCCCTTGAAATCGGCGCACCAGAGATCGTTGGCCGCCACGGCCGACGAGAGCTGCGTCCCCTCGGCCTTGCAGCGCCGCCTCTGACGGGCGCGTTTGACGAGACCGCGGCGGTCGAGCACCGCATGAACCGTGCTGATCGACGGGATGCGGACATCCCCGGCCAGCCGGCGCACCAGAAGCTCGCGGATCTTGCGCGCGCCCCAATGCGGCTTCTCCCGCTTGCTCGCAACGATCAGCCGCTCGATCGGGTCGGGCAACTGGTTGGCGTAGCGCACGGGGCGCCGCGAGCGATCCGACAGCGCCTCCAGCCCGTCATCCTTGTAGCGATTGAAGATCTTGTAGCCGGTCTTGCGCGAAATGCCGAACTCCCGGCAAAGCTCGCTCATCCCCTCGCCTTCGAGAAGGCGAGCCAAGAAGCGAAGTCGTTCCTCCATCACCGAACACTCTCTCCACGGCATCAACACCTCCGGCAAAAAAGCCAAAAGTGTTACCCATGTGTCCGGTACAAACTGTCACCTATGTCTCGGGTCGCTCACAAGATATTTCAACTGCTTACACCTCATTCGGCATTGTTCGGAAGCGATCGATTTATTTGTGTCCGCCATGTGTCCGCCGATCCTCCTTGTGACAGGCTCCCGCTATGCCGCTGCCCCAAGAATGAGGCTGGAGCCACAAAGCGGAAAGCTTGCGGCTCAGCCGGTTAGCGTGGAAGCGATTCGCCGAGCCTTGGAAGCGGCAGGGGTCGAATTCTTCCCCGAAAACGGGGGCGGGGCAGGGATGAGGCTGCGGAAGTCGCGCTGAACAGCCGTTAGAGCATTACGATATCCGCCAGCTACGCCGTTAGCCCGTTGCCCAAGCTGAAAGCTTTCGGAACTGCCGCCCTGGCCGCGCGTTACCTCGAACGACGCAGGTCGTGAACCGGGGAGTGCGCGCCGATGACGGGATGGAGAATATTCGGGCTCCTGACGCTTTTCATTGCCGGCGCCTCTGCGGCCTCCCCGGTGCATGCACAGTCGGCGCGCCAGACGGCAGAAATGACTGCACGAGGCTGCGTCATCCGCAGCGATGTGACCGGTCGCTACTGGGCCTGCCCTGCCGGGGGACTCCGGCAGACGGACAGCAATCGCCAGCAAAGCAGTCGTCCGCCGAAGCAAAGCAGTCGTCAGCCGGGCCAGACACAACAGCCCGATCGGGATAACTTGCGGTCGATCGGTCCGCTTGCCAGAAGTTACTGCGTGCGAACCTGCGACGGCTACTTCTTTCCTCTCGACGGAATGCAAAACAAGGCAGAGGAAGGCCGCCGTGCCGCCTGCAGCGCTGGCTGCCCGGGGGCGAAAACCGCGCTCTACTCCACGCGCCCGGGCGAGGAAATCGAAGACGCGCGCACGACAGGCGACTCGCGGCGCTATGGCGAACTGGAGATCGCTTTCATGCATCGCGAGAAGCTCGTCAATGGCTGCACCTGCCGCCGCTCGAACGACACTTCTCCGGTCGAAGCCGCCCGCAACGACGATACCCTGCGGCGCGGCGATATCATCGTCACCGAGACGGGTATGGAGGTGTATCAGGGTCCGAACCAGTTTGTGGATTACCGAGAAGCGGATTCGATTGGGCGCTCGACGCGCGAGGAGCTAACCCGGTTGCTGAATGTCTCGCAGCGTTGACGTTTTAGTCCTCGCTAGATGTTTGATCCCGGGGTTTGATGGTGCATTCTTGTCCCGCGAGTGGAGGGACGCGCTATGGGCCAAGTTCACCATGGGAGCGCCACAACGACAGCGGCGGTCCGTCGAGCGATACAGCATAGTCAAGAGAGCCTGAGAGCGCTGGCTAGATGTTTAGTCCCGGCATTTGGTGGAGCGGATCGAGCCGGAAGCGCGTTGGCTCGGCAGCCCATTGCTTGCAGATGAACTCGTATGGGGTGAGGCCCTTCAGGGTTTTGAGGCGCCGGCCGTAATTGTAGGCGGCGACGAAGTCGGCGAGGTGCTGTCGAAGCTGGTCGTGGTTGTCGTAGTGGAAGCGCTTGACGGTCGCCTCCTTGATGGTGCGGTTCATGCGCTCGACTTGGCCGTTGGTCCAGGGATGCCGTGGCTTGGTGAGCCGATGCTGGATGTCGAGCTCCGCGCAGGCGAGCTCGAAGGAGTGGCACCGGAAGAGCTCGTCGCGCGCGAGCATCTCCTTGATGTCCTCGGGCGTCCAACCGTCGCCTGTCGGCTCGGTGAAGTGTGTGCCG
>REDO01000089.1 GCA_007693435.1 Salinarimonadaceae bacterium | reverse complement strand
GCATGGGCCCCATTGTGTTGCGCCAAAACGCGTTTCGCGATATCGCGGGCCGCTGACGGCGAAGACGAAACAGCGCCGCGCCCCGAAACCCGGAAAGCCGCATGAACGCTCCCGCGCCCAAGATTTCGTTCGTCTCTCTCGGCTGTCCGAAGGCGCTGGTCGATTCCGAGCGGATCATCACGCAGTTGCGCGCGCAGGGCTACCAGCTAACCCGCGAGCATGACGGCGCCGATCTCGTCATCGTCAACACCTGCGGCTTTCTCGACAGCGCCAAGGCGGAATCGCTGGAGGCGATCGGCGAGGCCATGGCGGAGAACGGCCGGGTGATCGTGACGGGCTGTATGGGCGCCGAGCCCGGACCGATCATGGACCAGTTTCCCGACGTTCTGGCGATCACCGGCCCTCAGGCTTACGAGAGCGTCATTTCCGCCGTGAACGAGGCCTCGCCTCCGGCGCACGAGCCGTTCCTCGATCTCGTGCCGCCGCAGGGCGTGAAGCTCACGCCGCGCCACTACGCCTACCTGAAGATTTCAGAGGGCTGCAACAACCGCTGCTCGTTCTGCATCATCCCGAAACTGCGCGGCGATCTCGTCAGCCGCCCCGCCGGCGAGGTGCTGCGAGAGGCCGAGAAGCTCGTCAAGGCGGGCGTGAAGGAGCTTCTCGTCATCTCGCAGGACACGAGCGCTTACGGCGTCGACGTGAAATACGCGCCGAGTCGGTGGCGCGAAGGAGAGGTGCGCACGCGATTCCTCGATCTTGCGCGCGAACTCGGCACGCTCGGCGCATGGGTGCGCCTGCATTACGTCTACCCCTACCCGCATGTCGATGCGGTGATCCCGCTGATGGCGGAGGGCAGGATCCTCCCCTATCTCGACATTCCCTTCCAGCACGCCTCCCCGAAGGTCCTGAAGGCCATGAAGCGGCCCGGCAACCAGGCCAAGACGCTCGACCGCATCCGGGCCTGGCGCGAAATCTGCCCCGATCTCGCGATCCGCTCGACCTTCATCGTCGGCTTCCCCGGCGAGACGGAGGAAGATTTCGAGTTCCTGCTGGACTGGCTGGAGGAAGCCGAGCTCGAGCGCGTCGGCTGTTTCAAATATGAAGCGGTCGCCGGCGCGCCCGCCAATGCGATCGACGGCGCCGTAACGGAAGAGGTCAAGGAAGAGCGCTGGCGCCGTTTTATGGCGGCCCAGCAGGAGATCAGCGCGCGCCTTCTCCAGCGCCGCGTGGGCAGGACGATCGACGTGATGATCGACGAGGTGGGGCCGAGCGTCGCGACGGGCCGCTCTGTCTGGGACGCCCCCGAGATCGACGGCGCGGTCTATGTCGCCGCCGATCCCGGTCTGGCGCCCGGCGAGATCGTCAAGGTGCGCGTCGAGCGCGCCGATGAATACGATCTGCACGGCGTGAGGCTCTAAAGGGCCTCAAAGGAGGTCGATCCGAACAGGCACGACGCCCGTCTGGATCATGTCGATCACGGCGGCGGCGCCCCGCGACAGGTCGATCACCCGATTGCCGACGAACGGCCCGCGATCGTTGATCCGGACGATGACCGAGCGGCCGTTTCGCTGGTTCGTGACGCGCACCTTCGTGCCGAAAGGCAGCGTCTTATGGGCGGCGGTCATCTCGTTCATGTTGTAGCGCTCGCCATTGGCCGTTTTGCGGCCATGGAACTTGCCGCCGTACCACGACGCCGGCCCATTAATCGTCTTACCCGCGACGGGCCTTTCCTGAGCTTGAGAAACGTCCAGCGCGAGGCCGATCGACCCAGCCATCACGACCGCGAGCGCGCCGGCTCGCATCATTTGAATGATCGTCATTCTTCCATCCGGTTCTTGAAGCTGTCAGCCCCCGCTCCTCTCCGATGTGCATGTGGCGAGACCTTGGGCCGTTTCCGGCCGTGAGGCGGCGATTTTGCGACAAATTGCCGTAATCCCATCTTATTCCGATTCGGCATGGAACAAATCGCCTGCGGGCCCACAGCGGTGGGCCGCCAGCGCGCGCCCTTGCATCGTCGCAAGGAGCCTAAAATGCGGCGCGGATAAATTTCCTAATATTCGCCCGGGCAAGCAAAAGCCCGCGTTCGCTTTATCGAACGCGGGCTCTTCAGGTTCAAGCGTGCTGCTCTAACGCGGCCGGAGCGCCGCCAAGCGTCAGCCGGCGAAATGATGCCCGCCGCCGGGCGCTTCTCTCGCGTAGGAGGGTCGCGCGATGCGCCAAGGCCGCGCCTCTTCGGCGCGCATGGTCTCGGACGGACGCAAGGCGCGCAGCGAACCGTCGCCGCCGACTTCGCTCACGTCGAAGAATCCGAGGATCTGAAGGCGGGCGGCCATGCGTTTCGTTGCGACGTCGGCGGCGCTCACGGGGATGGAGCCGGCGGCGTAGACGGCGTCCATGAGAGACTTCTGGTCGCGGAAGGGTGAGGCGCCGCGTCGGCCTCCCGGAAAACGGACGATCGTCGCGGAGGCTTGCATCTCGGGCATGGGCGGGTACTCGCTACTCGATACTGACACGCGAATCGTCCCGAACCTCCGGGACTGTTCCAATGTGTCGGCGCCCGCGTTAAGAGCAGGTGAACCATGACGGCGGGCATCCCCCCTCCCCGCCTGCGGAGCCATTGACGTGCAGCCCTCCCGCGAGATCGCCCGCCTGCTCGAAATCATGGCCGCGCTGCGCGATCCGGAGACCGGATGCGCATGGGACATACGGCAGACCTTTGCGACCATCGCGCCCTACACGATCGAAGAGGCGCACGAGGTCGCAGAGGCGATCAGCCGGAACGACCTCGAAGACCTGCGCGAGGAACTCGGCGACCTGTTGCTCCAGGTCGTCTTTCACGCGCGCATCGCGGAGGAAGCCGGGGCCTTCGATTTCGGCGGCGTCGTCGAGGCGATCACGCGGAAGCTGATCCGCCGGCACCCGCACGTCTTCGGCGACTCTGGCGCGCTCGGCCCAGAAGCGATCCGGCGGGTCTGGAGCGAGATCAAACAGGCCGAAAAGGCCGAGCGGCGCGCAAGGCGCGGGAACGAGGAGCGGCCGGGCCTGCTCGACGACGTGCCCGCCGGACTGCCCGCGCTCGCGCGGGCAGACAAGCTCACCCGTCGCGCGGCGACGGTCGGCTTCGACTGGCCCGACGCGGCGCAGGTCGTCGCCAAGGTCCGGGAGGAGCTCGCGGAGGTCGAGGAGGCGGCGGACGGAGGCGATCCAAAGCGCCTGGCGGACGAGATCGGCGATCTGCTTTTCGCCGCAGCCAACCTCGCGCGCCATCACGGCGTCGATCCGGAAGCCGCCCTGCGCGGCGCGAACGAGAAGTTCATGCGCCGCTTCCGCGCGATCGAAACCGGCCTCGCGCAAACCGGCCGCGATCCGGCCGACGCCAGCCTCGACGAGATGGAGGCGATCTGGATTCAGGCGAAGCAGGCGGAGAAGAATTGATCAGTTGCGCAAGCGACGCGCTTTCGGAAAGCGCCGGAGAAGTCGCGGTTCTTTCTCGTTGGCGATCCGGACACGCAGGGCGAGCGCTTCGTCGCGGTCATCCCGCCCGAGCACTTCGGCGTTTTCGTAAAGCCAGTTGAGCCCCTTACCGTCCGACGGATCGAGCAGGATGTGATAGCTCGGGCGACCGCGCGCGATGTGTTCCTCGATCAAAAGCAGAAGGTCGTCCACACCCTCCCCCGACAAGGCCGAGACGAGCGCGGGACGGCTTTCGGGCGCCATACGGGCGATCTGGGCTGCAAGGCGCTCGCGCTCCTCGCCGACGAGGAGGTCGGACTTGTTCCAGACCTCAATGATCCGCCCGGCGTCGTCGGGATCGATGTCGAGTTCGCGCAGCACCGTCTCGACGTCGGCGGCCTGCGCGGCGGTTTCGCCATGTGAAACGTCGCGGACATGCAGCAGGATGTCGGCCTCGATCACGTCCTCCAGCGTCGCGCGGAAGGCGGCGACGAGCATGGTCGGCAGATCCGAGATGAAGCCGACCGTGTCGGAAAGGATCGCCTTTTCGCCGTGAGGAAGGCCGATCGCCCGCGATGTCGGGTCGAGGGTCGCAAATAGCATGTCCTGCGCCAGCACTTTGGCCTTCGTCATCCTGTTGAACAGGGTCGACTTCCCGGCGTTGGTGTAGCCGACGAAAGCGACGATCGGATAGGGAACGCGACGGCGGCTCGCCCTGTGCAGGCCGCGCGTGCGCGTCACGCCGGCGAGATCCCTCTCGATGCGCGTCATGCGCTCCTGAATGAGACGCCGGTCCGCCTCGATCTGTGTTTCGCCCGGGCCGCCGAGAAAACCGAAGCCGCCGCGCTGGCGCTCAAGATGCGTCCAGGACCGCACGAGCCGGCTCTTCTGATAGGCCAGATGCGCCAGTTCAACCTGTAGCGAGCCTTCGCTCGTGCGGGCGCGGCGGCCGAAGATTTCGAGGATAAGGCCAGTGCGGTCGATGACCTTTGCGCCGAAGGCGCGTTCGAGATTGCGCTGCTGGACCGGGCTCAGGGCGCAGTCCATGACGACGAGCTTGATTTCATGCTCCTCGACGAATTCCTTGATCTCGTCGACCTTTCCCTTGCCCAGGTAGGTCGAAGGGCGTGGCGAGGATATCATCGCAAGGCGCGCCTCGACGACGTTCAGATCGATCGCCGCCGCAAGACCGACAGCCTCCTCCAACCGCGCGGACGGCGGCCGTGAAGCCTCGTTCGTGTCGTTCGGCTGTGCGGCGTCGCGGCCGCTGCGCTGCTGGGTGAGATATGGCCCGATGACGAGCGCAGGCGTCCCTGCGGCGACGTCGTACTCCGGCTCCGTCGAGAAGCCGGCGCCATGGCCCGGCTCAGGTGACGACACGCGTCAAGCCCTGTCTCCCCCGTCATCGGCCTGATCGAAGAGCTGGATCGGCTGTCCGGGCATGATCGTCGAGATCGCGTGTTTGTAGACGAGCTGAGAATGGCCGTCCCTGCGCAAGAGCACGCAGAAATTGTCGAACCAAGTCACGACGCCCTGAAGCTTCACGCCGTTCACGAGGAAAATCGTCAATGGGACTTTGTTCTTCCGAACATGATTCAGGAACGTGTCCTGCAAGTTTTGCGCGCGTTCGCCCGCCATGAGTTCGCCTCGCTCCCCTGTCGCCGCCGGCCCTTGGTCGTCAAGGGATCCAAGTATAAATCGACCATTCTGGGATGGCCCTGGACCAGCGTTCCTATTTACAGTGCGTAGGGAGGGGTTAGGCAAGACCCTATCTCGGCCAATTCGCGATTTTTATGCGGCGCGTCAGCGCTTTGGGCCCAACGTCACGCATTGACCCCCAGCGACTTGAGCTTGCGGTGAAGCGCGGAGCGCTCCATGCCGATGAACTCGGCCGTGCGCGAAATGTTTCCGCTGAACCGCGCGATCTGCGCCATCAGATATTCCCGCTCGAAAATCTCGCGCGCCTCGCGAAGCGGCAGGCTCATCAGGCGCTCGCCTCCAGCGCCGTTCGGCGTAGTGGGAACCATAGCGCCGATCTCGCTCGGCAGCATTTCGGCAGTGATCTCGTCATCGGCGTCTCCGATCGCGAGGATCATCAAACGCTCGACGTTGTTGCGCAACTGGCGGACGTTGCCCGGCCAGTCGTGAGACTGCAGAACCGCCATGGCGTCGTCGCCGATCCGGCGCTTCACGAGACCGGTCGCGGCGGAGATCTGGTCCATGAAGAATTCGATCAGCTCGGGCACGTCCTCTCTGCGTTCGGAGAGGGACGGCACGCGGATCGGCACCACGCTCAGCCGATGGAACAGATCCTGCCGCAACCGGCTCTCTGCGATCTCGACCTGGAGATCGCGACTCGACGAGGAAACGATCCGGACGTCGACATGTACGCGCGTCGAGCCGCCGACGCGCTGAAAGTTCTGCTCGACGAGGACGCGCAGGATCCGGTTCTGCGTCTCGCGCGGCATATCCGCGATCTCGTCGATGTAGAGCGTGCCGCCATGCGCCTCCTCGAGCGCCCCGACACGGCGCTCGCGGCCCTCCCCGGTCTCCACTCCGAAAAGCTCGGCCTCCATGTTGTCGGGCGTGATCGTCGCCGCGTTGATGACGATGAAGGGGCCGTTCGACCGGGCCGACATGGCGTGAATCGTGCGCGCGACGAGTTCCTTGCCGGATCCCGGCGCCCCGGTCACGAGGACGCGGGCGTTCGTTGGCGAAACCCGTTCGATCGTCTGACGAAGCTGGCCGATCACTGCCGATCTGCCCGCGATGCGGCTCGCCTGGATGGATCGCGATTTCAGGTCACGGACCTCGCGCTTGAGACGCGAGGCTTCGAGCGCCCGGTCCGCGACGAGGAGCAGGCGATCGGACTTGAACGGCTTCTCGATGAAGTCGTAGGCGCCGAGCTTGATTGCGGAGACGGCGGTCTCAACGTTGCCGTGGCCCGAGATCATCACGACCGGCAGATCCTCGTGCTGCTTCTTGACGACCTCCAGCACCTGCAGGCCGTCGAGCCGACTGCCCTGTAGCCAGATGTCGAGAAACACGAGATGGGGCCTGCGCGATTCGATGACCGCGAGCGCTTCGTCCGCGGAACCGGCCGTGCGTGTCCGGTGCCCCTCGTCTTCGAGGATGCCCGCAACAAGGTCGCGAATATCGGCCTCGTCATCGACGATGAGAATGTCGGCGCTCATGTCACTCCTGCATCCGCTCGACCGTCGCTTCGCGCGGCGGCGTTGCCTTCGGCTTTCGTCTGTGACGTCGGGAACCACAGCCTGACGCGTGCGCCGCGTCCTGCCGGATTATCGAGAAGGTCAATCCCGCCGCCGTGCTCCTCGACGATCTTGCCGACAATGGCGAGCCCCAGCCCCGTCCCCCCGTCGCGACTCGTCATATACGGCTCGAGGAGGCGCGCCCTGTTCTCGACCGGAAAACCCTTGCCGTTGTCGTCGATCTCGATCACGACGAGGCCGCCCTCCTCGACGCGCAAGCGCACCTGTATACGCCCCCCTTCCCGGACGGCGTCGGGGCTGGCGGCGATGGCCTCCGCCGCGTTCTTGATGATATTGGTCAGGGCCTGCGCGATGAGACGGCGATCGAACAACGCAGTCACGGGTTCACGCGGGGCGTCATCCTCGATGGCGATGTCGGGGTAGCCGATGCGCATCATGAAGACGATCTGCCGCACCGTATCGGCGAGGTCTTCCGAACTGATCCTCGGCTTGGGCATCCGGGCGAACGACGAGAACTCGTCGACCATGCGCTTGATGTCGTCGACCTGCCTGACAATCGTGTCGGTGCACTGGTCGAAGACCTCGCGATCGGTCGTGATGACCTTTCCGTACTTGCGGCGGATGCGCTCCGCGGACAACTGGATCGGCGTGAGCGGATTCTTGATCTCGTGCGCGATGCGGCGCGCAACGTCCGCCCAGGCGGATGTGCGCTGCGCGGTGACGAGATCCGTGATGTCGTCGAGCGTGATCACGATGCCCTTGTCCTCGCCGCGCGCCTGTTCGCGCGTAAGCCGCACGTTGAGGATTCGCTCGCGCCCCCGGCGCGTCACGATGATCTGGTTCTGCATCGCCTTCTGGCGCGCCTCGAACGCCTCGGCGATCAGCGGCGCGAGTTCGGGCAGCGCCTCGCTGGCCTCGGCGTCGACGATATCGTTCTCCTCGAGCCCAAAGGCGCGGGCGGCGGTCGGGTTCGCGATCGTGACGCGACCACGCGAATCGATGCCGATGACGCCGGCCGAGACGCCCGAAAGAACCGCTTCCGTGAAACGTCGACGACGATCGATGAGATCGCTCGCGGCGGTAAGGCCGTCGTGCTGGCGTCTGAGCTCGCCGGTCATCTGGTTGAAGGTCTCGCTGAGCGAGGCGAGATCGCCTTCGGCCTTTCGAATCGGCACCTGGACGTAGAAATTCCCCGTTGCGACCTGCTGTGTCGCGTTGATGAGCCGCCTGATCGGGCCGACGAGCGCGTTGGCGTAGCTGAAGCCGAACCAGACGGCCGAAAGGAAGATGATCACCGCGACGATGGCGAACATCGCGCCGAGCGCGATCTGCATCCCGGCGCTGACCTGCTCAAGCACCCGATAATAGGCGATCCCGGCTTCCGCCTCCTCCGGAAAGTCGAGCGCTCTTCGGTCCACCAGCCGCGTCACGACGAGGACGCGTCCGTCATGCGCAGGCAGGCTGAGAATCGCATGAAGCAGTTCGCCCTGGGCCGGCACGAGGCAGAGCGCGTCGCGCGCGTCGGCCTGCGCCAGGTCCTCGGCCGTCGGGGTCGTGAAATTCTCCAGCGGCATGTTTTCAATGCGCTCGACGATGTCGCCATTGGGCTCGACGAGCATCGCGACGGGAAAGCCGAGGAACACGGAGCGGGAATGCATGAATTCCCGGAATACGGCGCGATCGGCGTCGTAGAGAATGCGCGCGCGATCGAGGTCCGCCGCCATGAGCGTCGTCTCGCGCGCGAGCGTGCGGCATTGAAGCTCGCGATAGGCGTGCGCGATCTCGACCGTGCTGTGCATCAGTGTGTTGATCCAACCGCTGAACCAGGGATCGAGGCCGCGCGAGAGAGAAACCGAAGCAATGAGGGCTACGACAATTACGGGGACGGTCGCGATGGCCGAGAAGATGATCACGAATCGGACATGCAGCCGCGTTCCGGCGACTTCCGCCCGGCGCGCCCTGTAGAGCCTGTAGGCCTGCTTCGCGACGAGATAGATCAGCGTCGAGATAAGGACCGCGTTGACCGCCATCGCTATGATCAGCGCGTCACGGCTCGGCTCGATTGGCGTGAGGCCGCCCAGCACAAGGAAGCTCGTGAGAGCCGACAGCAAGGCGGCGACCACGACGGACAGACCGAAGCTGCCCAAACCGTCCGACCCGACAGGCTTGGTGCGCGCCTTCATCTTCCCTGGCGTTTCGTTCAAATCAGCCTCGCGCGCAGGATCGGCCGAACCGGCCGTCTCACCGTCGATGCAGGGACACAACAGTGTGGCGAAAGTAATACACCGCGATTCGCCGCTATGCGAGATCGTTCCTCAGCGCGATGTGCGGATCACCGGCAGATCGAGATCGCGCACCTTCTTGCGCAGGGTGTTCCGGTTCAGTCCCAGCAACTCCGCCGCGCGGATCTGGTTGCCGCGCGTCGCCGCAAGCGCCGCGCCGATCAACGGCCCCTCTATATCCCGCAAGATGCGATGATAGAGGCCCGGCGGCGGCAACCCGTCGCGGAACTGGCGGAAATAGTCGTTCAGGTGGCGCTCGACGGATTCGGACAGGGTCTCCGACTCCTGTTGCGGCACTTGCGAGGCGGTGATTCCGCTCTCGATTGGCCGTACGTCGAGTTCGCCTTCGATGATCGGCCCCGTGATGGTGTCCTGCGGGTAGAGCGCAGCGAGGCGACGCACCAGATTTTCGAGTTCGCGCACGTTTCCCGGCCAGCGATAACGCTTGAGCCGGTCCATTGCTTCCGCGTCGATCTGCTTGCGCGCCAATCCCTCCTTCTCGATTATCGAGAAGAAGTGCCGCATCAGGTCCGGAATGTCCTCGATGCGCTCACGCAGGGGCGGGAGACGCAACGGAACGACGTTGAGCCGGAAATAGAGATCCTCGCGGAAAAGCCCCTGATGAATCGCGATCCGCAGGTCCTTGTTCGTCGCAGCGATAATGCGCACATTCGTCCTGATCGGCGTGCGGCCGCCGATGGTGGTGTATTCGCCCTGCTGGAGAACGCGCAGCAGGCGAGTCTGCGCCTCCATCGGCATATCGCCGATCTCGTCGAGAAACAGCGTGCCGCCCTCAGCCTGCTCGAAGCGGCCGGCGCTGCGCTGCGTCGCTCCGGTGAAGGCGCCCTTCTCGTGCCCGAACAGCTCCGACTCGATCAGATCGCGCGGAATCGCCGCCATGTTCACCGCGACGAAAGGCCCTGTGCGGCGCTTGCCGTAATCGTGAAGCGCGCGCGCGACGAGTTCCTTGCCCGTGCCCGACTCGCCCGTGATCATGACGGTGAGATCGGTCGGCATCAGGCGCGCGAGCGCCCGGTAGATCTCCTGCATCGCCGGGGAGCGCCCGACGAGCGGGATATCCTCGCCCTCGCCTTCCAGAGCCGGCGTGCGACCGCGCGGACGCGAGAGCGCCCGGCCGACGATCGAGACGAGCTCCTTGAGGTCGAAGGGCTTTGGCAGATATTCGTAAGCTCCGCGCTCCGAAGCCTTGATCGCCGTCATGAAGGTGTTTTGAGCGCTCATGACGATGACCGGCAGGTCCGGACGCATCCGCTTGATGCGCGGCAGCAGATCGAAGGCGTTCTCGTCGGGCATCACGACGTCGGTGATGACGAGATCGCCGTCGCCCTGGGAAACCCAGCGCCAGAGCGTCGAGGCGTTTCCGGTCGATCTGACCTCATAACCCGCGCGCGAGAGCGCCTGGTTCAATACTGTGCGGATGGCGGCGTCGTCGTCGGCGAGCAGAATGTTTCCGCTGGGCATGGGAATGGCTCAATCCTTCACTGACGTTTCATTCGAGACGTCGTCCGTACTCGATTGCACTGCGGTCTTTTCGCTGAACATCGGCAGCATCACCCGAAACGTCGTTCGCCGGGGCGCGGGATCGCATTCGACAATGCCGCCGTGATCCCCGACGATCTTGGCGACCAAAGCAAGTCCGAGGCCACTGCCGTTCTCTTTCGTCGTGACGAAGGGATCGAACATCTCGGAAATGAATTCGTCGGGGATGCCCGGCCCGTTGTCGCGCACGGCCACCTCTATAGGCAACGAGATGCGTTCGCTCGAGCCCCGGGCCTGTAAACGCATGCCGGTTCTGAAGGCGGTCGAGAGAACGATTTCGCCTTCGAGCGCGTCGGGCCCGATCGCTTCCGCCGCATTCTTGAGCAGGTTGATGAAAATCTGGACGAGCTGATCGCGATTTCCGTAGATCGGGGGCAAAGACGGGTCATAGTTCTCGACGATGCGCACATGCCGCGCGAACCCGGATTGTCCGAGCCGCTTCACGTGATCGAGGATCACGTGGATGTTGATGGGACCGCGATCGACCGGACCTGAATCGCCGAACAGCTCCACACGCTCCACCAGCTTCACGATCCGGTCCGCCTCGTCGCAGATGAGCCGGGTCAGCTGCCGGTCCTCCGACGAAGCGGCATGCTCGAGAAGCTGCGCGGCGCCCCGGATGCCTGAAAGCGGGTTCTTGATCTCGTGGGCGAGCATCGCGCCGAGCGCCGTGACGGAGCGCGCGGCCGTGCGGTGCGTGAGCTGCCGGTTCATCTTGTCGGCGATGGTCCGTTCCTGAAGCATCAAGACGACGCTCTCCGAATCGTCCGCAAGCGGGTTCGCAAAAGCATCGACGATCCGCTCCAGTCCCAGCCTCGGCCCGCCGATATCGACACGATACTCGCTGACGCTCGCGCCGCGCGTGCGGACGTCGTCAATCAGCGCCAGAACGGGCGAGCCGAACGGAAGGAAGTCATTGAGAGTCTTCTTGATGAGAACCCGTTCGCTCGTATCGAGAAAGGCCTCCGCGGCGGAGTTCGCCTGAAGAATGGCGTTGTCCCGTCCGATCGTCATGACCGGTAGAGGCAAGGCGTTCATCACCGCATCGGAGGTAGGCTGAGTCATGCGGCCACCCCTACGCCCGACGCGCCGATCCGGCGCAGCAATCCGAAGACGACGGCGGGATCCTCGCTGGTGACGAGCGCCTGACGCTGCTCGGGGGCGAGAGGATGACCTGTCTCCGCCGCGTGATCGGCGAAGGCCGCGAGATGTTTGCGCGCATGCCTGACGGCGATGCGGGCTCCATATAGACTGAGCAAACCGTCGTAGTGCTCTGTCATCGCTTCACTTTTCACCAAAATAGTTGGCTCGCTCCATCGAGAGTCGGAAAGTTCGGCCTCGATCTGCGCGATCAGCCAAGGCTTGCCGAGCGTGGCGCGCCCGACCATGACCGCGTCGGCGCCGGAATGTTCGAGGCATTGGCGCGCATCGTCGGCGTCGGCGATGTCGCCGTTCGCGATCAAAGGGATCGTGATCGCCTCGCGCACGGCGGCGATCGCTTTCCAGTCGGCGACGCCCTTGTAGAATTGCTGACGCGTTCGCCCGTGCACCGTGATCGCAGCCACCCCGAGATCCTGCGCGCGCCGCGCGAGTTCGGGCGCGTTGAGGCTGGAGTGATCCCAGCCGAGCCGCATCTTCACGGTGACCGGCCGCGAGACCGCCTTGACGACCGCGTCGATCAAGGCGCAGGCGTGATCGAGATCGCGCATCAGCGCGGAGCCCGCCATGCCCCCCGCCACGTGTTTCGCGGGACAGCCCATGTTGATGTCGACGATGTCGGCGCCGGTATCTTCGGCGAGCTTGGCCGCCTCCGCCATCCACCCGGCGCGGCAGCCGGCCAGTTGCACAATATGCGGATGCAGCCCCTCGCCCTCGGCGCGCAGGCGCGCCTGCTCGAAGCCCTGCACATAGGCGTCGGACGCGACCATCTCCGAGACGACCATCGCCGCGCCGAAACGCGCCGCGATCCTGCGCATATGGATATCCGTTACGCCGGACATCGGCGCCAGCGCCACGCGTCCCGCAATCTGGAGTCGACCGATCTGCAAGGTGGAGGCTCGCTTTGTTCGCGTTCACTCTACATCAATGCTCAATAAATAGACGAGCCTTAAAATAGTGCAATGCGCTTGATCGGGCGCCCGTTTGCCAGATCGTCCGCACCGGTCTATCACCCGGATCGATCAATGATCGGGGATGCAATGCCTATCGCCGCCATCATCGTCGCGGCCGGCCGTGGATCGCGCGCCGGGGACGGACTTCCAAAGCAATATCGTACGATTCGCGGCCGCATGGTGCTCACGCGCACCCTCGACGCATTCGGGACAGCCGCCGAAATCGACGCGATCGTCGTCGCGATCCACCCTGACGACGCGGATCTCTACCAAACCGCTGTGGACGAAGCGTCCCAGCAAGTCGGCGGCAAGCTTCTTGCGCCGGCCTTCGGCGGCGCGACGCGCCAGTCCTCGGTGCGCGCGGGGCTCGCCGCGCTCGACCTCGCCCGGTTCGACAAGGTGCTCGTCCACGACGCGGCGCGTCCCTTCGTCACCGGCGCGCTGATCTCCGCGGCCTGCGCCGCGCTCGACGGGCGCGATGCGGCGATCCCCGGAGTAGGCGTCGTCGACACGATCAAACGGATCGATCCGGACGGCCTCGTCGTCGAGACGCCGCCGCGCGACGCCCTGCGGGCGGTCCAGACGCCCCAGTCGTTCCGCCTCGCGGCGCTACGCTCTGCGCACGAGCAGGCGCTCGCCGCCAGGCGGGAGGATTTCACGGACGACGGCGCGCTCGTCGAATGGGCGGGCATGCCGGTCATGGTTTTCCCCGGCGATCCCGCGAACATCAAGCTCACGCACGAAAAGGACTTCTCGGAGCGTGAACGGAACGAGGCGATCGGAGCACCCGTCATGTCGGATAACCTCGTCACGCGCGTCGGAACGGGCTTCGACGTGCACGCCTTCGGTCCCGGCGATCACGTCATGCTGGGCGGCGTCGCGATCTCGCATGATCGCGGCGTCGTGGCGCATTCCGACGGCGACGTCGTGCTGCACGCGCTGACGGACGCGATACTCGGCGCGCTGGCCGACGGCGACATCGGCACGCATTTCCCCCCGAGCGATCCGCAATGGCGCGGCGCGTCGTCCGATCGGTTTCTGGCCTACGCGGTCGAGAAGGTGCGGACCCGCGGCGGCATGATCGATCTTCTCGACGTCACCGTGCTGGCCGAGGAGCCGCGCATCGGGCGCCATCGCGAGGCCATCCGGGAGCGCATCGCCGAAATAGCCGGAATCTCCGTCGAGGATGTCTCGATCAAGGCGACGACGACGGAGAAACTCGGATTCACCGGGCGGCGCGAAGGCGTCGCCGCTCAGGCGGCGGCCACCATCCGCCTGCCGCGCAGGAGCTGACGCCATGTTCGGAGAAGACCGGGAACGCCGCGCCGCCGCCCTCCTTGACGCTTACGCAGCGCGGGGCCTGATGATCGTGACGGCGGAATCCTGCACGGGCGGCCTCATCGCCAGCCTGCTCACCGAAATCGCCGGCTCGTCGCGCGTCGTGGATCGGGGGTTCGTGACCTATTCGAACGAAGCGAAGGCTGAGATGCTTGGCGTTCCGGCGTCGCTCATCTCCGCCGAGGGCGCGGTCAGCGAGGCGGTCGTGCGCGCCATGGCGGAGAGCGCATTGTCACGCTCGCGCGCCCATGTCGCCGTCGCGGTGAGCGGCGTGGCCGGTCCCGGCGGCGGCAGCGCCGCAAAGCCCGTTGGCCTCGTGCATCTCGCCTGCGCACGGCGCGGCGCGGAGACCGCCCATCTTGAGAGACGATACGGCGACATCGGCCGCTCGGGCGTGCGCGCGGCGACGATCGACGACGCGCTCGCGATGCTCGAAGGGGCGCTTTCTCACGCTTCGGGCGAAGCGTAGACGCGCTTTGCGCGCTCCTCGAAGGCGTTCGTGAACATCCGGAAGGCGCGGTCAAACATCGCCCCCATCAGCATGCCGAGCGCCCGGTTGCGGAATTCGTAGGCGATGTGGAAATCGACGTCGCAGCCGCCGTTTCGGGCCTCGATGAAGCGCCAGCGGTTTTCGAGAAACCGGAACGGCCCGTCGATGTATTCCACGTCGATGCGCAAGCGCGCCTTGTCGAGCATCACGCGCGTGGCGAAGGTTTCCTTGATCGCGCGGTAACCGACGCTCATATCGGCCACCAGCGTCTCCACCCCCTCCCCGCTCGCGCTGCGACGGCGAACCCGCAAACTCTCGCAAAGCGGTACGAATTCAGGGTATTTCTCGACATCGGCCACGAGATCGAACATCTGCCTTGGCGAGAACGCGACGGATTTGACTGTATGGAACGAGGGCATCGCGGGCGCGCTTCAGACGCCGAGCCGGGCCACGCGGGCGGCTTTCAGCTTTGCGAAATCATCGCCTGCGTGATGTGAGGAGCGCGTCAGCGGCGACGACGAAACCAGCAGGAATCCCTTGGCGTTGGCCGTAGTCGCGTAAGCCTTGAACTCGTCCGGCGTCACGTACCGGATCACCGGGTGATGTTTGCGGGTCGGCGCAAGGTATTGCCCGATCGTCAGAAAATCGACATCCGCCGAACGCAGGTCGTCCATCAGCTGGAGCACCTCGTTCCGCTCCTCCCCGAGCCCGACCATGATGCCGGATTTCGTGAAGATGGTCGGATCGATCTCCTTCACACGCTGCAACAGACGTATGGAATGGAAATAGCGCGCGCCGGGGCGCACCTTAAGATATTTCGAAGGAACCGTCTCGAGATTGTGGTTGAACACGTCGGGCCGTGCAGCGACGACAAGCTCCAAGGCCCCGTCCTTGCGCAGGAAATCCGGCGTGAGGATCTCGATCGTCGTGCCGGGAGACTTCGCGCGGATGGCGTGGATCACGTCGGCGAAATGCTGCGCGCCTCCGTCGGCAAGATCGTCGCGATCGACGGAGGTGATGACGACGTGCTCAAGGCCGAGCTTGGAGACCGCGATGGCGACGTTTTCGGGCTCATGCGGGTCCAGCGGTCCGGGCATGCCGGTCTTCACGTTGCAGAAGGCGCACGCGCGGGTGCAGGTGTCGCCCATGATCATGAAGGTCGCGTGCTTCTTCTCCCAGCACTCGCCGATATTGGGGCAGCCGGCCTCTTCGCAAACCGTGACGAGATTGTTCTCCTTCACGATCCGGTTGGTCTCCGCCCATTTGGCGGAGCCCGGCGCCTTCACGCGGATCCAGTCGGGCTTTCGCTGGATCGGCTGATCCGGTCGCTTCGCCTTTTCCGGGTGCCGGGGGCGATTGTCCCTGTTGAGCAGATCGAGAACGACGGCCATGACTCACTTCTCTTGGGCGATGCGGCGCGACTCCGCCGCGCCGCCTGCGCTTCATTTAGGGCATCGACCGCCCGTCCGCAATTCGCGTCAGACGGCGGCGACGCGGCGTCAGGAGTGGATCACGCGGCCATACGCATCCAGCACGCTCTCGTGCATCATTTCCGAGAGGGTCGGATGCGGGAAGACCGTGTGCATCAGATCCTCCTCGGTCGTCTCCAGATTCATCGCGACGACAAAGCCCTGGATCAGCTCGGTGACTTCCGCGCCGACCATGTGGGCGCCCAGCAGCTTGCCGGTCTTCTTGTCGAAGATCGTCTTGATCATGCCCTCCGGCTCGCCGAGGGCGATGGCCTTGCCGTTGCCAGCGAAGGGGAAGCGGCCGATCTTGACGTCGAGCCCCTGCTCCTTGGCCTTCGCCTCGGTCAGGCCCACGGACGCGATCTGCGGGTGGCAGTAGGTGCATCCCGGGATCATGTTCTTGTCCATGGCGTGGGTATGCAGGCCCTTGATGGTCTCGACGCAGATGACGCCTTCGTGCTCGGCCTTGTGGGCGAGCATCGGGGGGCCCGCGACGTCGCCGATGGCGTAGATCCCCGGCACGTTTGTTCGCCCCAGCCCGTCGGTGACGATGCAGCCGCGATCCGTCTTCACGCCGAGCTTCTCCAGCCCGAGATTCTCGATGTTGCCGACGACGCCGACCGCCGAGATCAGGCGATCCGCCTTGATCGTCTGCTTCGCCTTGCCGTCGTCGATCGTCGCGGTGACGCTGTCGGCCGCCTTGTCCACCTTGGTGACCTTGGCGCCCGTGATGATCTTGATGCCCTGCTTTTCGAAGCGCTTGCGGGCGTGGGCCGCGATCTCGGCGTCCTCGACGGGCAGAATCTGCGGCAGCAGCTCGACGACCGTCACCTCCGCGCCCATGGTGCGGTAGAAGGACGCGAACTCGATGCCGATGGCGCCCGAGCCCATGACGAGCAGCGATTTCGGCATGGCCTTGGGAACCATCGCCTCGAAATAGGTCCAGATCAGCTTCTTGTCCGGCTCGATCCCGGGCAAGACGCGCGGGCGCGCGCCGGTGGCGACGATGATGTGCTTGGCCGTGTAGGAGCCGGGACCCAACGCGCCCTTCGGCGGCTCCTTGGCCGGGCCTTCGACGGATTTCGTCGCCGCCTTCACGGTGACCTTGCCGGGCGCGTCGATCGAGCCCTCGCCCCAGATCACATCGACCTTGTTCTTCTTCAAGAGCATGCCGACGCCGCCATTGAGACGCGACGACACGCCGCGCGAGCGCTGCACGACCGCGCCCATGTCGAAGGAGACGTCCTTCGCCGAAAGGCCGTAATCCTTGGCGTGCTGGAAATAGTGGAAGATCTCGGCCGAGCGCAGCAGCGCCTTCGTCGGAATGCAGCCCCAGTTCAGGCAGATGCCGCCCAGATGCTCGCGATCGACGACTGCCGTCTTGAGGCCGAGTTGCGCCGCGCGGATCGCGGCGACGTAGCCTCCGGGGCCGGCGCCGATGACGATGATGTCGTAGCTGGACATGAAAAACTCCCGTTGCGCCGGGCGCGCTTCACTTCGTGGCAGAGCGCGAACAAAAATGGGCGGGTGGCCGGCCGAAGAATTCGGCCGCGCCAGATTCAGACGAGCATGCTCATCGGGTTTTCAATCAAGCCCTTCACCGCCTGGAGCAGTTCGGCGCCGAGCGCGCCGTCCACCACCCTGTGATCACAGGATAATGTGACGGTCATCGCCTGCACGACGGCGGGAGCGTCGTTCTTGACGACGACGCGCTTCTCGCCTGCGCCGACGGCGAGGATCGTGGCGTGCGGCGGGTTGATCACGGCCGAGAAGTCCTTGATCCCGAACATGCCGAGATTCGAGACCGCCGTGGAGCCGCCCAGATATTCCTCGGGCTTCAGGCGTTTGTTGCGCGCCCGGCCCGCGAGGTCCTTCATCTCGGCCGAAATGGCGGAGAGCGACTTCGTTTCGGCGCGGCGGATCACCGGGGTGAACAGGCCGCCTTCGATCGCGACCGCGACGCCGACATCCGAATGCTTGAAGCGCAGGATGCGATCCTCCGCCCATACGGCGTTGGCGTCCGGAACACGCTGGAGAGCAAGCGCGAGCGCCTTGATGACGAAGTCGTTGACGGAGAGCTTGTAGGCCGGCTTTCCATCCTTGTCCTTGCCCGCGGCGTCGTTGATCTGGGTGCGCAGCGCGAGCAGGGCGTCGAGCTCGACATCGAGCGAGAGGTAGAAATGCGGGATCGTCTGCTTGGACTCGACCAGACGCTTGGCGATCGTCTTGCGCATCCCGTCGAGGGAGACTTCCTCGTAGGAATCGGCCGGATACATCGCCTTGACCTGATCGACCGACATGCCTTGGGCCATCGTCGCTCCAGAGGGAGCCGCCGGCTTGCCCGAAGCGGCGGCCTGCGCCGGCGCCTTGCCGACGCCCTTCTCGATGGCCTGACGGACGTCGCGCTCGACGATGCGGCCATGCGGCCCGGTGCCCCCCACGGCGGCGATGTCGATACCGGCGTCCTTGGCGATGCGGCGCGCCAGCGGCGACGCGAAGACCCGCTCGCCCTTCGCGACGGCGGGAGCGGGCGCCTGCTTCGCCTCGGAATTCAGAGATTTGGCCTCGGAAGCCTTGGCCTCGGAAGCCTTGGTCTCGGGGGCCTTGGTCTCGGGGGCCTTGGGCTCAGGAGCCTTGGCTTCGGAAGCCTTCGCCGGAGCGGGCTTCTCCTTTGAGGACGCAGCCACCGAAGCGGCGTCTTCGCCCTCTTCGGCGATGAGCGCGATCAGTTCGTTGACCGGGACGTCGGCCGTGCCCTCGGGCACGACGATCTTGGCGAGAACGCCCTCATCGACGGCCTCGACTTCCATCGTGGCCTTGTCCGTCTCGATCTCGGCGAGGATGTCGCCGGATTTGACGGAATCGCCTTCCTTCTTGAGCCACTTGGCGAGATTGCCCTTCTCCATCGTCGGCGATAGGGCGGGCATCAGGACGTTGATCGGCATGCGTGTGATCCTGAGCTGGTGTCAGTTTACGGAGCGGGTCGAGGAGGAATCGGCCGGGCGGTCCAGCTCGGCTTCTATCCCGGCGCGGATGAGCGCCATGGCCTCGTCCTCCCCGATCCCGGTTTCAGCGGCGTAGATCCTGGCCGCCTGACGGGCCAGATCGACGAAGAGAACGCCCCACGTCTGAGGGTCGTCGAACGAGCGTCGCAACGCGACGCTGACGGCGCCGTCCACGACGCTCGCGCGCAGGACCTCGTAGCCGCCCTTCTCGAGGGCGTCGGGCGGCGCGAGAAGCGCGTGGAATTGCGGCTTTTCCGTCATCGGCGTCACTTGTAGCAGACAGCCTTCGCCGCCTGCACCACTTCGGCGACGGTCGGCAGGGCGAGTTTTTCGAGGTTGGCGGCGTAGGGCATCGGGACGTCCTTGCCCGTGACGCGCACGACCGGCGCGTCGAGATAGTCGAACGCAGCCTCCATGATCCGCATCGCGATCTCGGCGGTGACGCCGGATTGGGGGAAGCCCTCCTCGACCGCGACGCACCGCCCGGTCTTGATCACGGAGGCGATCACCGTCTCGGTGTCCATCGGACGGATGGTGCGCAGATCGATCACCTCGGCCTCGATCCCTTCCTTGGCGAGCTCCTCGGCGGCTTTCACTGCGTAGGTCATGCCGATGCCGAACGAGACGATCGTAACGTCGTCGCCTTGGCGATGGATCCGCGCCTTGCCGATCGGAACAGTGAAGTCGTCGAGCTTCGGGACCGGGAAGGTCTGGCCGTAGAGGATCTCGTTTTCGAGGAAAATAACGGGGTTGGGGTCGCGGATCGCGCTCTTGAGAAGCCCCTTCGCGTCAGCCGCAGTGTAGGGCATCACCACCTTGAGGCCGGGCACGTTCGAATACCAGGCCGCGTAATCGTGGCTGTGCTGGGCGGCGACGCGCGAGGCGGCGCCGTTCGGCCCGCGGAAAACGATCGGGCAGCCCAACTGCCCGCCTGACATGTAGAGCGTCTTGGCGGCCGAGTTGATGATCTGGTCGATCGCCTGCATGGCGAAGTTGAAGGTCATGAACTCCACGATCGGCCGCAATCCGGCGAACGCCGAGCCGACGGCGAGGCCGGTGAAGCCATGCTCGGTGATCGGGGTGTCGACGACGCGGCGGGCGCCGAACTCCTGCAGAAGCCCCTGCGTGACCTTGTAGGCGCCCTGGTACTCGGCGACTTCCTCACCGATCACATAGACGCTCTCTTCCCGACGCATCTCCTCCGCCATCGCGTCCCGCAATGCCTCACGGACGGTCTGCTCCACCATCTCGGTTCCTTCCGGAACCTCGGAGCCGGCGTCATAGGCGGATGCCGATCGCGCGATAGCCGGGGAGGCCGGAGCCGAACCCGGAGGCGCTTCGGGAGGAGGTTCGGCGGCAGGCTCTGGGGCAGGCTCGGCGGAAGGCTCGGCGGCGGGGGCCGGAGCCGACGAAGCGCCTGCGGCGGCGCTTGCGACATCCTCGCCCTCGGCGGCGATGATCGCGATCGGCGTGTTGACGGCGACGTTCTCGGCGCCGTCATCGACGAGGATCTTGGCGAGGACGCCTTCGTCCACCGCTTCGATCTCCATCGTGGCCTTGTCCGTCTCGATCTCGGCGAGGATATCGCCGGACTTGACGGAATCGCCTTCCTTTTTCAGCCATTTGGCCAATTTTCCCTGCTCCATGGTCGGCGACAGGGCGGGCATCAATACGTCGATGGGCATGGGCTCAAAGCTCTTCGCTAAGCACGCGCTATCCCAAGCGCGACGGGTTGTCGGATGATCAGAGCAGGATGTCGGTCCAGAGTTCGGACGGATCGGGCTCGGGATCATTGGTGGCGAAGTCGGCGGCCTCGTTGACGATCTTGCGGATCTCGCCGTCGATGGCCTTCAGTTCGTCCTCCGCCAGAGACCACTCGCCGAGCAGGCGACGGCGGACCTGTTCGATCGGGTCCTGCTCCTCGCGCATCCGCGTGACTTCGTCCTTGGTGCGGTACTTCGCCGGGTCGGACATCGAATGTCCGCGATAGCGATAGGTCAGCATCTCGAGGATGAAGGGGCCCTCGCCCGAGCGGGCGTGCTCGATGGCCCGAGCGCCGGCCTCCCTGACCGCCCGCACATCCATGCCGTCGACCTGTTCGCCGGGGATGTTGAAGGACAGGCCACGCTTCGAGAAATCCGTCTGCGCGGCGGCGCGCGACACCGACGTTCCCATGGCGTAGCGGTTGTTCTCGATCACGTAGACGACGGGCAGCTTCCAGAGCGCCGCCATGTTGAAGCTCTCGTAGACTTGGCCCTGATTGGCTGCGCCATCGCCGAAATAGGTCAGGGATACGGAGCCGTTCTCACGGTATCGATTGGCGAAAGCAAGTCCCGTCCCGAGCGAAACCTGCGCGCCGACGATGCCGTGTCCGCCGTAGAAGTGCTTCTCCTTGGAGAACATGTGCATCGAACCGCCCTTGCCGCGCGAATATCCGCCGCGACGGCCGGTAAGCTCGGCGAGGACGCCCTTGGGGTCCATGCCCGTAACCAGCATATGCCCGTGATCACGATATCCTGTGATCACCTGATCCCCGTCTTTGGAGGCCATCTGCATGCCGACGACGACGGCTTCCTGCCCGATATACAGGTGGCAGAAGCCGCCGATGAGCCCCATCCCGTACATTTGGCCAGACTTTTCCTCGAAGCGCCGGATGAGCAGCATCTCGCGATAGGCGTGGAGCTCTTCTTCCTTGTTGAAGGACGGGGTGTTCTTGGGGCCGCGTCGCGCGCCGCTCTTGGCGGGCTTGGACGCAGCGCCCGCAGATTTACGGGCTGCAGCAGCCATTCAATCCTCCGAGGCAATTCTTCATTCGATGGATTATTACTCCAACGAAAGTTGAAAAGCGAGCGGTGCAAACGCGTACAAGGCCGCAGTGCAGCAAATTTAAGTAACTGATTTTTCGGATGAATCTTTGATTAACTCGATTTCAGTTAATCAATTGATCGAAGGTCAATCCGACGGACCGGTGAGGATCACCACATCGTTGCGATGAACCCGCCCCAGCATCGTTCTGGCCTGCTCCTCGATGAGATCTCGATCGATCTGATCGCTCCTGACGAGCGCGATGCGTCGCTCCCATTCCTCGCGCTGGCGTTGAAGCAGCGCCAGTTCCTCACGCGCCTCGGTCATTTGCGCGTTGAGTTCGCGCTTGGCCTCGAGGCCGCGCTGACCGACCTCCGCGTGATGCAGGAAATAGGCGACCGCGAGCGCAGACGCGCAGATGAGCGCGAGGGGAAAGAAGATGGATCGGGTTCGGGCTTTGACGACCATGGCGCCATGTTGAGGCGCCATGGTTAAATACGCGTTAGCGAAACAAGTCAGCGGCGCACGGCCTTCACGGCGTCCCGGCCGGCGTAGCGCGCCTGCGGGCCGAGCTGCTCCTCGATGCGGATGAGCTGATTGTACTTGGCCAGGCGATCGGAGCGGGCGAGCGAGCCTGTCTTGATCTGCCCGCAATTGGTCGCGACCGCGAGGTCGGCGATGGTGGAATCCTCGGTCTCGCCGGAGCGATGCGACATGACGGCCGTGTAGCCCGCGCGATGGGCCATATCGACGGCGGCGAGCGTTTCGGTCAGGGAGCCGATCTGGTTGACCTTCACGAGGATCGAGTTGGCGACGCCGAGCTCGATGCCCCGGCCGAGGCGCTCGATGTTGGTCACGAACAGATCGTCGCCGACGAGCTGGCAGCGGTCGCCGACAGCGTCGGTCAGCGCCTTCCAGCCTTCCCAGTCGTCCTCATCCATGCCGTCCTCGATCGAGACGATGGGATAGTCGCCGGCGAGCTTGGCGAGATAGGCCGCCTGCTCGGCCCGGGAGCGGTTTTTCCCCTCCCCTTCATAGACATAGACGCCGTTCTTGAAAAATTCCGTAGCGGCGCAGTCGAGGGCGATCATCATGTCGTCGCCGGGCTTGTAGCCGGCCTTCTCGATCGCGGCCATGACGAAGTCGAGCGCGGCTTCGGCGCTGGGCAGGTTCGGCGCGAAGCCTCCCTCATCGCCGACATTGGTGTTGTGACCGGCGTCCTTGAGCGCCTTCTTGAGCGTGTGGAACACCTCGGCGCCCATGCGCACCGCCTCGGAGAGGCTGTCGGCGCCGACGGGCATGATCATGAATTCCTGGAAGTCAATCGGATTGTCCGCGTGCGCGCCCCCGTTGATGATGTTCATCATCGGAACCGGCAGGACGCGCGCCTGCGCGCCGCCCACATAGCGATAGAGCGGAAGCCCCGTCGCCTGCGCGGCCGCACGCGCCACCGCGAGCGAGACGCCGAGGATGGCGTTGGCGCCGAGCCGCGCCTTGTTCGGCGTGCCGTCGAGGTCGATCATGGCCTCGTCGACGCCAAGCTGATCCTCGGCGTCCATGCCCACGATCGCTTCGAGGATCTCGCCGTTCACCGCAGCGATGGCCTTGGTGACACCCTTGCCGAGATAACGCGAGGCGTCCCCGTCGCGCAGCTCGACCGCCTCGAAGGCGCCGGTCGAGGCTCCGGAGGGAACGGCCGCGCGGCCCATCGAACCGTCCTCGAGGAAGACGTCGACTTCGACCGTGGGGTTGCCGCGGCTGTCGAGTATCTGGCGGCCGACGATGTCGGTGATGGCGGTCATGAGGCGCTCCGATGAGACAATACGGGATTGGGGCGCGTTTTAGGCCAAGGAGCGCGGGACGCAAGGCCTCATTGCGGCGTCGCGGCGCAATTGACGACGCGGCGCGCTCAGGCCATAGCGCCGCCAGGCCGCGCTACGGCGCCGACAGGACACAAGGAGCGACGCCATGATCGATGCAACCGGCCTTCAGCTCGGGCAAGCCGCCGACACGCCAGCATCGCCTGAAGAGGCGCGCCTTGACCGCGTGCCCAATCCGCATGAAGGCAGCGACTACGTGGCCCGCTTCACCTGCCCGGAATTCACGTCGATCTGCCCGGTCACCGGCCAGCCCGACTTCGCGATTCTGGTGATCGACTATGTGCCGGGCCCATGGCTGGTCGAGTCGAAATCGCTGAAGCTCTATCTCACGTCCTTCCGCAACCATGGCGCCTTTCACGAGGATTGCACCGTCGCGATCGGCAAGCGCCTCGCCGAATTGCTCGAACCGAAGTTTCTGCGCATCGGCGGCTACTGGTATCCGCGAGGCGGGATCCCGATCGACGTTTTCTGGAGCGTCGGTCAGCCCCCGGCGAACCTCTGGCTGCCCGATCAGGGCGTCGCGGCCTACCGCGCGCGCGGCTGAGGGGACGTGGTTCTGGCGAGGATCCAGGCTGCGAACACGCCCAGACAGGTGATGAGAAGGGCGAAGAAGACGAGCGTCGCGATCTCGCCGAAAGCAAGCGACGCGTATTTGAAGATCACCGGCCCGACCGCGACGCCGAAGAAGTAGGAACAGGCGTGCAGCGCCACGGCCGAGCCGCGCGCCTCCGGCGAAAGCTCCGTAACCTGCACCTGAAACGTATTGTGCATCATGTAAAAGCCGAAGCCGAGCAGAAGCAGGCCGACGGCCATGATCCGCCAGTCGAGGGCCAACGCGATCGTCACAAGCGCCGCCGCGCTGGAGATCCCGCCGATGATCACCATGCCGTAGAGCCCGAGGCGACGCACGAAGATCCTGACGAACCCGGTATAGAGGAGGCCGCCGACAGCGAACCCCGTCAACGCGAGCCCTGCCTCCAAGGCGCCGCCGGCTTCGCGCGACGCGAGTATCGGCGCCACGAACGGGATCACGGCGAGCGTCGCGATCGCCTCGACGAAGACGAGGCTGAACAGGGCCCTGCCCCGTGGATTGGCGAGGAGCGCCCTGTAGCGCGTGATCGCGGTGGCGAGGCTGAACGGCGCAGTGGGTTCAACGCCGCCCCGCAAGCTGAAGGTCGCGGCGAAAAAGGCGGCGCCGGCGACGGCCGCTGTGAACAGGAGCACGGCGCGCCAACCGACGAGATCGGTCATGGCGCCGGAAAGCGACGCTCCGGCGAGCTGACCGAGTATCACCGCCATCAGGAATCGGCTCAGCGCCACCTGACGGCCTTCCAGCGCCACCCGGTCGCCGATCATCGCCAGCGCGAGCGGGATTACGCCGCCCGCAGCGACCCCGGAAAGGGCGCGCATGAAGAACAGGCTCTTCTCATCGGGCATGAACGCCGAGCCCGCCAGCGCCAGAAACAGCATCGCGAGGCAGAAGCGCATGACGCGAATCTTGCCGAGCGCGTCACCGACGGGACCGAGGATCGGTTGGACCAGCGCATAGGGCAGCGCGAAAGCGGTCGACAGAAGCGCGATCGTTGCGGCGGGGGCGGCGAGATCCAGGGCGATGTCGTTGACCATCGGATCGACGGCGCGCCCGGCATAGGTGCTGGCGAATCCGGCGATCGACAGAATGATGATGACGAGGCGGACGGAATGGGCGTCCGCAGGCGGTGGCGGCATCGAGACGAAATCCCCGGCGGAGGATCCGCCCGACGCCAGATTAGCCAAGGCGCGCGCGCGGCGCGAGTGACAGGCCATGCGGCATGCGCATGGCCCGCCCCCAAGTTCATTCAATCATCGGTTTGACAAGTTGATCCAAGGCAATGAGATCGCGCATCAATTTCTCGAATTCGGCCAGCGGCACCATGTTCGGGCCGTCGGATGGGGCATGATCCGGATCGGGATGTGTTTCGATGAACAGACCCGCGACGCCGACTGCGACCGCCGCCCGTGCGAGCACGGGCACGAATTCCCGCTGCCCGCCCGAAGTCGCGCCCTGCCCGCCGGGCTGCTGGACGGAATGCGTGGCGTCGAAGATCACGGGCGCGCCCGTCGTCCGCGCCATGATGGGCAGGGACCGCATGTCCGAGACGAGCGTGTTGTAACCGAAGGAGGCGCCGCGCTCGGTCACCATGACGTTGGGATTGCCGGCCGCGACGACCTTGGCTGCGACGTTGGCCATGTCCCAGGGAGCGAGGAACTGCCCCTTCTTGACGTTGACCACCCTGCCCGTCCGCGCCGCCGCGATGAGAAGATCGGTCTGGCGGCAGAGAAAGGCGGGAATTTGCAGCACATCGACGACTTCCGCCACCTGTGCGCACTGGTCGATCTCGTGAACATCGGTCAGGACCGGCAGCCCGTAGCGCTCCTTCACCTCCGCAAAAATCGGCAGGGCGGCGTCGAGCCCTATCCCGCGCGCGCTGGCGATCGACGTACGGTTAGCCTTGTCGAAGGAGGACTTGTAGACGAGGTCGAAACCGACGCGCTCCGCGATCTCCCGGAGCGCGTGAGCCATCTCCAAGGCGTGCTCGCGGCTCTCCATGGCGCAGGGTCCGGCGATGACGGCGATGGGTAGCCTCGCGCCAAAGCGCGCCTTGCGCGCCTCGCCGACCTCGACGATCGCATTGGCCTTTTCGGGCGTATCGTTCATTTCCAAACCTGTCGTGATCGCGTCAGAAGGTCATCGCCGCAGCGTTGAGGATGCCGGCGGAGAGCGAGACGGCGCCGACGAAGATAGCGGCCGACAATTCTCCGGCGGCGATGCGCTGCGATAGATTGGGCATGATCACGCGGACGATGAAATAGGCCGCGATCTGAACGATCATCGCCACTCCGCCCCAGATCACGAGATCAACGATCGTCGTGGCGAAGACGACGGCGCTCGACAGCGGCAATGCGAAACCGACGAGGCTCAATCCGAGCGACAGGGCAGCGGAAACGACGTTCTGGCGGATCAGCGCGAATTCGTTGTGAGCCGTGGCCATCGTGTAGACGAACAGATAGATCGCCGTGAGAGCCGCCGCCATCAGGAAGAACAGCAAAAACTCCGGCAGATTCGCGATCGATGAGAACACCAGCGCCTCCCTTTCGTGCGGGCCTCGCCGCACTCATACACGCGGTTCGAGCGGAAAGCGACGCCCGGAAAGACGGCGCGGCGCCATGATCCGATGATCAAAGGATCACATGAATCCGTGATCATGTGTCCGCAGGATCCCCGGCTTTCGCATCGCCCCCGCGAAACCCGGTCGCCAGAACATAGAGCTCGGCTGAATCGGCTCGGCTCGCCGCGGGCTTGAAGTGACGGACGACAGCGAAATCGCGCTTGAGATCGGCAAGCAGCGAATTCTCGGTGCCGCCACGAAGCACTTTCGCGAGATACGTACCGCCCGGCGCGAGCACGGATCGGGCGAAATCGGCCCCGGCCTCGGCCAGCCCCATGATTCGCAGATGATCGGTCTTCTTGTGTCCCGTGGCGTTCGCCGCCATGTCGGACAGCACGACATCCGCAGGGCCTCCGAGGAGAGCGATCAGGCGCTCCGGCGCGTCTTCGGCGAGAAAGTCCATCTGGATGAATTCGGCGCCCGGCATGGGCTCCACAGGAAGAAGATCGATCCCGACGATCTTTCCGCGCGATGAGCCACCCCCAGTGAGCCCGATCTTCCGCGCCGCGACCTGAGACCAGCCGCCTGGGGCCGCTCCGAGATCGATGATGCGCTGCCGGGGTTTGAGAAAATGGAACTTCTCGTCGATCTCGATCAGCTTGAAGGCCGCGCGGGAGCGATACCCCTCGCGTTTCGCGCGCAGGACATAGGGATCATTCAACTGGCGCTCGAGCCAGCGCTTCGACGAGGGCGTGCGCTTCTTCGCGGTCTTCAGCTTGACCTTCAGTGCGCGCGTCGGCGTCGACTTCTTTTCCGTCACTGGAGCATCATCCGCCGTTGCGGCGGCGCCAGACGCCGTCTTCCCGCATGAGGTTCATCAATATGCCTTCCCGCAGCCCACGATCAGCGATCCGAAGTCGAGGAGACGGAAACGCCCGCCGAATCCCCTCGAGGATCGCACAACCAGCGAGCACGAGATCCGCGCGCTCGCGCCCGACGCAGGGGCTGGACGCGCGCCCCTCATAGTCCATGGCTATGAGTTCGTCGATGACGTCCTCGATCTCGAGATCGCTCATCCAGAGGCCGTCGACCCGCCGCCGGTCGTAGCGCGGGAGCTTCAAAAAGATGCCGCCGAGAGTCGTCACGGTGCCCGAAGTCCCCAACAGATGGAAATCCGGCGCGTTGGCGGCGGAGCCGGCCGCCACGACGAACGGCGCGAGAAGGTCCGAAACCTCTTCGACCATCCGCTCGAAAACATCGGAGGTCACGTCCACGCCGCCATGGCGCTCAGCCAGCGTGATCACGCCGACCGGCAGGGAATCCCAGGCCCGTATTCTCTTGCATGGATCGGATAGGGGGCTGCGCGCCTGACCGTCGAGCCAGGCAATCTCCGTCGAGCCGCCTCCGATGTCGAAGACGATTACGGAATGGGCCAGAGGATCGGCGAGACTCGAACAGCCGGTCACGGCCAGAAACGCTTCCGTGCGGCGATCGACTATTTCGAGTTCCAGCCCGATCTCCTCCATGACGCGGTCGACGAAGCTGTCTGCATTGTCTGCGATTCGACAGGCCGCCGTCGCTATGAGCCGGGCGCGACGAACGCCGCGATACTCCATCTTCTCGCGACAGATCTTCAACGCCTCGAGCGTGCGCTCCATCGCAGGATCACTGAGTTTGATGGAGGAAGCGAGCCCCTCGCCGAGCCGGACGATACGCGAAAAAGCGTCGATAACCCGAAAGCCATCGCGTGAAGGTTCGGCGATCAGAAGGCGACAATTGTTGGTGCCGAGATCGAGCGCCGCATAGGCAGGGTAGCGCCCCTTTTTTGAACGCGAACGCCAGTGACGACGGGGCAGCGTTCCGGAGCCGTCCGTGCGCGCATCGCGCGCAACGGGCGGTCCGTCGCCGGCTTCGGGCCCGCCGCGCGCCTCGACTACTCCCACATCCACCGACAACAGATCATCCTCGCGGGCTCCGGTCGCGACCGAGCCGATCAACTTGCCGTAAGATTAACAGTTAGCCGTCGTCGATGCCAAGCGACGTGTTGGGGGCAAGGCTGGACCGCGGTCGTCAGGCCGCAGTCTTTTGCACGACAGCGTCGGTCGAACGAGCCAACGGACGCAGCAATCCCTTGACCTGTATGTAGGGGCGCGGGCGGTTGATCACCTCGTCGAGCCGTGACCACAAAACCTTCGGAGAAAAGGGCTTCGCAATGATCTCGTTGACGCCCAGAGACATCGCGCGATCGACGATGTAGCGGCGCGGCTTGCCCATCATCACGATAATCGGAACGCTAGGAGCGGGCGACGTCGCAGGAGTGCGGGTCAGGCGGATGAACTCTTCCCCGCTGAGGATCGCGAGATCCCAGTCGAGGATGACGAGGTCAGGCTTGCTCTCGGAGAGGACGCCGAGCGCCTCGGCGCCATCCGGCGCCTCCATGATGCGCTTGATGCCGACGCGCGTGAGCATATCGCGAAGTATGCGACGGATGTACAGGCTCTCGTCGACCACGAGGGCCGCGAGATCGGGAAATGTCGGCGTTGCGATCATGACGAAAAACGCGATCCTGCTGCACGCTGGTCACGCTATCGTGGCGCCAAGACTTTTCGCCTTCGTAAAGAACGGAGATCCTCAACGACTATCGTCGCGTCGCGACGGCCGAATGGTGCGCGAAGGAACGAACCTTGCGGCTCCGGCGCTCGGTCGGACGACCAAGCCTGGCTGAATCGCATGCCGCGCGAAATGCTTCCGCGCCACGAGGCGGTCGCTTCGCAGGGCCGATGATCGCGCGAAGCGCGGCTTCATCCTCGCGCTGCATCGAGAATTCTGCGTTGACGAATACCGGCATGGTCGGCTCCAGCTACATCCTGACCATTCAGGATGGTTAACGACATGCTGACGACCGATTCTGGCGCTTCCATGGCAATTGAAATAATTTGTAAGAATGCGTGATCGTACGGTGATGATCGTCATGCGGCCCAGCTGGAGCAGCTAAAGCATAATCTAGAAAGATCGAATAAGATCATGAAATTAAAGCGTTATTCTGATTTCGTGTTATCGCGTCTCCTGAAATCTTCATCTGTCGCCCGGGACGGCCGACAATGACGGCGCGGCTTTCGACTGCGCTGGCCTGCTGCCTGGTCCTCTTCGTCGTGACGGCGGGTCTCGTCTTGGTCCCGTCGGCGGGCATGGCGATTCACGAATTGGAGCGGGTGTTGTTGAGCGCCCTTCGCACCGAGACGGGTTCGCTGATCGGCCCAGACTGGCTTCAGGAGGCGATTCGCGACATTTCCGCGTTGGGCAGCATGACAGTTTCGATTGGCGGGACGATGCTTGGAGCGGGCTATTTCGCGCTGCGCGGCGAAGTCCGCAAGGCTGCCTTTCTGCTCGCGGCAATCACCGGCGCGGTCCTTCTCTCCGTCGGCGCGAAGGAAATCTTCGCCCGACCACGACCGGACCTGTTCGAGCACGGGACGCGGGTTTTCACACCCAGTTTTCCGAGCGCGCACGCGGCCGTCTCGGCCGCCGTCGCAGCCGCCTTCGCGAACGTCCTTGCGATGCGTTTCGTGGAGACCCCAGCGCGCGCGACCATCTTCGTCGCATGCGGCTGCGTCGCCATCCTGATTGGAGCGAGCCGGATCTATCTCGGCGTCCACTGGCCGACGGACGTCGTGGCCGGCTGGGCGCTCGGGCTCGCCTGGGCGCTCGTCTGCGTTCCCCTCATCAAGAGCGAAACGCGATCCTGAGCGGTCAGGCGGAGCGCGTCAGCGGGGCCACGTTGTCGAGTGATTTGTCGCGATCGTCGAAGAAGCGCCGGATGTTGCGCGCGGATTGCCGGATGCGCTGCTCGTTCTCGACGAGGGCGATGCGAACGTAATCGTCGCCGTGCTCGCCGAAGCCGATGCCCGGCGCCACGGCGACCGATGCCTTCTCGACGAGAAGTTTCGCGAATTCGAGGCTGCCCAGGTGACGGAAACGCTCGGGGATCTTCGTCCAGGCGAACATCGACGCCATCGGCGGCGTGATCTCCCAACCGGCCTTCGAGAAGGACTCGATCAAGACGTCGCGGCGCTTGCGATAGACCGAGCGCATCTCATCGATGCAATCGTCCGGGCCGTTCAGAGCCGCCGTCGCAGCCACCTGGACAGGGGTGAACGCGCCATAGTCGAGATAGGACTTCACACGCGCGAGCGCGGCGAGCAGACGTTCGTTGCCGACCGCGAAGCCCATGCGCCAGCCGGCCATGGAATAAGTCTTCGACATCGAAGTGAACTCGACCGTGACGTCGATGGCGCCTGGAACCTGCAGCACGGAAGGCGGAGGCTCGCCGTCGAAATAGACCTCGGCATAGGCGAGGTCGGAGAGAAGGATCAGCTCGTGCTTCTTCGCGAAGGCGACGAGATCCTTGTAGAAATCGAGCGACGCGACGCAGGCCGTGGGGTTTGAGGGGTAGCAGACGACGAGCGCGATCGGGCGCGGGACCGACAGCCGGACAGCCCGCTCGACGGCGACGAAGAATTCCGGCGAAGGCTCGGCCGGCACGTTGCGGATCACGCCGCCCGCCATCAGGAATCCGAAGCCGTGGATCGGATAGCTGGGATTAGGAACGAGCACCACGTCGCCCGGCGCGGTGATTGCCTGCGCCATGTTGGCGAAGCCTTCCTTCGAGCCCAGCGTCGCGATCACCTGCGTGTCGGGATCGAGCTTCACGCCGAAACGACGTGCGTAGTATCCGGACTGCGCCCGTCGCAGGCCCGGGATGCCCTTGGAGGAGGAATAACGGTCGGTGCGTGGCTTGCCCGCCGTCTCGACCAGTTTCGCGATGACGTGCGGAGGGGCCGGAAGATCCGGATTGCCCATGCCGAGATCGACGATGTCGGCTCCTCCTGCGCGAGCGATGGCCTTGGCGCGGTTGACCGATTCGAAAACGTAGGGTGGCAAGCGCTGGATTCGATAGAAATCGGTCATAGCCGTATCCGGTCTGGCGAGTGATGTTTCGGGTCGCCGCGAAGCAAAGCGACCGGCTTTTTCTATCATCCTTCAAGCAAGGATGCATATGCGAACTGCGGTCGGCGCCGCAAATCGCTTGCGGCCGTTTCAGTACTGCGGCGGCCTCGGCGACGGCTCCAGCGCGGGGACGGGCTCGACGATAACGGGCTCGGGAGCCGGCGACGACGCAAGCGCCCGCGCGCTGGCTGCGCTGGCTGTGTTTCGGTCCCGGAGGCGGCGAAGCTCCACTTCCATCTCGGCCAGTTCCTCGTCGGTCTTGGGCGTCGTATCGCGCGCCGGCGCGGTCTGGCCTATGGGAAGATATCCGGACGCGGCGGGGCGCGTCTGCGAAATGAATTCCGGAGCCTCGCGAGGCCCCTCCCCGATTCCAGTCGCCACGAACACGTCACGCACCGGATTGAGATCACCCGCGCAACCGGCGAGCGCGAGACCGGCCGCGACGACCGCAAATGCGGCCAGGCCTCGAAAAACGCGACGCTTCATTTGCCTTGTCCTCTCGCCTGACCGGCGACCTGTCATTTTTCCGCCTAGCCGCCATCATATCGAGAAGAGTAAGATGTCGAAAGGACGGCGGTGCAGCCGTGGATTTCGTATCGCCGGATAACGGAGGAGATCTGGCCGTGGCGCAGGGCAAGAAGGACGGAACTCCGAAAGGAACCGGTAATCGCGCGGCCACGACCGAACGCGAGCAGGCGGCGCACCCTACGCCCGACCTGGAAGCTATGACCCGCAATTTGACCCAGCTTTACGAAGAAGCAGGCAAGGCGACAGCCGCCTATCTGAAGCCGCTTGAGGAGCGTCGGGGCAATGTCGGCGCGGCCGACGAGATGAGCGACATGGTCAAGACGCTCGTCCAGGTCACGGAAAAATGGCTCGTCGATCCCCAGAAGGCCATCGAAGCCCAGACGCGGCTCGGCACGACCTTCATGGAAATCTGGGCCAATTCGCTTCGCCGAATGCAGGGCGAGCCCGTAGAGCCGACCGTGAAGCCAGACGCCAAAGATGCGCGGTTCTCCGACCACGAATGGTCGGAGAACCCCTATTTCGACACCCTCAAACAGGCCTATCTCGCAACGTCACGCTGGGCCGAGGACATGATCGACGAAGCCGAGGACATCGACGACGCCACGCGCCAGAAGGCGCGCTTCTATGTCCGGCAGATGGCCAGCGCGCTCTCGCCGTCGAATTTCTTGACTACGAACCCCGAGCTCATCCGCGAAACGATCAACGAGAACGGCGCGAATCTCGTGCGTGGCATGAAGATGCTGGCCGAGGATATCGAAGCCGGACGCGGCGAGCTCAAGATCCGCCAGACCGACCTTTCCAGCTTCAAGGTCGGCGAGAACCTCGCAACGACGCCGGGCAAGGTCGTTTTCCGCAACGATCTCATCGAGCTGATCCAGTACGCGCCCACGACGCCAAAAGCGCTCAAGCGGCCATTGCTGATCGTCCCCCCCTGGATCAACAAGTATTACATTCTCGATCTCAACCCCGAGAAGAGCTTCATCCGCTGGGCCGTGTCGCAGGGGTTGACCGTCTTCTGCATCTCCTGGGTGAATCCGGACGAACGTCATGCCGAAAAGGGTTTTGCGAATTACATGCGCGAGGGCGTCTTCGCAGCGCTCGACGCGATAGAGCTCGCCACCGGCGAGCGCGAAGTGACCGCGATCGGCTATTGTGTGGGCGGCACGCTCCTCTCGGTCGCCCTCGCCCACATGGCTGCGACCGGCGACGCCCGGATCACCAGCGCAACCCTCTTCACGACTCAGGTCGATTTCACCCATTCGGGCGATCTCAAGATCTTCGCCTGCGAGGAGCAGATCAAAGCCATTGAAGACAAAATGCTGGCGCATGGATATCTCGACGGCGCGCGCATGGCGTCGGCCTTCAACATGTTGAGGCCGAACGATCTGATCTGGCCGTATATCATCAACAACTACGTGAAGGGCAAAGCGCCCTTCCCCTTCGACCTGCTCTACTGGAATTCCGATTCGACCCGCATGCCGGCGGCGAACCATTCATTCTACCTGCGCAATTGCTATCTGGAGAACAACCTCGCGCGAGGGCTGATCGATCTCGACGGCGTGCGCCTTGATCTTGGCAAGGTGACGATCCCGATCTTCAATCTCGCGACCCGCGAGGATCATATCGCGCCGTCTCGCTCGGTCTTCCTCGGCTCGTCGTGCTTTGGCGGGCCAGTCGATTTCGTACTCGCCGGGTCGGGACATATCGCCGGCGTCGTCAATCCGCCGACGAAAACTAAGTATCAGTTCTGGACCAACGGGCCGCCTGTCGGCGAACTGGAGGAATGGATCGCTTCGGCGCAAGAGCATCCGGGCACCTGGTGGCCCTACTGGGCGGAATGGATCCGCAAGCAGGCGCCCGAGGAGGTTGAAGCCCGTGAGCCCGGCGGCGGCAAACTCAAGCCGCTTTGCGACGCGCCGGGAACCTACGTGCTCATGCGCTCCTGACCCGCATCATCTTCGAAAATATGCAATATCGGGGGGACGACAGCCAAGTTGCGCCATCGCCCGAACCTCAGCACTATCCGCCGAAATTGAATATGAGGTTTTCATGAAACTCGTTCGATACGGCGCGCCCGGGGCCGAAAAGCCCGGTCTGGTGGATGCGCATGGGGATATTCGCGACCTTTCAGCCGAGATTCAGGATATCGGGCGAACGACGTTCCGAACCGAGACGCTCAAGCGGCTCGCCGCGCTCGACCCGCTCGCGCTGCCGCTTGCCCCGAGGGGCGTGCGCATCGGGCCCTGCGTAGGCGACGTGCGCAATTTTCTGGCGATCGGCCTGAACTACGCCGATCACGCGGCCGAGGCCGGGATGCCGATCCCCGGCGAGCCGATCATCTTTCACAAGGCGCCCTCGTGCATCGTCGGCCCGAACGACGACGTGATCATTCCGAAAGGATCCAAGAGGACTGATTGGGAGGTCGAGCTGGCCATCGTGATCGGAACGCGGGCCTCTTATGTCCCGTTGAACAGCGCGCTGGATCACGTAGCCGGCTATTGCATCTGCAACGACGTCTCGGAACGGGAGTACCAGCTGGATCGTGGCGGGACCTGGTCGAAGGGCAAGGGATGCCCGACCTTCGGACCCTTGGGGCCGTGGCTCGTCACGCCGGACGAGATCGCCGACGTGCAGAACCTCGCCGTGCGTCTCGACCTCAACGGCGAGCGTATGCAGACGGGTTCGACGCGCACGATGATCTTCGACTGCGCGCAGATCATCTCCTACGTGTCGCATTTCATGACGCTGGAACCGGGCGACGTCATCACCACCGGCACGCCGCCCGGCGTCGGCATGGCCATGAAGCCGCCGCGCTATCTCGTTCCCGGCGACGTCATGACACTGGAGATCGAGGGTCTCGGACGTCAGTCGCAAATGCTCAAGTCCTGGTCCTGAAAGAAAAACGCCTCCCGCGCGGCGACGCCGGAGGCGTTTTCGGTCAGGTTCGAGGCGTCAGGCGGCGGCCACCCGCTGCAGGAAAGCGTCGATCGTCTGCTTGAGGCGATCCGCCTCTTTCGAGGCCGCGTCAGCGGAGCTCAGCACGTCGTCGGCGAACCTGGTGGTCTCACCGGAAGACGACCTGACGATCTCGATATTGCCGGCGACCTGACGGCTGGAAGCTGCCGAGCGCTGCACGTTGCGTGCGATCTCGTTGGTCGAGGCTCCCTGCTCTTCGACGGCGGCGGCGATGGAGGACGTGTGTTCGCGCACTTCCTTCATGATGCCGGCGATTTGCTCGATGCTGTCGACGGCGTCGGAGGTGGAGTTCTGGATCGCGCTGATCTGAAGCCCGATTTCCTGCGTGGCCTTGGCGGTCTGGTCGGCGAGGGTCTTGACCTCGGCCGCGACGACGGCGAAGCCTTTGCCCGCCTCTCCCGCTCGCGCCGCCTCGATCGTGGCGTTGAGCGCCAGCAGGTTCGTCTGCTCCGCGATTTCCCGGATCAAGCCGATGACGTCGCCGATCCGGCTCGCAGCGTCGGCGAGGCTCGCGACCTTGCCGTTCGTCGCATCGGCGGCCTGCGTGGCGCGTCCGACGACGTCGGTGGTCATTCCGACGGCGCGGGCGATCTCGTCGATCGCGGCGTTCAGGCTCTGAGCCGCCTCCGCCGCAGTGGCCGCGTTGGTCGAGGAATCCTCGGAATCGGCCGCCGTGCGCTCCGTCAGATCGGCGGTCTGGGACGCGATCGTCGTCAGGTCGTCGGCCGTCGAACGGAGGCGCGACATATTGTTGGACACGCCCTCGATCATTTCGCCGATCGACGAGCGGAATTGGTCGATCAGGGCGTCGACGCTGCGCTGGCGCTCGGCTCGGGCCAGGGCCTCGGC
Source organism: Salinarimonadaceae bacterium (assembly GCA_007693435.1). Taxonomy (GTDB): domain Bacteria; phylum Pseudomonadota; class Alphaproteobacteria; order Rhizobiales; family Beijerinckiaceae; genus Saliniramus. The sequence continues at coordinate 1,884 of REDO01000089.1, read as the reverse complement.
CTCGCTCTCGGAGGTCAGTTTGTCCCGCTCGATCGCGTTTCGCCGAAACACTTCCACGGCCTCGGCCATGGCGCCGATCTCGTCCGCGCGCTCGCGGCCGGGAATCGTGATCGACGTGTTGCCCTGCGCCAATTCGCGCATCGCCTCGGTCATCGCGCGAACCGGTCCGGCGATCGAGCGCGCGATCAGCACCGCGACCCCGATTCCAAGCACGGCGAGGATCGCGGCGGCGACGACATTGCCCCAGACGACTTTCGCCGCCGACGCGGCGGTGCCTTCTCCGATAACGCGCGCATCCGTGGCGGCGCTCTCGACGATTGCTTCCGTCAGGCCGACGATGGTCTGCTCCGAGCGCCCCAGGACATCAGCGCGCGCGATACGCAAAGCGTCGGCCTGCTGCGCGCCTCGCTCCATCGCCTCACCGTAGCGCGCCAGCTCTTCCTGGATCGTGACGAGGATCGCCTTGCGCTGGGCGTGGCGGGTGTTGCGCTCGATATCCGCGAGAATGGCGGTTACGCGCTCTACGGCGGTCTTAGCCGCTTCGAGCTCGCCTTCCGCACCGGCCAGATGCCGCCCGAAACCGGCCTGCGACACCAACGCGAACTGAAGTGCGCGCGATGCGTCGTTCGACGCGGCGAGTTCGCCATCGAGCGAGGCGAGATAGATGAACTGCCAGGTCGCATCCGTGATGCTGTCGATCGCCTCGCGCATCTCTCCGTCGACGATGGCGGCGAGCGTCGCGTTGGCCTCGAACAATCCGGGCAGTGCGCCCGTGAAGGCGGTGTTGGCCTCCTCGATCTGGGCGATCAGGTCGCGTCTCTCGACCGAGGTGGACGCCTCCTTGGCCGCTACGATGTGCTCGCCAAGCTGCTCCATCAGTTCGTCGATCCGTGCGGAGCGCTCAGAATCGGGCTGATCGAGCTGGTCTCGTGAGAGAACGAGCAGGCGTGTGAATTCCAGCGCGAGGGTATCGGCGGCGTGCGTCTCGTCGGCGACGGCGCGGTACGAGCCGAAATCGCGGTTTAGTCCGGCAGCGTTGAAGACGGACAGCCCGGCCACGGCGAGCGACAGAATGAGCACGGCGCCAAAGCCGGCGGCGATCCGAGCCCGGAGGCCGAGTCGACCAAAAAACGCAAACCTGCGATTCGCTTCAGCTGCGCTCATGAAATGTACCCTAGCGGTAGTTGCAATCGCAGCTAGGAGACCAAACAAAACTTAAGGAAAAATATCCATGTCGCGAAGTAGGACAGTTGGATTGAAAAGACGGCCGACAAACGCAATAAGGTTGCGTAAAATACATCCAAAGATTGCTTCTTGGTGCGCAATACCGCTTTTTGCTGCAGTGCAAAAAATTGGCGACCCCGGCAGGATTCGAACCTGCGACCTCGAACTTAGAAGGTTCTTGCTCTATCCAACTGAGCTACGGGGCCGGACGCCGCAAAGGGGCAGATCAATGGGTCCAGGCGTCGACGCGGTTGTATTTGAAATTGTCCGAATAGGCCATCAACCGCCTTTTGGGGACCTTCGGCTCTTCGACGCGGTAGGGAATGCCGTTGCGTTCACAATATGCGACAGCCTCCTCGCGCGTGTCGAAGCTCATGCGAACTTGCTGACGGGTGTCGACGGAGCTGGTCCAGCCCATGAGCGGGTCTATCCCACGCGGCGCAGTCTGATCGAAGACGAGCATCCACGACTTCGTTCGCGCCGTCCCCGAAGAAGTCGCCCCACGGGCGGGCTTGAAGATGCGAGCGGTCATCGTGTGAGCCTCGATTGTCTCTGCCGTCCCAAACGCGCGCCGGTCGTGTCTGGTCGGGGCGGCAGGATTCGAACCTGCGACCCTCTGCTCCCAAAGCAGATGCGCTACCAGGCTGCGCTACGCCCCGA
>REDO01000074.1 GCA_007693435.1 Salinarimonadaceae bacterium | reverse complement strand
TGTCTCGGCTCGACGTCACGATGATTCCCGGAAACGCCGCCGGGCGCCGGGCTATCGCGGCCTGCGTCTTCTCGATCCGCTCGGCGAGTTCGGCCTGTTTGGGCGCGTCCGCCTTGGTGAGCACGATCTGGTAGGAGACGGCGGCGACGTCGAGCAGGTCGAGCACCTCGAGGTCGAGGTCCTTCAGGCCGTGGCGCGCGTCAATCAGGACGAAGACGCGCGCGAGACTGGCGCGCCCGCGCAGGTAATCGCGGATCAGCCGCGTCCAGCCCTGCACCTTCTCCTTGCTGACCGCCGCGAAGCCGTAGCCGGGCATGTCGACGAGCGTGAAGGTCCCGCCGACGTCGAAGAAGTTGAGCTGCTGCGTGCGGCCGGGCGTGTGCGAGATGCGCGCGAGCGTCTTGCGGCCCGTGAGCGCGTTGACGAGGCTCGACTTGCCGACATTCGAGCGTCCCGCGAAGGCGATCTCGAGCCCCTTCATCGGCGGCAGGTTCGCGACCGTCGTGGAGGCCCAGATGAACTGCGCCTCGCGCGCGAAGATCAGGCGCCCAGCTTCGCCGAAGTCCGGCTCGTCCTGCGGCGCAACGTCGTCGGGCTCGTTCGTCATATCGCTCCTCGCGGGGGCCGCGGACCGGCGGGCTCAGGCCGCCGGCTTCGACTTGTCTCGCGAGAACAGGCCGCGCAGGTTGTCCCAGAGCTCGATCTTGACGCCGTGGCGGCGCATGATGAAGCCCTGCTGGAGCACCGAGAGGAAGTTGTTCCAGGCCCAGTAGATCACGAGGCCGGCCGGGAACGAGGCGAGCAGGAAGGTGAAGATCACAGGCATCCAGGTGAACACCGTCTTCTGCACCGGATCCGTCGGCTCGGGGTTCATCTTCATCTGGACGAACATGGTCATCCCCATCAGGATCGGCCAGACGCCCACGGTGAGCAGCGCCGGAACCGAATAGGGCAGCAATCCGAACAGGTTGAAGAGAGAGGTCGGATCGGGGGCCGCAAGGTCCTGGATCCAGCCGAAAAACGGCGCGTGGCGCATCTCGATCGAGACGAAGAGCACCTTGTAGAGCGCGAAGAAGACGGGGATCTGGATCAGGATCGGCCAGCAGCCGGCGATCGGATTGATCTTCTCGCGCTTGTAGAGCTCCATCAGCTCCTGCTGCTGCTTCATCCGGTCGTCCTTGAAGCGGTCGCGGATGGCGATCATCTCCGGCTGCACCGCCTTCATCCGCGCCATCGAGGCGTAGGACTTGTTGGCGAGCGGCAGGAACAGGATCTTGAGCAGCACCGTCACGATCAGGATCGCGACGCCGAAATTGCCGACGAGCTTGTTGAAGAAGTCGAGCGCGTAGAACATCGGCTTGGTGATGAAATAGAACCATCCCCAGTCGATGAGCAGGTCGAAATTCAGGATGCCGTAGGTCACGTCATAGCCGTCGACGACGTCGACTTCCTTGGCGCCGGCGAAGAGCAGCGTGCGCACGCTGCCCGTGGCGCCCGGCGCGACGATGACGGCCTGGCCGAGCACGTCGGCCTGGTATTTAGGCAAGCCGGGATCAAGCTCGACCGTGTAGCGGCCCTGGAAGGGCGTCGTCTGGTCGGGAATGATCGCGGCCGCCCAGTACTTGTCGGTGATGCCGATCCAGCCGCCGATATTCTCGTTCCAGACGCGGCCGCGCACGCCCGGCGCCAGCACCGGCTCGTCGGCCACGTTCGAATAGGTGTATTCCTGCAGGCCCGACGCGCCGAGGACGCCGATCAGGCCTTCGTGCAGCACGAAATAGCCGAGCGTGTCGGGCGTGCCGTGGCGGGAGACGAGGCCGAAGGGAAAGACCACGAATTCCCGGTCCGCGTTGTTGACGATCGAGTCCTCGATCGTGAAGAGCGCGTCGTCGTCGACCCAAACGCGGCGGGCGAAGACGATCCCGGCCTCGTTCGTATACGTGAGCGTCACCGGCGATCCGGGCGTCAGGCGGTCGGAATCGCTCTCCCACATGGTTTGCGGGCCGGGCTGCCCGCCGGGGACTTCGCCGACCCAACCGAACTCGGCGTAATACGCGCCGGGCGTCCCGGAGGGCGAAAACAGCGCGATGTTGGGGCTGTGGGGATCGACGGTCTCGCGGTAATCCTTGAGCACGATATCGTCGAGACGCGCGCCGCGCAGATTGATCGAGCCGCGCTTGGAGGGCGTGTCGATCGTCACGCGCGGGCTCGCCGCGAGCGCGCCTTCGCGGGTGGTGGGCGCGCCGGGGAGAGCGAGCCCCGCGCCGGGCAGGGTCGGAGCTGAGGGCGCGAGCGCGCCTCCGGGGACCGGGAGGTTTCCCTGCGCCTGGGGCGTCGGCGCGGTCTGGCTTGCGGCCTGCTCGGCCTCGATACGCTGCCGCTCCATCTGCGGCGCGCCGTAAAAGTACGTCCAGCCGACGAATACGATCACCGAGAGCAGGATCGCGAGGATGAGGTTCTTGTTGTCCTCGGCCATCATGAAGAAACGTCCGCAACGTTGTGGGATGGATTGGAGTGGCCGCGCCCGCGTCCCCTGCGGGGTGCGGACGCGTCCTTCGGGTTTCCGCGCGACGTTCCGTGCGGACGGCTATCCATGGGCGCGCCGGGGCGCGAAACCTTGCCGAGCGACGCGGCGACATCCGCGACGAGAGCGTCGTACGGGGCCGACAGCGCCGGACGTCGGGCGAGAAGCACGACGTCGAGCGCCGGGTCTCCCGAGGGCGCCGCGCCGGCGGCGACCGCATCGCCGAAGGCCGCGCGAAGCCGGCGCTTGATCCGGTTGCGTTCCACGGCGTGGCCGACCTTCCTGGTCACCGTCACGCCGACACGAAGAGCGGCTCCCGTCCCTTCAGCTTTCTCCCGCAGACGTCCCTGAACCGTCATCCGTTCCGTATGAAAACGGCGGCCGGAAGCCGCCGCCACGAAATCCTTGCGTTTCGTCAGGCGTTCGAAGGGACGCGGGCGGCCTGCGCAGCGCATCGGGCCCGAACGCCCAGCGCCGGTCACGCCGAGAGGCGCTTGCGCCCGCGCGCGCGACGGGCGGCGATGACCTTGCGGCCGCCGACGGTCGCCATGCGGGCGCGGAAACCGTGCCGGCGCTTGCGCACGATCTTGCTGGGTTGATAGGTCCTCTTCACGGCGTGTCTCTCCGGTCACATCGCGTCGATGAAGGCGGGCTTTCGCGCCCTGCGCCTCGTTCGCGCGTTATCGATCTGGCTGCAATAGGGACAAGGGCGCCCGCTTCCGGACGCCTTTCCCGATCCGGCGGCTTATGGCGGATGGCCGGTCGAAAGTCAACGCTTCCCGGCGTCGCAGCGAAGCCCTGGGGCGGCGGCACTCGACGCAAGCGCGCGAAGGCTCTAGACGATTGTGGGGAGCCGACATGCTACCACCCCGCTGGAGGGCTGGACGGGCGAATCGCCATGAGCGCGCAACGCATTGACGAGGATCGCGACGGGAAGAAGGCCGCCGCCGGAGAAGTCCTGCGGCCCGATCTTTGCGTCATCGGCGCCGGTGAGGCCGGCGTCTCGGCGGCGCTCGAAGCCGCGTCCTCGGGCGCGTCCGTCGTCCTCGTCGAACGCGATGCGTTCGGCGGCGCTCACCTGCGCGGCGGCTGCATTCCATCGAAGGGGCTCGTCGCCGCCGCGGCGCGCGCGCAGACGATGCGCGACGCGGCCGCCTTCGGGCTGAGCCCCGGCGATCCTCGGATCGATTTCGCGGGCCTGCGCGCGAGGCTCGCCGCGAACGCCGCCGAACTCGCCCTCGCCCGTGCGCCGGAGAGGCTGGCGGCGTGCGGTGTCCAGGTGCTGCGCGCCCAGGCGCATTTTCTCGATCCGATCACGCTCGTGGCGGGCGAGGCGACGATCCAGGCCGGGAGATTCGTCGTCGCGACGGGCGGACGGCCGGCGCTTCCCGACATCCCCGGCCTCGCCGAAACGCCGCATCTGACGTCCGACACGATCTTCGACATGCCCGATCTGCCCGAAAGCCTCGTGGTTCTCGGCGGCGGACCGCTGGGGCTCGAACTGGCGCAGGCCTTCTGCCGTCTCGGCTGTTCGGTCGTCGTCATCGAGCGTCACGCGCTCCTGCCCCGCGAGGATCGCGAACTCGCCGCCTGCGTCGAGGCGGGGCTGCGGGCCGAGGGCGTGGATATCCGCATCGGCGCGCGCGTCGTCTCGGTAGAGGGCGGCAAAGTCGCGAAGCGGGGGAACGGCGTGCGCCTCCTGCTCGAGCCTTCGACGGAGGGCGAGCCGGGCGAAGTCGTCACCGGAGACCGTCTTCTCGTCGCCACCGGGCGCGCGCCCGTCCTCGACGGGCTTGATCTCGACCGGGCGCGCGTTCGCGTAGAGCCGACCGGGATCGTCGTCGACGCGCGCATGCGCGCATCCAACCGCCGAATCTACGCGATCGGCGACTGCGCCGGGGCGGGCGGACAGGGCTACCGCTTTTCGCACGCGGCGCGCCGGCAGTCGGAAATCGTCGTCGCCGATGTGCTGCACCGCAGCCGCGAAGCCTTCGATCTGCGGCTGGCGCCGCGCGTGACCTTCACCGATCCCGAACTCGCCGCCGTCGGCGAAATCGAGGACGAGGCGCGCGCGAGGCGCAAGGGCGTGCGGGTCCTGCGCCTGCCTTTCGCCGTGAACGAGCGCGCCCGGATCGAGGGCCGTCTCGACGGTCTTCTCAAGCTCGTGCTGGCCAAGAACGGGCGCGTGCTCGGCTGCGCGATCGCCGGACGCGGCGCCGGGGAGATGATCGCGCTCTGGACGCTCGTCGTTTCGCGCGGCATGCGCCTCGCCGAACTCTCCGGCCTCGTCGCGCCCAATCCGACTCTGTCCGAACTGTCATTCGACGCGGTTCGCGCCGCGACCGCCTCGGCGCGGGCGCGGGGCGAAGGAGGGCGACCGGGTCTTCTCGCGCGGCTGCGGCTTGGCTCGCGGCGTCAGCTGCTGCGTTTTTCGCTGCGCCTGCGCGCCCTTGCGCGCCTGTCGGGTTGACGCGATGGAGAGGGGCGAGACCGGGGAGCAGGGCGGCGCAGCCGCCGGGAGCGAGGAGCGGCCGGTCCGCTTCGGCCTTTCCGCGCGCCTGCTCTGGCTCACCATCGGCTTCGTGATGCTGGCCGAGATCCTGATCTATGCGCCCTCCGTCGCGAATTTCCAGCGCTCATGGCTCTCCGATCGGCTCGGCGTGGCGCAGGTGGCCGCGCTCGTCCTCGACGCCGCGCCGGACGAGGCGCTCTCGCGCCCGCTCGAGGACGAATTGCTGCGCGGCGTCGGCGCGATGGTGGTCGCCGTGCGCGGCGGCGGCGCGCGCCGCCTCCTCGCCGTGACTGATCCCCCGACCGAGATCGGCCGCACCATCGACCTGCGCGAGACCGGAGCGCTCACCGCCATCGCCGAGGCCTTCTCGACGCTGCTCGCCCCGACCGGCCGGCCCCTGCGCGTCATCGGCGGCGCGATGATGGAAGGCGCGCGAGGCGGCCCCGGCTCCGCCGCTCCACCCGCAGAATCGGGGCGGATCGATTTCGTCGAGATCGTCGTCCCCGAGGAGCCCCTGCGCGAGGCGCTGCTGCGCTACTCGCGCAATATCCTGATCCTGTCGCTGTTGATCTCCTGCATCACGGCGGGGCTGGTCTATCTGGCGCTGCATTTCGTCATCGTGCGCCCGGTGCGCCGTCTCGTGCATGACATCGCCCGGTTCGCGCAGGCTCCCGAGGATCGCGCGCGCATCATCACGCCATCGACGCGCGGCGACGAGATCGGCGTCGCGGAGCGGGCTCTGGCGCGCATGGAGCGCGCGCTCGAGGAGGAGCTTCGCCGCAAGCGCCGGCTCGCGGAGCTCGGGCTCGGCGTCTCCAAGATCAATCACGAGCTGCGCAACATCCTCACGACGGCGCAGTTGCTCAGCGACCGCATGGCCGGGGCCGCTGATCCGCTCGTGCGGCGTTTCGCGCCGCGCCTCGTCGCGACGCTCCAGCGCGCCATCGATTTCAGCGAGGCGACGCTCGGCTATGGCCGCGCCGTCGAGCCCGAGCCCGCGCGCACGCGTTTTCTCCTCGCGCCGTTGGCGGGCGAACTCGCGGACCTTCCGGGAATCGCGCTCGCGGGAGACGAGGAAGAGGCCGATCCGGAAGCGACGCGGCTGCATCTGGCGATCCCGGACGATCTCGAGATCGACGCCGATCGCGAGCAGCTGCTGCGCCTTCTCGTCAACCTCGCCCGCAACGCCGCGCAGGCCTGCGCCGCGGAGCCGCCGGAGCGCAGGCGCATCGATCTTTCCGCGAAGCGCGACGGGAGCGTCGTCGAAATCCACTTCGCCGATCATGGCCCCGGTCTGCCCCCGCGCGCCCGCGCGCACCTGTTCGAGCCCTTCCACGGCGTCGGCCAGCCCGGCGGCTCGGGTCTCGGCCTCGCCATCTGCGCCGAGATCGCCCGCCTCCACGGCGGCGCCATCACGCTCGCCGAAAAGCCTCCCGGCTCCACCGCCGGCGCCACCTTCCGCGTGACGATCCCCGACCGCCCGTGAGCGCCGGCGGAATTTTGGCTGCGTCCGACGAAAAGTGCTTGCCAACACCCCTTCCGAGGCTCTATCCCACGCCCCACGTCGACGCGGCCCCGCCGCGACGAGACGGCAGGCGCCCGTAGCTCAGCTGGATAGAGCACCAGACTACGAATCTGGGGGTCAGAGGTTCGAATCCTTTCGGGCGCGCCATATTTTTCAAGCACTTGGCATCCCCCTTCGGCGTTTTCGGCGCGGCGGTTTGCAAACGGTTTGCAAACATTGTGCTGCTTGCTTTCTCGAACAGGGCTACTGCCTCGCCGGCAAGAGCCCGCGTGCGGGCAAGGTAGCGATCGAGAATCGTCGTCAGATTCTTCAGGGAATGCCCGGTGATCGCGGCGATCTGCGGCGCCGCGCATCCGCCCCGCCCGCGCCGAAACTCAGCCGGCGTAATCGACGATCGCTCCGGCGATCTGCATCGCGAACCGGGCCGAGGCGACGGGTAGCGTCCGGCCCTGTTTCTGGCCGAGAAAGAGATTCCCGACGGGCACGTCCGCTTCCGAGAGGGGGCGGAACACGAGGCCCGTATCGGCGACGGATTTGAGCCCGATCGGGATCTGGAAGCCGATGGCGCGCTCGTGCAGCGCGTAATGGCGGATCAGTTCGAAGCTGTCGGATTCGACGACCGGCTGCAATTCCCACCGTCGCTTGCGCGCGGCCAGTCCCAGGAGGTGGCGCACGCCGTATTGCGCCGACGGCAGCACGCAGGGGCGGGTCAGCACGTCGCGCAGCCGCAGTTCCGGTTTCTCCGCCAGCGGGTCGTCGGCGGCGAGGATGGCGTGGATCTGTTGCGGGACGCACTGGATCACTTCGAAATCGACCAGATAGATCGGCTCGAAGACGAGCGCGAGATCGGTCGAGAACGTCGCCAGCTGCTCCTCGGCCTGAACCCGGTCGCCGACCTTGACGGCGAAAGTCACGCCGGGATGCTGGGCGCGATAGCGGGCGATCTGTTCGGGCAGGAAATAGGGCGTCAGCGCCTGGGAACAGGCGATCGAGACATGCCCGCGCCGCTCGCCGGATAGGTCGGCGACCTGGGAGCGCACGCGGGCGAGATCCGAGCGCGCGCCGCGATAATGGTGCAACAGCAGCTCACCGGCGGGATTGAGGCGCACGCCGCCGGGAAGCCGCTCGAAGATCGCGAAGCCGAAATCCTCCTCGAAGCGGCGGATGCGGCGGTTCAGCGCCGAACCGGTCAGGTTCATATCCTCTGCCGCCCGCCGCATCGAGCCGGTCCTCGCCACGGCTTCGATCAGCTGAAAGTCGTACAGGTGTTTCATTGATATGATGTTTTCCAATAGCGGTTCCTTTTAGGAACCACATGTATGAATTCTTAGCAATTTTCTCGCTCGCCGCAACATGTCAGTCCTCCGGCAACGCCAAGACGCCCGACAGGCTCCTCTCGATCCGGCCGGCCAGAAGCGGCCCCGCCGGCCCCGCGCCCCTGTCCGGCGAAAACCGGGGGCATGCGCATGTTCGAGACAGTCCTTGTCGCCAATCGCGGCGAAATCGCCGTCCGGATCATCCGGACGCTGAAGGCGATGGGCGTCCGCTCGGTCGCGGTGCATTCCGACGCCGATCACGGCGCGCCGCACGTGGCCATGGCCGACATCGCCGTGCGCCTGCCCGGCGACAAGCCCGCCGACACCTACCTGCGCGCCGACCTGATCCTGAAAGCGGCGGTCGAGCACGGGGCGCAGGCCGTCATCCCGGGCTACGGCTTCCTTTCGGAGAACTCCGATTTCGCCGAGGATTGCGCGAAAGCGGGGATCGTCTTCGTCGGGCCGACCCCCGACCAGATACGCCGCTTCGGCATGAAGCACGCCTCGCGCGAACTGGCCGAGGCCGCCGGCGTGCCGCTGACGCCCGGCTCGGGGCTTTTGAGCGATCTCGACGAGGCTCTGGAGGCCGCCGGGAGGGTCGGCTATCCGGTGATGCTGAAATCCACGGCTGGCGGCGGCGGGATCGGCATGACGCGCTGCGCCGACGCGCAGGCGCTGGCCGGGTCCTTCGAGACGGTGCGTCGTCAGGCGCTGAATTTCTTCAAGGATTCCGGCGTGTTCCTCGAGCGCTGCATCGACGAGGGCCGCCATGTCGAGGTGCAGATCTTCGGTGACGGACGGGGCAAGGTCGTGGCGCTCGGCGAGCGCGACTGTTCCCTGCAACGCCGCAACCAGAAGGTCGTGGAGGAAACGCCAGCCCCCGATCTGCCCGCCGCGACGCGCGCGAAGATGTTGGCAGCCGCGCAAAATCTCGGCGCCAGCGTCGGCTACGCGTCGGCCGGCACGGTCGAGTTCATCTATGACCGCGCCCGTGACGCGTTCTATTTCCTCGAGGTCAACGCCCGGCTTCAGGTCGAGCATCCCGTCACCGAGGCGGTGCTGGGCGTCGATCTCGTCGAATGGATGATCCTGACGGCCGCGGGCGACCCGCCGGACCTGACCCGCCTGCCGGAGCCGGCAGGGGCCGCGATCGAGGTCCGCGTCTACGCCGAGGATCCGCTTCACGGCTTCCAGCCTTCGGCCGGAGAGCTGACCGAGGTCACTTTTCCCGAGGACGTGCGCGTGGACGCCTGGGTGTCCACCGGCTCTTTCGTCTCGCCCTTCTACGATCCGATGATCGCCAAGCTGATCGTCCATGGCGCGACCCGCGCGGAGGCGATCGAGAAACTGAAACGCGCGCTCGACGCCTCGCGGATCGGCGGCGTCGCCACCAATCTCGGGTATCTGAGGGCGATCGCCGAGAGCGGGGATTTCGCTTCCGGCGACGTTTCGACCCGCACGCTCGACCGGCTGGACTATGCGCCGAGAGCCGTCGAGGTGGTCGCCCCGGGCGCCTACACCACGATCCAGGACTATCCCGGCCGGACCGGGCTCTGGCATATCGGCGTGCCGCCCTCCGGGCCGATGGACGACTACGCCTTTCGCCTCGCCAACCGGATCGTCGGCAACGCGCCCGACGCGGCGGGCGTCGAATGCACCCTGTCGGGGCCGACGCTGAAATTCCACGCCGATAGCGTGGTCGCCCTGACGGGCGCGAGCGCCGAGGCGACGCTGGACGGCGAGCCGGTCGCATGGTGGGCGCCGGTCTCGGTCAGGGCCGGTCAGGTCCTGTCCGTCGGAAAGACCCTGACCGGGTGCCGCACCTATCTGGCCGTCGCGGGCGGGCTCGACGTGCCGCTCTATCTCGGCAGCCGCTCGACTTTCGTCCTGGGCAAGTTCGGCGGCCATGGCGGGCGGGTGCTGCAGAAGGGCGACGTCGTTCCGATCGGCCTCCATGTTCCGCTGGCCGCAGCCCCGGCCCCTGCCGCGCTGACGCCGAGCTACGGCCGGCATTGGACCGTCGGCGTGCTCTACGGTCCCCATGGCGCTCCCGATTTCTTCACCAGCGAAGCCGTCGAGACCTTCTTCGCGACCGACTGGGAGGTGCATTACAATTCGAACCGGCTCGGCATACGGCTGATCGGGCCCAAGCCCTCATGGGCGCGCTCGGACGGCGGCGAGGCGGGTCTCCACCCGTCGAATATCCACGACACCGAATACGCCATCGGCGCGATCAACTTCACGGGGGACATGCCGGTCATCCTGACACGGGACGGGCCGAGCCTCGGCGGCTTCGTCTGCCCCGCGACCATCGCGAAGGCGGAATTGTGGAAGATCGGGCAGGCCAAGCCCGGAGACACGATCCGGTTCGAACCGATGACTTTCGACGACGCGCTCGCTCTGGAGCGGGCGCAGGACGCGGCGATCGCCGACCTTTCGCCCCCCGCCAAATCGCCGGCGCGCGCCGTACCCTCGCTTGCGCCTGCGGCGACCGTATCGGCCGCGGTCATCGCCGAATCGCCGGCGAAGGGGGATCGTCCCGCGGTCGCCTACCGGCAGGCCGGCGACAGGTACGTCCTGCTGGAATACGGCCCCAACGAGCTCGATCTGCGCTACCGGTTCAGGGTCCATGCCCTGATGGAGGCGCTGGAGGCCGATCCGGTCGACGGCGTACTCGAGCTGTCGCCCGGCGTCCGCTCGCTCCAGATCAACTATGACGGGCGGGTGATCCATCAGCGGGATCTGATCGACCGGCTTATCGAGATCGAGGAGCGTCTGCCCGAAATCGCGAAGATGAAGGTCAAGACCCGCGTCCTCCATCTGCCGATGGCGTTCGAGGATTCCGCCACGCTCGACGCCCAGACCCGCTACCGCGAGACCGTGCGCGCCAATGCGCCGTGGATGCCCAACAACGTCGATTTCATCCAGCGCATCAACGGGCTTCCAAGCCGCGAAGACGTGAAAAAGACCGCCTTCGAAGCCAGCTACATGGTTCTGGGGTTGGGCGACGTCTATCTCGGCGCCCCCTGCGCGGTGCCCATCGATCCGCGCCACCGTTTGCTGACGTCGAAATACAATCCCGCGCGAACCTTCACCGCTGAAGGCACGGTGGGCATCGGCGGGGTTTACATGTGCATCTACGGGATGGACAGTCCCGGCGGATACCAGCTGATCGGGCGCACCGTGCCGATCTGGAACAAGTTCACGAGGAATCCCGTCTTCACCCCCGGCGAACCGTGGCTCCTGAGGTTCTTCGATCAGGTGCGCTTCTACGAGGTGACCGAGCCCGAGCTGGACGGTTTGCGCGACGAATTCCGCGAGGGGCGCGCCACGGTCCGGATCGAGGAGGAAGTCTTCGACCTTGGCGCCTATCACGCCTTTCTCGAGGCCGAAGGCGACAGCATCGCCGCCTTCAAGGCCAACCAGCAGAGGGCTTTCTCCGCCGAGGTGGCGCGCTGGAACGAGGAGCAGAGCGTCGCGGCGCTGGACGAGGAGGCGCCGCTCGACCAGGCCGACGTGGCCGGCGATCTCGTCCTGGCCGAACTCCACGGCTCGGTCTGGAAGGTGCTGGTCGAGGAGGGGCAGATGGTCTCGATCGGCGAAACCGTCGTCATTCTGGAAGCCATGAAGACGGAGATCCACATCGCCGCCCCGTCTTCGGGCAAGGTCGAGAGGGTTTTCGCGCGCTCCGGCCGCACGGTCGCCACCGGCGAAAAGCTGCTGGCGATCGCGATCTGAAGTGAGATGACGATGCTCGACGCGTTTCCCACCATCGCCGCGCTGCGCGCCGCCTACGCCGCCGGACTAGGCCCCGCCGAGATCGTCGCCGGCATCCATGCGCGACTGGCCGAGATCGACGATCCGGGCATCTTCGTCACCCTGATCCCGCGAGCGGAAGCGATGGCGGCGGCAGAAGCGCTCGGCCCCTTCGATCCCGCCAGACCGCTCTGGGGCGTTCCCTTCGCGATCAAGGACAATATCGACGTCGCCGGCCTGCCGACGACGGCGGGCTGCCCGGCTTTCGAATATACGCCGACGGAAACGGCCTTCGCGGTCCAGCGGCTTCTGGACGCCGGGGCGATCCTGATCGGCAAGACCAGCCTCGACCAGTTCGCCACGGGCCTCGTCGGCGTGCGCACCGCCGGTCCGGCGCCGCGAAACTCCATCGACGCGGCCTATGTGCCGGGCGGATCGAGCGGCGGCTCGGCGGTCGCCGTCGGTCACGGCCTCGTCACCTTCGCGCTGGGAACCGACACGGCCGGGTCCGGCAGGGTGCCGGCGGGGCTGAACAATATCGTCGGGCTCAAGCCGACATTGAAGACGATCTCCGATCACGGCGTCGTCCCCGCCTGCCGGACCCTCGACACGATCTCCGTTTTCGCCGGAACGGTCGCCGACGCCGAGGCCGCCTATCGGGTGATGGCCGCCTTCAATCCGGCGGATCCCTGGTCGCGCGACATCCCGGCCGCGGCCCGGCCGTCGGCGTTGCCCGAGGGTCTGCGGATCGGGGTCCCCGACGCCGCGGGCCGCTTGTTCGGCGGCGACGCGTTGTCGGAGGAGGCATTCGACGCGGCGCTCGAAGATCTGAAGGACATCGTCGCCCGCCCCCCGATCGCGATCGACATGGCGCCGCTTTTCGCGGCGGCGGAGCTCCTCTATTCCGGTCCCTGGGTGGCCGAGCGCTATCAGGCGATCCGCCCGGTCATCGAGAATGCGCCGGATGCGTTGCACCCGACGACGCGAAAGATCATCGCCGCCGCGGCGAACTACTCGGCGGCGGACGCCTTTTCGGGAATCTACCGCCTGAAGGAACTGGCCTGGAGCGCCGAAAAGCTCTGGAACGTCATCGATGTCCTGATCGTGCCGACCTATCCTCGCCCGCGCACCTGCGCCGATCTCGAGGCGGATCCGATCGGCCCCAACAGCGAACTCGGAACCTATACGAATTTCGTGAACCTGCTCGATCTGTGCGCCATCGCGACGCCTTCGCGCTGGCGTGCGGACGGGTTTCCCTCAGGCCTGACGCTGATCGCGCCGAAGGGGCGCGACGGGCTGATCTCGGCGCTCGGCGCGCGGATTCAGGCGGCTGCGGGGATCGCCGTCGGCGCCTCGAAAACGCCGGTTCAGGCGTCGCCGCCCTGCGCGCCTGCGGCCGGCCCGGACGAGATCGAGGTCGTGGTGGTCGGAGCCCATCTTTCCGGCATGGCGCTGAACCATGAACTCACGAGCCGCGACGCGCGTTTCCTGCGCGCGGTCGAGACCAGACCCGACTACCGGCTCTACGCGCTGGCGGGCGGGCCGCCGTTCCGGCCCGGCCTGATGCGCGTGGCCGACGGCGAGGGCGTGGCGATCAAGACCGAGGTCTGGGCGATGCCGGCCGAGGCTTTCGGCGGTTTCGTCGCCGGCATTCCGGCTCCCCTGGGCATAGGCACGACCCGGCTCGCGGACGGCGCGACGCCGAAGGGCTTCATCGTCGAGGCGGAAGGTCTGAAAGGGGCGACCGACATTTCCCGTTTCGGCGGCTGGCGCGCCTATATCGCAAGCCGGACGAAATAGGGCGCGACGCTGTTTCGGTCATCGGGCCAGCCCTTTCATTCGGGCAGGACGACCAGCGTCCCGCGCGTTGGGTGTCGCTGGATCACGGTCGCGACGCCGAACACGGCGCGCAGGCGCGCCGGCGTCAGCACGGCCTCGGGCGGCCCGTCGGCGACGACGCGCCCGTGATCGAGCATCACCAGCCGGTCGCAGACCATGGCGGCGAGGCTGAGATCATGCAGCGCGGCGATGACGCTGACGCCGATGCCGCGCACGAGGTCGAGGAACTCGACCTGATGGCGCAGGTCGAGGTGATTGGTCGGCTCGTCCAGCACCAGAAGGCGCGGTTGCTGCACGAGCGCGCGCGCCAGAAGCGCGCGCTGCCGCTCGCCGCCGGACAGGGTCGCGAAGAGCCGGTCCTGCAGGTGGCGCAGCGAAAGCAGGTCGATCGCCGCGCCGATCAGGGCGGCGTCATGCGCGTTCTCGGCCGCATGGGCGGCCTGATGCGGCGCGCGGCCCATCGCCACGACGTCGCGCAGGGTCAGCGGGAAATCGGCGGGCATGTCCTGCAAAACGGCGCCGACGCGCTGCGCGCCCCAGCGCGCCGACTGCGCCCAGAGATCGACGCCATCGAGGAGCACCTTGCCCGAATCCGGGCGCCGCGCGCGGTAGATCGTTCGAAGCAAAGTCGATTTTCCGGCGCCGTTCGGGCCGATCAGGCCGACGAACTCGCCGGCCGCCACCTGCAGCGACGCATCCTGCAGAAGGCTGAGGCGGCGGGCGTTGACGCAAAGTCCCTCGATACCGAGCGTGGCGTTGGGGATCGCGCTCATCCGCGCATCCGCCAGGCTTCGCGGCGCAGCAGCCAGATGAAGAACGGTCCGCCCACGAGCGCCGTGATGATGCCGACCGGCAATTCGAGGGGGGCGATGATCCAGCGCGCGACGAGATCGGCCCCGACGGTGAAGCCGGCGCCCAGCACGGCCACCGAGGGCAGGCCGACGCGATGGTCGGCGCCGAGCATGAGCCGGACGATGTGCGGCAGAATCAGTCCGACGAAGCCGATCACTCCCGCCACTGCGACGGTCACGCCCGTGATCGCGGCCGTCAGAACGAACATCGAGCGGCGGAAACGGTCGATATCGACCCCGAGCGCCGCCGCGCTCTCGTCCCCGGCGAGGAGCAGGTTCAGCCGCCGCGCCTGAAGCAGCAGCACGCCGAGCCCGAGACAAAGCGCGGCCACCGGAATCGGCAGCAGCGCCCATTGCGCCGAAGCGAAGCCGCCCAGGGTCCAGAACAGGACTCGCGCGGCCAGTTGCGGATCGGGGGACGTCAGAACCATCAGCGCCGTGAACGCGCTCAGCACGGCGGAGGTCGCGACGCCGGCGAGAATCAGCCTCGTGGGCGCGATCTGGCCGCCCGTTCTGGCGACCCAGAAGACCAGCGCCAACGTGACGAGGCCGCCGAGAAAGGCCGACAGGTGCAGCGTGAAGACGCCGAAGGCCGTGAGCCCGAACCTCATGGTCAGCACCGCGCCCACCGCCGCGCCGGAAGACACGCCCAGAATGCTGGGTCCGGCGAGCGGATTGCGCACCAGCGCCTGAATGACCATGCCGGCGACGCCGAGACCCGCTCCCACCACTGCGGCGAGGATCACGCGCGGCAACCGGGTCTGGAGCACAATGATCTCGTGGGCCGCGCGCCAGTCGGGCTCGATCCAGCCGTCGCCCAGAGCGGCGTTGGCGAGAACGCGCAGCACGGTCCCCGCCGGGATGGACACGGAGCCCAGCATGAGCCCGCCGAAGATCGCTGCGATCAGCAGGGCGACGTAAGCGAGCATCGACAGCCGGAACAGGCGGGCGCGCGCCGCCACGGCGTCCGAGAGGCTGTTCCATGCAGGGCTTCGCCGCTCCCGTTCCGGCGGGGCGGCGCGAAGCAGGGCGAGCGCGCAGTGCGGATCGGTCGCCGGCCCGGTCTGTACGGCGTCCGCTCGCATTGTCATCGCGCGAAGCGATCCGGGTGGAAGGCGCGCGCGAGAAGCTCGACCGCATCGACTGAGGATGGGCCGGGCTGGCCGATCACAGAACTGACCGAGACGAAACGATTCTCGCGGATCGCGGTGACGCCGGACACGATCGGCGTCGCGCGCAGCAGCTCGATGCGCGCTCCGGCGATATCCTGTTCAGGGTCGGCGACGACCTGCCCGGCTTCCGTTCCCGAATAGAACACGACGATGAATTCGGGATCGCGGTCGACGATCTCTTCCCAGGACACGGTGCCGTAGCGCATTTCGATGTCGCCGAAGATGTTCGTCCCGCCCGCGCGCTCGACGATGGTGTTGAGCATCGTGTTGCCGAGCGCCGCGCGAGGCGGGGAATCGCCGCCGTTGTAGATATAGACGGCGAGAGGTTCGACGCCCTCAAGCGCCGCGTCGACCGCGTCGAGCCGGGCCCGAAGGCCGGAGACGAGATCCTCGGCGCGCTCGGGAACGCCGAAGATCGCCGCCACGGAGCGGATCTCGTCCCACAGATCGTCGAATCCGTATCGGCCGAGATTACAGCCTTCGGTGTTGAGGCGGGTCGCCATGCCCAGATCGTGCAGCTGCGCCCGGGTGTGCCAACGTTCCGCGAAACCGTCGGGATAGCCGGCATAGACGAAATCGGCCTCGACCTCGATCAGTTGCTCCGTCGTCGCGATCATCGGCGAGAGGATCGGGATCGCGTCGTAGGCCGCCTTGTATTGCGGGCTGATGGTCAGGTTGCCCATGTAGGACGTGCCGGCCATCCGGTCCTGAAGCCCCAGCGCCAGCATCAGTTCGGTCGCGTTGTTGGACAGCGTGACGGCGCGCTCGGGGGCGGCCTCGTAGACCGTCGTCACGTCGCAATTGACGTCCTTATAGGGAAATCCGTCAGCGGCGAATGCGGGGCCGGTCGTCAGAAGCGCAAAAGCGGATGCGATGGCCAGGCGGCGGACGCTCATGAAATCAACTCCATTTCCGGGGTAAGCACGGTGAGCTCGGGGAGAACCTGCGCGGAGAACAGCCGCATCGCCTCACGGGCCTGCGGCATCGGGATCAGTCCGTTCGCGCTGAACAAGGCGCGCAGGCTTCGGGACATGTGGCGGGCGCACAGGGCGCGGATCTGTTCGATGCAGTCGTCAGGATCGCCGGCGATCGCATAGCCGGCGAGCATCTCGGCCCGATCGCGCGGCGCAGGCGGCGCGGCGCCCCGGGCGGCGGCTCTTCTCGCCCGGGCCGCGTTGAGGCTTTGGGTCAGGTCGTCGAGCTGCGCCAGCGCCGCCTCCCGTCTGGCGGCGACGAGGACATACCGCGACAGCGACGACCGGTGCAGGGGCTCCGGCCCCCTGCCGTGGCGCGCCAGGGCTTCACGATAGGGGGCGGCCTGCCTGTCCTCGTTGGGCTCGAGGGAATAGAGCAGGGGAAAGCCCAACTGCGCGGCCGCGTCGATGCTGTCCGCCGAGACCGCCGCCATGTAGAGCGGCGGATGCGGATACTGGACGGGAGGCGGACCGACCGCGACGTTCCGGAACGGCCAGACGGGTCCGTCGTTGGAGCTCATGTCCATGGTCCATGCCGCGATCATGACGCGCAGGGCCTCGGCGAAGCGGGGACGCGCCTCATCGGGATCGAGGCCGAGCGCCGCGAAACTGGCGGGGTCCGTCGAGCGTCCGACGCCGATATCCACGCGCCCGCCGCTCTGCCGGTCGAGCTGCGCGATCTGCTCGGCCAGAAGCAGTGGATGATGCAGGGGCAGGACGAGGACGGACGCGCCGAACCGCAGCCGCTCCGTGCGCGCCAGGATCTCCGCGCCGAGCAGAAGCGTCGAAGGATAGGGTATGCCGTCGCGGCTGAAGTGGAATTCGTTGAACCAGACGCAGCCATAGCCGAGCCGGTCCGCGAGCGTGACGAGATCCATCAGTTCGGCGTGATCGCCCAGACGCCCTTCCCGGGCGAATCCCGCCAGATCGACGCGAATCGGCGTTTCCGCTCGTCCCGTCATGACCTGGCCGCATCCCGCTCAAGCGGTTGTCGGGCGCCGGAACTCAGAGGCGAAACGGTGAAGGCCGCGAGATTTGCGCAGCGAACGGACATGCGAGACCTCGATCGACATGTAGCCGAAGAGGCGATCCGCAAGGTCGGCCGGGAAACCCGAACGCGCCGCTTGTTCGCGGCGACGAATCGAACGTCATGACGTACCTCCAGCCGGGCGCCTCGCCGGCGGTTTCGGTTATGTCGAGGCAGGTCTCCTGACTCGCGGCTCGAACGGTTTCGGATCCCTTCCCGGCTACGCCAGTGGCTCGATCCGAAGCCTTGCCGCCTACAGTTGCGAGGGCAGTTGCAGCGTTTGACTGCATTCCCTATTAATCCGCACGCGCGGAACCTTGACCCGCCCGTGATAGCGGCGGCGCCACAGGATGTCCATCGCGAATTCCGCGCGGCGCCCCCCGCAATTTCCGTCCGGACGCTTGCGTGATGGCTGCGCACTCCGACCGCCTCCGACCTTGACAGGCATGTGCGGTCCTGAGCATCTGACAGCGCTGGTGCCCGTGAAAACGGGTGAAAAGGGAATGCGCGAGGCCCCGTTCGGGCCGAACCGCAGCCGCCCCCGCGACCGTGACCGGAGAGGTCGCCCATAACGCCACTGGCCGCTAGCGCGGTTCGGGAAGGCAGGGCGACCGCCGGGGCCATTCAGCCCCGAGATCCGCAAGCCGGGAGACCTGCCAGCGAGACGAATGAAACCGGGCGGGGTGATCCGGTGTCGGACAGGCGGTCTTTCCGGCCGCGTTTCCGCCCGCGCCCCGCTCCCGAATCGACGGGAATGCGCATGAGGCCGCCCTCGCAGCCAGTGGAACTACTCGTCTGCACCCGCTGCCGCCGCGACGGGGAGCAGGCTGGCGACGTCGAGCGCCCCGGCGCGGAGCTGTTTCGCGGCCTGTCGGAGGCGGCGATCGACGGCGTCGACGTCACGCCGGTCGAATGCCTCTCGAACTGCTCCAGGGGGTGCACGATCGCGCTCAGGGGGGCAGGCCGATGGACCTATGTCTATGGCGGGTTCGAAGCCGGCGTCGATGTCGGGACGATCTGCGAAGGCGTCAGGAAATACGTCGATTCGACGGACGGCCTCGTGCCCTGGCGCGAGCGCCCCGAGCATTTCCGCAAGAACTGCATCGCGCGGCTTCCCCCTCTCTCCGTTGCGATGCTAGGCGAAGGATAATTCCGTCATGGCCAGCCTCGAGAAACTTCCCGTCACCGTGATCACCGGCTTTCTCGGATCGGGAAAGACCACCCTCATCTCGCATCTGCTGCGCAATCCCGGCGGGCGGCGTCTGGCGGTGATCGTCAACGAATTCGGCGATGTCGGCGTCGACGGCGAGATCCTCAAGGCCTGCGCGATCCCGGATTGCCCGGCCGAGAACATCGTGGAGCTGGCTAACGGGTGCATCTGCTGCACGGTGGCCGACGATTTCATCCCGACCATCGAGAAGCTGATGGCGCTGGAGCCGCGCCCCGATCACATCCTGATCGAGACCAGCGGCCTGGCGCTGCCCAAACCCCTGCTGAAGGCGTTCGACTGGCCCGATATCCGCTCGAAGATCACGGTGGACGGGGTCATCGCGCTGGCCGACGCCGAGGCGGTCGCGGTGGGCCGCTTCGCGCCGAACGTCGCGGCGGTGGACGCCCAGCGCCGCGCCGATGAGAGCATCGACCACGAAACGCCGCTTTCAGAGGTGTTCGAGGATCAGATCTTCTGCGCCGACATCGTGCTCTTGACGAAACCGGATCTCGCCGGGCCCGAGGGCGTCGCGAAGGCGAAGGCGGTCATCGCGGCCGATGCGCCCCGCCCGCTCCCCATCGTCGAAGTGGCCGAGGGCGTGGTGGATCCGCGCGTCATCCTCGGGCTCGGCGCCGCCGCCGAAGACGACATGGAGAGCCGCCCCAGCCATCATGACGGAGCCCACGACCACGAGCACGACGATTTCGACAGCATCGTGGTCGATCTGCCGGAATTCGCCGATCCGTCCGACGTCGTGGCGCGCGTCACGAGCCTGGCCGAGCGTCGCAACATCCTGCGCGTCAAGGGATATGTCGCGGTCGCGGGCAAGCCCATGCGCCTGCTCGTTCAGGGAGTGGGGGCGCGGGTGAGGCATCAGTACGACCGACCCTGGAAGCCCGGGGAGGACCGCCGCGGACGGCTGGTCGTCATCGCCGAACACGACGACATCGACGCCGCCGCGATCCGGGATATCATGACGCCCCGCTCCGCTGCGGCGGAGTAGGCGGCAAGGCCGGGACGCCCCGATGCACGTCATCTTCCGCGAAAGACACGGGCTCGAAGAGACCGAGACGCCGACCGATCTGGGGCAATCCCCCGCCGATCTGGTCGTGCTTTCGTTCTCCGACAGCGACCTCGGCGCTTTCGCGGCGGGCTGGCGGCGCGGCGGCGGGCCGGAGGGATCGCTGCCCTCGCTCAGGCTCGCCAACCTCTCGGCGCTCAGGCATCCCCTGTCGGTCGACACCTATATCGAGGCGACGCTGTCGGGCGCGAAGGGCATCCTGATCCGGCTCATCGGCGGCGTTTCGTATTGGCCCTACGGGCTGAGCCAGGTCGCGGCGATGGCGCGCGCGCGGGGCGTCGCGCTGGCCGTGCTGCCGGCTGACGGGCGCCCCGACGCCCGGCTCGACGAGGCGTCGACCGTGCCGATCTCGACCGCGCGCCGTCTCGCGCATCTGTGCGACGCCGGCGGCGCGGTCGCCGCACAGGCGGCGCTTGCGCAGATGGCACTCGCCGCCGGCCTCTACGCCGGTCCCGTGGAAGGCGCGAAGGCGCTGCCGCCGGTCGGCGCGTGGACGCCTGAAGACGGAGTCTGCTGCCCGGCCTGCGCTCTTCTCGATCCCGCCGCGCGCCACGACGCCGAACGCCCGCTCGTCGCCGTGGTCTTCTACCGCTCCTATCTGGCTGCGGCGGACCTTTCCCCGGTCGAGGCCCTGTTTTCCGCTTTGCGCGAACGCGGCTTTCGGGCCCTGGGCCTCTTCGCGCCCTCGCTCAAGGCGCCCGAAGCGCGGGAATGGCTGCGGCGGCGGATCGCGGATCTGGCGCCGGCGGCGATCGTCAACGCCACCTCCTTTTCCGGGCGCGGCGAAACCGGCGGCTCGCCGCTCGACGCGGTGGACGCGCCGGTCTTCCAGGTCGCGTTCGCAACCTCGACCCGGACGGATTGGGACGAATCCGAGCGCGGCCTTTCTCCCGCTGATCTGGCGATGCACGTCGTTCTGCCGGAGGTGGACGGACGGCTGTTCGCCGGGGTCGCGTCGTTCAAGGAGCCTCAGGCCCGGGACGTCGATCTGCAGTTCTCCCGCTTCGCGCACCGGGCCGAACCCGACCGCATCGCCGCGATCGCGGACAAGGTCGCGGGATGGCGCCGGCTGGCGGCGACGCCGGCGGCGGACCGGCGCGTGGCGCTGGTGCTCTCCACCTATCCGGGGCGCGCATGGAACATGGCCCATGCCGTTGGCCTCGACGCCCTCGCTTCGGCGGAGGCGATCCTCGACGACCTGCGCGACGCCCTCTATCGGGTCGCGCCCGGCCCGTCTCTGCGCGGGGCGCTGGCCGAGGGGCGCATATGCTGGCCCTTGGCCGCCTACGAAGCCGCGCTCGCCGGCCTCCCGCAGGCTCTGCGCGACGAGCTGCGGGCCGCATGGGGGGCGCCGCAGGACGACCCGGATGTCGGCTCCGACGGTTTCGTCTTCGCGGCCGTGCGGCGCGGCGGCGCCCTCGTCGCGCTGCAGCCCGAACGCGGAAGACCGGCGGAGCGCGAGGCGGAGTACCACGACCTGTCTCGCACGCCGCGCCACGCCTATGTCGCCTTCTACCTCTGGCTGCGGACGCAAACGGACGCGCTTGTCCATGTCGGCGCGCACGGCACGCTGGAATGGCTGCCGGGCAAGGCCGTCGCGCTTTCGTCGGCGTGCTGGCCCGAGGCGCTGACCGGCGCCATGCCGGTGATCTACCCGTTCATCGTCAACGATCCCGGCGAGGCGGCGCAAGCCAAGCGCCGGATCGGGGCGGTGACGCTCGGGCATATTCCGCCGCCGATGAAGGCCTCCGAGACGCCGCTCGGGCTGGTCCGGCTCGAGGCGCTGCTCGACGAATTCTCGAACGCCGACGGGCTCGACCCGAGACGCCGCGACCGGTTGATGCAGGACATCCGGGACGAGGCGCGGGCGCAGGGCGTCGAAAGCGATCTGGCGATCGAAGCGGTCTCCTGCCCGTCCGAGGCGATCACGCGCATCGACCGCTTCGTCTGCGAAGTCAAGGAGAGCCAGTTCGGCGACGGCCTGCATGTCTGGGGCCGCGCCCCGGACGGGGGAAGCAGCTTCGACGGCGCGCCCTCCGCCACGGCGGAGCGGCAGGCTCTGCTCGATGCTCTCGACGGGCGCCGGATCGAGCCCGGCCCGTCGGGTTCGCCCTATCGCGGCCGCTCGGACGTCCTTCCGACCGGCCGCAACCTGTTCACGACCGATCCGCGATCCGTGCCGACGCGCGCGGCGTTCCGGCAAGGGGCCGCGCTCGCGGATGAGCTGATCCGGCGACATCTGCAGGACGAGGGCGACTGGCCGCGCGGGCTGATCGTCGATCTGTGGGGTTCGGCCACGATGCGCACGGCAGGCGAGGAATTCGCCATGGCGCTGGCGCTTCTGGGCGTGCGGCCGCTCTGGGACGGAGGGTCCGAACGGGTCTGCGGCGTCGAGGTCACGCCGATCGCCGAGCTGGACCGTCCGCGCATAGACGTCACCCTCCGGGTCTCCGGCCTGTTTCGCGACGTGTTCCCGACGCTCTCGGCGCTGTTCCAGCAGGCGGTCCGCACCCTGTCCCGGCGCGACGAGACGCCCGACTGGAACCCTTATGTCGGGCGGGGCGAAGCGCGCGTCTACGGCCCCGGACCGGGCCGGTTCGGGCTCGGCATGGGGCTGGCGCTGGAAGATTGCTCGCAAGAGGGCCGGCGCGCGGCGGGCGAGGCGTGGCTGGCGGCGTCGGCCTGGGCGCTCGACGGCGATAGGGTCGAGAAGGACGAGGCCGGAATCCGCGCCCGGGTGGCCGGGGCCGACGCCTTCGTTCACCTGCAGGACCTGCCCGAGACCGATCTGCTGCTGGCGGAGGACTACGCCGCCCACGAAGCCGGCTTCGCCGCCGCGCAGAAGGTCGCGGGCGGCAATGCGAGGCTCTACCATCTCGACAGCACCGACCCTTCCCGTCCCCGCGCCCGCGCGCTCGACGAGGAGATCGCACGGGTCGTGCGCGCGCGCGCCGCGAACCCGGTCTGGATCGCCGGAATGCGCCGTCACGGGTTTCGCGGGGCGGCCGAGATTGCGGCGACGCTGGAGAATATGGCGGCGTTCGCGCATCTGGCGGGCGTCGTGCCCGCGCATCTGTTCGATCTCTACTGGCAGGCGACGCTGGGCGACGACGCGGTGACGGCTTTCATGGACGAAGCCAACCCCGAGGCGCTTTCCGCAATGCGCGCCCGCTTCGCCGCACTCGCCGAGGCCGGCCTTTGGAAATCCCGGCGGAATTCGATCATGGCCGCGCTGGAGGCCGGACGATGAGCGCGCCGCAGATACGGGGCTGGTGCCCCGGAGCGCATCGGCCGATGCTCTCCGGCGACGGGCTCGTCCTGCGCGTGCGCCCGCCTCTCGGCGCGCTGACGCCGGACCAGGCGTGGGGGTTGGCCGACATCGCCGAAGGAGCGGGCGACGGCACGGTCGAGTTGACCAATCGCGCCAACCTGCAGATTCGCGGTATCTCCCCGGCGGGCCTCGACGCCGTGATCCGGCGTCTTATCGACCTCGATCTCCTCGATTCCGACGCCGATACGGAAGGCCGGCGCAATATCGTCGTCGATCCGTTCCGTTCGCTCGACGCCCGCGACCGGCAGACATTGGCGGGCGCCCGTCTCGCCGACGGGCTCGCCGATCCGGACCTTGCGGGCCTGCCCTCGAAGTTCGGCTTCGTCGTTGATGCGGGACCATTGCGCTACCTTTCGGAAGTCAGCGGCGACATCCGGATCGAGGCCTCGGGCGACGCGTTGATCGTGCGCGCCGACGGCGGCGAGACCGGGCGCCGCGCGGCCGACGCCGCCGAGGCCGCCGATATCGCGCTCGATATGGCGCGCTGGTTTCTCGCTTCGGGCGGCGTCGGGGCGGATGGACGAGGCCGGATGGCCGCGCGCCTCGCCGCCGGCGCCGCGCCTGGGCGGGAACTGGCCGGGGGGCTCGCCCCGAATCCGCCCGTGAGCCGGCCGGCTCACGGCGCCGTTTCGGGCGGAATCTGCGTCGCCGCCGCCTTCGGACGTTTGGCCGCCGGCGATCTGCGCCGCCTCGCCGGCGCAGGCGCGCCGGTCCTGAGGATCACGCCGTGGCGAATGGTTTTTCTGCCGGGCTCGACCGATCCGGACTGCGTCGCCGATGCGGCGGGGCTCGTGAGCGATCCCGCCGATCCCCTCCTTCGGGTCACGGCCTGCACCGGCGCTCCGGGATGCGCGCAGGCCAGCGTCGAGACGCGCGATCTTGCGCGACGGCTCGCGCTGCGCCTTCCCGAAGCCGCCACGCTTCACGTCTCGGGATGCGCGAAGGGTTGCGCAAGCTCCGCGCCCGCCGACTTCACGCTGGTCGGACGCGACGGCAGGTTCGACCTTGTCAGGAACGGTGCTGCATGGGATGAGCCGGAAAGCAGCGGGATCGAGCCACGGCATGTGGATGCCCTGATTCACGGATGAGCGATGCCCTACAGCTACGAGACTGACGGCGCGGCGATCTACGCCGAGAGCTTCGCCACCATTCGGGCCGAGGCCGATCTCGCGCGCTTCGACGCGGATGAGGAGCCGGTCGCCGTACGCATGATCCACGCCGCCGGCATGGTGGGGCTCGAAAAGCATGTCCGGTTTTCGCCGGGCATGGTCGCCGCCGCGCGCGCCGCGCTCGAAGCCGGCGCGCCGATCCTGTGCGACGCGCGGATGGTCAGCGAGGGCGTCACGCGCAAGCGGCTGCCGGCGGGAAACCGCGTCGTCTGCACGCTGCACGAACCCGAGGTCGTCGACCTCGCGGCGCGGCTCGGCACGACGCGCTCCGCCGCGGCGCTGGAATTATGGCGGCCGCATCTTGCGGGCTCCGTCATCGCCATCGGCAATGCGCCGACCGCTCTGTTTCATCTTCTGGAGATGCTGGAGGATTCCGCCTGCCCGCGCCCGGCGGCGATCATCGGCTGTCCCGTGGGCTTCGTCGGCGCGGCGGAATCGAAAGCGGCGCTGTGGGAGGCTCGGCCGTCGCCCTGCCTGATCGTGGAAGGCAGGTTGGGCGGAAGCGCGATCACGGTCGCGGCCGTGAACGCATTGGCGAGCCGGGCGGAATGAGCGCGGGGACGATCCACGGCGTCGGCCTCGGCCCCGGCGATCCGGAGCTGATGAGCGTGCGCGCCGACCGTCTGGTGCGCAGCGCGACCCATGTCGCCTATTTCCGCAAGGCCGGCCGACCGGGGCGCGCGCGCGCGATCGTGGAGGGCATGTTGGCGCCCGACGCGATCGAGATAGCGATGGAATACCCGGTGACGACCGAAATTCCGCTGGACGATCCCGCCTATGCGGACTGCCTGTCGGGCTTCTACGCCGATGTCTCGGGGCGGCTGCGGGCGCTGGCCGAAGGCGGCGCGGATGTCGTGGTCCTGTGCGAGGGAGACCCGTTCTTCTACGGCTCCTTCATGCATCTCCACGTCCGGCTGAAGGATCACGTCCCGATCCGGGTCGTGCCCGCCATCACCGGCATGTCGGCGGCCTGGACGGCGACGGGCATGCCGGTCACCTGGGGTGACGACGTCTTGTGCGTCCTCATGGGAACGGCGCCGGAAGCCGAACTCGCCCGTCATATGGCCGACGCCGACGCGCTGGTGGTGATGAAGGTTGGGCGAAACCTGCCGAAGGTGCGCGCCGCGCTCGACGCGGCGGGCAAGCTCGACCGCGCCTGGCTGGTGGAATGCGCCAGCATGGACGAGGAAAGGGTCATCCCTCTGGCGCAGGCCGGGGACCGCAAGGCGCCCTACTTCTCCATCGTGCTCGTTCATGGCCGGGGGCGGCGGCCGTGAGCGGTTGGCTCGCCATCGCCGGGCTGGGGCCGGGAGACGATCGGCTGGTCACGCCCGAGGTCACCGCCGCGCTGGCCGAGGCGACGGACGTGGTGGGCTATATCCCCTATGTCGCGCGGGTGGCGGACAGGCCGGGACTGGTGAAGCACCCCAGCGACAACCGGGTGGAGATCGATCGCTCCCGACTGGCGCTGTCGCTCGCCCGTCAGGGGCGGCGGGTTGTCGTCGTGAGCTCCGGCGATCCGGGCGTCTTCGCCATGGCGGCGGCCGTGTTCGAGGCTCTGGAGGCGGGGCCGCCGGACTGGCGCGCGCTCGATATCCGCGTCCTGCCCGGCATCACCGCGATGCTGGCCGCCGCAGCCCGGGCCGGCGCGCCTCTGGGCCACGATTTCTGCGCCATCAACCTCAGCGACAATCTCAAGCCCTGGGCGACCGTCGAGCGACGTCTGCGGCTTTCGATCGAGGCGGATTTCGCGATCGCGCTCTACAATCCGCGCTCGGCGTCGCGGCCGGAAGGGTTCGAGAGGGCGCTGGACCTGCTGCGCGAGACCTGCGAGCCGACGCGCGTCATGATATTCGCCCGCGCCGTCTCCACGCCGGACGAGAGCCTGCGCGTGATCGCGCTGTCGGAGGCGACGTCCGGGATGGCCGACATGCGCACCGTGGTTCTTGTCGGATCGTCCGCGACGCGCATCATCCCGCGCGAAGGCCGCCCGCTGGTCTACACGCCGAGATCGGAGCCGGCATGAGCGATCCAGTCGATCACGGATTCGACGTCGTGCAGTTCGGTCCGTTCCGGCGCAGCCGGGCGGTCGATCATCACGACCGGCAGGCCGAGAGCGCGCGCGGCGGCGATCTTGGCGTAGGCTCCGCCGCCGCCCGAATTCTTCGATACGACGAGCTCGATCCCGTAGCGCTCCATCAGCGCGCGGTCGGCGGCCTCGTCGAAGGGGCCGCGATCCACGACGATGTCGGCCTCCGGAAAAGGCGACGCCCCGGCCGGCGGATCGACCAGACGAAGCAGGTAGCGGTGCTGCGGATTGACGGCGAAGGCGGCGAGGTGCATGCGCCCGACGGCCAGCATGACGCGCATGCGCGGCCGGTCGAGAGCGGCGACGGCGTCGGCGATGTCCGTCGCGCGGCGCCAGTCGTCGCCGGCTACGGGTTCCCATGGCGGCCTCGTCAGGGCGACCAGCGCGACGCCCGTTTCCGCGCAGGCGGCAACCGCGTTGCGGCTCATCTGCGCCGCGAAGGGATGGGTCGCGTCGATCACGTGGGTGATCGCCTCCGCGCGCAGCCACTGCGCCAGTCCAGCGGCCCCGCCGAATCCGCCGACGCGCTGGGGCAGGGGCTGGCGCAGCGGCCGCGCCACGCGGCCCGCGAAGGAGACGACGCCCGTCATGCCCCGGTCGGCGACCGCACGGGCGAGCGCCGTCGCCTCGGTCGTTCCGGCCAGGATCAGGAGGTTCGGGCGCATGGTTGAGGCTCCTCAGGTCGAGGCCCCCGTGTTCGAGGCCCCCTGGCTGACCATTCTGGGTCTGGGCGAAGATGGCCCGGACGGGCTTGCGCCCGCAAGCCTGCGCGCGTTGCGGGAAGCCGAGATCGTGATCGGACCGCCAAGGCACCTGTCGCTTCTGCCCGCGCTCGAGGCCGAACTGGTGGAGTGGCCGGCGCCCTTCGCCGACGGTCTGCCGCTCCTCGAAGGCTTTCGAGGGCGATGCGTCGTGGCGCTGGTCTCCGGCGATCCTTTCTGGTTCGGCGCGGGATCGGCGATCGCGCGGCGTCTCGCGCCTCACGAATGGCGCGCGCTGCCCGGCCCCTCCACATTCTCGCTGGCCGCCAGCCGTCTGGGCTATTCGCTCGAAACCACCTTGTGTCTGGGGCTGCACGCCGCGCCTCTCTCGCGTCTGCGCCCGCATCTCGCGCCCGGCGTCAGGGCCGTCCTCCTCCTGCGCGACGGCGCGGCGGTCGCCGAACTGGCCCGCTTTCTCGTCGCGGAGGGTTTCGGCGAAAGCCGGATCACCGTGCTGGAGGCGCTCGGCGGGCCGCGCGAGCGGATCACGCGGGCGAGGGCCGACGCGCTTGCGCAGCGGGATTTCGCTCATCCGGTAGCCGTCGCCGCGGAATTTGCGGGCGACGGCCGTGTCGTCCCCTGCGCTTCGGGCTTGGACGACGCCCTGTTCGACAGCGACGGACAGATCACCCGGCGGCCGGTGCGGGCGCTCGCCCTTTCCGCGCTGGCGCCCCGTCCCGGCGAGATGCTCTGGGATATCGGCGGCGGTTCGGGTTCGATCGCGGTGGAATGGTGCCTGGCGCATTCCCTGACGCAGGCGATCAGCATCGAGTCGCGTCCGGATCGCGCCGCCCGCATCCGCGTCAACGCCGATCGTTTCGGCCTCGAGCGTCTGCGGGTCGTCGAGGGGCAAGCCCCGGCGGCGCTTGACGGGCTCCCGGTTCCGCAGGCGGTCTTCATCGGCGGCGGGCTGTCGGAGGCGCTGCTCACGGATCTGCGCGGACGGCTCCCTGCGGGCGTGCGGCTCGTGGCTCATGCGGTGACGCTCGAATCCGAGGCGCGGCTGATCGCCTGGTCGGAGCGGCTCGGCGGAGACCTCCTGCGCGTCGAACTTTCCGAGGCTGCGGCGCTCGGCGCGCGGCGCGGATGGTCGCCGGCCCGGCCGATCGTGCAATGGCGGGTGACGTTGTGATCGCGGCGGGTTTCGGATTTCGCAAGGGCGCGTCCGTGACGAGCCTCATGGACGCCTTGAGCGCAGCGGCGGGCGGACGGCCGGTCTCGGTTCTCGCCACGGCGGCCGACAAGGCGCAGACCGGCGTGTTCCGGAGCCTCGCCGCCGAGGCGCGCCTGCCCGTGCGCGGCGTCGATGCGGGCTCGCTCGCGGCGCAGCGGACACGCACACATTCACAGGCCTCGCTGGAAGCCCGCGACGTCGGCAGCCTGGCCGAGGCCGCCGCGCTCGCCGCCGCAGGAGAAGGCGCGCGGCTGCTGGCGCCGCGAACGATCTCCGGCGACGGGATGGCGACCTGCGCGCTGGCCGAGGGGAACGGACCATGACGGTGCATTTCATCGGCGCCGGGCCCGGCGCGCCCGACCTTCTGACCCTCAGAGGGCGCGACCTGATCGCGGCGTGTCCCGTTTGTCTCTACGCCGGTTCGCTCGTTCCGCCGGCCGTTCTGTCGCATTGCCCCGAGGGCGCGCGGATCGTCAACACCGCGCCCATGGACCTTGACGAAATCATGGGCGAGATCGCCGCCGCCCACGCCGCCGGCCTCGACGTGGCGCGGCTGCATTCGGGCGATCTGTCGGTCTGGTCGGCGATGGGCGAGCAGTTGCGGCGACTGGAGGCGATGGGCGTCCCCTACACCGTGACGCCGGGCGTGCCGTCCTTCGCCGCGGGAGCGGCGGCCCTCGGCTGCGAGCTGACCCTGCCGGGCGTCGCGCAATCGGTCGTTCTGACCCGGACGCCGGGGCGCGCCTCGTCGATGCCCGCGCGCGAAACGCTGGCGGCCTTCGCAGCGACGGGCGCGACGCTGGCGATCCACCTGTCGATCCAGAATCTGGCCCGCGTCACGGCCGACCTGATCCCGCATTACGGCGAGGATTGTCCCGTGGCGGTGGTCTGGCGCGCGAGCTGGCCCGACCAGCGGATCGTGCGCGCCACCCTCGCCAGCGTGGAGGCCGCGACGCCCCGGGAGATCGAGCGCACGGCCCTGATCTTCGTCGGCCCCTCGCTCGGCGCGCCCGAATTCGACGAGAGCCGGCTCTACGCCGCCGATTACGACCGCCGTTACCGGCCGCAATCGGCCGAAAGCCGCTGGGCGGACTGGAGTGAAGGCGATGACTGAAATGCGGGCGACCACCGGAGCGACGGGCGCCTGGCCGCCCGGCCTCTTGGTCTCGGCTCCGGCCTCCGGCACGGGCAAGACGACGGTCATGCTGGGCCTGCTTCGCGCGCTGACCGAGGATGGTCTGAGCGTGCAGCCGTTCAAGTCCGGTCCCGACTACATCGACCCGGCCTTTCACCGCGCGGCGAGCGGGCGCGCGTCGTTCAACCTCGACACATGGGCGATGGGGCAGGGCCTGTTCGAGGCGATCGCTCACCGGGCCAAGGGCGCCGATATCTGCGTCGCGGAGGGTTCGATGGGGCTCTACGACGGCGTGGCGACGCGGGGCCTGGCGGGCTTCGGCTCCAGCGCCGAGACGGCGAAGGCGATGGGCTGGCCGGTCATTCTGGTGCTGGACGTGGGCGGGCAGGCGCAATCGGCGGCGGCGACGGCGCTCGGTTTCGCGCGCTACGACCCGGACCTGCCTTTCGCCGGGGTGATCCTGAACAGGGTGGCGAGCCCCCGTCACGAGCGTCTGACGCGGCTCGGGATGGATCGTGCGGGGCTGCCGGTTTTGGGCGCGCTTCCGCGACGGGGCGATCTGACGCTTCCGGAACGGCATCTGGGCCTGATCCAGGCCGTGGAGCATCCAGACCTCGAAGCGGCGATCACGGGATACGCCGCCTTTCTGCGCGAGCATGTCGATCTGTCCGCGATCAGGGAGGCGGCGCGGGGCGCCGCCTCCCCGGCGGCGGGCGCCTTGCCCGCGCCGCCGGCGCAACGCATCGCGCTGGCGCAGGATGCGGCGTTCTCATTCATTTATCCGCATCTGCTGGAGGGCTGGAGGGCCGCCGGGGCGGAGATCCTGCCATTCTCGCCGCTCGCCGACGAGGCGCCGGACCCCTCGGCCGATCTGGTCTGGCTTCCCGGCGGCTATCCCGAACTGCATGCCGGGCGTCTCGCCGCGGCCGGCCGGTTTCTCGCGGGATTGCGCGAACATGCCCGCACGAAGCCCGTCCACGGTGAGTGCGGCGGCTACATGGCGCTCGGCGCGGCCCTGATCGACGCCGACGGGGCGCGCCACGAGATGGCGGGTCTGCTCGGCCTCGTCACCTCCTACGAGCGACGCAAGTTCCATCTCGGCTATCGCCGCGCCGTGCTGGGCGCTCCGATGCCGGGCCATGGCGCGGGCGCGCGGCTCAGGGGACATGAATTCCATTACTCCAGCATCCTCGACCAGCCCGACGCGCCTCTGGCCGAGGTCGCCGACGCCGACGGCCAACCGGTGCCCGAGACGGGCTCGCGCCGGGGCCACGTGACTGGCGCCTTCTTCCATCTGATCGCTGAGGAGCCGTCATGACCGGTTTCGTCAGCTTCGTGGGCTCGGGCCCAGGCGATCCGGAGCTTCTGACGCTGAAGGCGGTGGACCGCCTCAAGCGCGCCGATGCGATCCTGTACGACGATCTCTCGTCGGGGCCGATTCTGGCCCATGCGCGTCCCGGCGCCGACCTCGTGGGCGTCGGCAAGCGCGCCGGGCGGCCCTCCCCCCAGCAGCGCCATGTGAGCCGCCTCCTCGTGGATTACGCCAGGGGAGGGGGGCGGATCGTGCGCCTGAAATCGGGGGATGCGGGCCTTTTCGGTCGACTGGAAGAGGAACTCGTCGCGCTGCGCGAGGCCGGCATTCCCTTCGAGATCGTGCCGGGCGTCGCCTCGCCCTTCGCGGCGGCGGCGGCGATGGGCATGCCGCTTACCCGGCGGCTGACCGCCCGGCGCGTCCAGTTCGTGACCGGACACGATACCGACGGTCGGCTCCCGCCGGATCTGAACCTCGACGCCCTGGCCGACCCCGCCGCGTGCACGGTGGTGTTCATGGGCAAGCGGACCTTTCCGGCGCTGGCCGAGGCGCTCGTGGCGCGCGGGCTCCCGTCCGACACGCCGGCTCTTCTCGCGGAGGCGGTGGGCGGGCCCGAGGCCAGCTTCCTGCGCACCACCGTCGCCGCGCTGGCCGAGCTTCTCGCAGGCGAGATCGGGCCGAAGCCGGCGCTCATCTTCTACGGCTCGCTGGCGGAAGGCGAAGGCGCGCCATGACCGAGCTCTGGCTGATCGGCATCGGTTCCGGCAATCCCGATCACGTGACGATCGAGGCGAGGAAGGCTCTGCGCGAGGCCGCCCTCGTTCTGGTGCCACGGAAGGGTCCGGACAAGGCTGATCTCGCCGATCTGCGGCTTCAGGTTCTGGCGACATGCGAAAGCCCGGCGCGGATCGTCGAGTTCGACATGCCGACGCGCGACGAGAGCCTACCCTATGCCGAGCGCGTGACGCTCTGGCATGACGAGATCGCCCGTATCTGGGCCGACGCGATCCGCCTCGCCGGCCCCGAAGGACCAGTGGCGCTTCTCGTATGGGGCGATCCCGGGCTCTACGATTCGACCTTGCGCATCGCCGCGCGGCTGACGCCCAGCCCGCGCGTGCGGGTCGTGCCCGGCGTCACGGCGCTGCAGGCTCTGACCGCCGCCCACGCCATTCCCTTCAACACCGTGAACGGAGCCGTCCTCGTCACCACGGGGCGCCGGCTGCGCGATCACGGCTGGCCCGACGGCGCCGAAACGGTCGCCGTCATGCTGGACGGCGAATGCAGTTTCCGAAATCTGGCGCCCGAGGGAGTCCTGATCTGGTGGGGCGCCTATCTCGGGATGGAGAACCAAATCCTCGAGCAGGGCCCGCTGGCCGAGGCGGGCCCGCGGATCGTCGCGGCGCGCGCCGCCGCCCGCGAGCGGCACGGCTGGATCATGGACACGTATCTCATGCGCCGCGCGGACGGCCGCTGACGAAGGCCGGAAATCGCGCAGATCTGCGGTACGGCGTTCCAGTCCAGCGCTAAAGCCGAGCGATGCGACCCGCTCGGGACGACCACGCAAGCCGGCGGGCGCGCAATAAGCAATTAAGGGATATGTTTTCCAATTGCCGCAATTAATAGTTCTTGACCGGCTCGCAGACGGCGCTGCAAACTTTGCCGGAAATCGCGGATCCGAGATGACTCGACATTCCTTCGCCGTTGCAGCCCTGTTCCTCGCCACCCTGTGGCCGGGGGGCGGGGCCGCTTCCTTCGCCGTGGCTGATCCACGGTTCTCGACGCATTACGATGCGTCGAGCCGCACCGCTTCCGGCGTCATCGACGGCGGCCAGGTGCGGCGCGCCGCGCTCGTGAACGGCGCGCTTTATCTTTCACTGGCCATCGTCGGCGGCCCCGCGACCCTTGAGCGTCTCGCAGAGCGCGACTCGCTGAGCCTGACGGGCACGATCTGGTGCGACGGCCGCCGGACCGACACCGTGGTGGAGTTCGGCATGAGCCCGATGAACTGGCGGCGTGACCGCGAAAGTCTGCGGGCCAGAGT
The DNA here is from genome assembly GCA_007693435.1 of Salinarimonadaceae bacterium. Taxonomy (GTDB): domain Bacteria; phylum Pseudomonadota; class Alphaproteobacteria; order Rhizobiales; family Beijerinckiaceae; genus Saliniramus. The sequence goes on along the minus strand of REDO01000074.1, from coordinate 5,222 downwards.
CGTGCGAGAGGGCTTCTTCACCTGGAGAACCTACATGCTCACGACTCAACTGCATTGTTCAATGATCGAGGTCATCCTGCGGGACGAGCGTCAGCGCGGCGTCCCCCGGATCGGCGAAGCGAGCGGCCACGTCGCGACGATCTGGCTGGTTGACTGAGAATGGCGGCGCAAGGGGGGAAGTCATGTCGAATATGGACGTTCAGGGCCGCCTGATCGGCCTCAGTCAACGCCAAGACCTGCCGGAGGATGCGCGCATCGCCCTCGCCGAGACGGTCCGCGAACTTCGCACGCCCCTCCAGACCGACGCGTGGATCTATCGAATCGTCGTCGCCGTGCTCGGCGCGGTGGCGCTCACGACGGTGATCGGAGGCATCATGCTCGTCTATTACGGACGGGGCGACGCCGCGATATCGCTCCCGGCGGGCATCGTCGCGATCGGATCGGCCGCCGTCGGCGCGCTCGCCGGTCTCCTCGCGCCATCGCCGCGCGGGAACGGCTAGCTGAGCGCTTCGCGCAGGTCGCCTCGGCGATTTTCATGAACTGTTCGCAGCACGGCGTCCGGCGGGGTTCCGGCGCGATCGGGAACATTAAGAGCCCCCTCACCCCGCCCACCCCATCTGCCGCGCCGCCACCAGCGCCGCGAAATACGCCAGCCCCGCCGCGCAGACGAGGTTCAGAGCGCGCCAGGCGCGGGGGCCGATCCGGCGGCGGGTCGTGGCGATGGCGCCGGCGCAGATGAAGCACCAGGCGACGGACGAAAGCATGAAGCCGGTCAGGAATACGGCGAAGGCGGTCCAGCCGGGCTGCTGCGCGCCGAGCGACGTGATCACGCCGCCGAGCCCCGCCCAGTAGGTCACGTTCATCGGGTTGCCGAGCGAGATCGCCGCGCCGACCGCGAGCGCGGCGCGCGCGCCATCCGCTCCCGTCTGCGGCGCGACCGCAGGCTCGATGATCGGCATCGGCCCAAGCCCGTCGAGGAGCGTGCGCCAGGCGAGCCAGGCGAGCAGCAGCGCGCCCGCGATCGCCAGCGGCGTTCCGACATGCGGCAGGGCGAAAAGCGCCGCCGCCCCGAGCAGCCCGAGCACGGCCCAGACGAAATCGCCCACGAGCGAGCCGACCTGTACGGCCAGCGCCGGCCGGTAGCCCCCGCGCAGGCCCCGGCGCAGGCTCTCCGCGAAAACGGCGCCGGGAGCCGCGTTGAAGAGAAGGCCGAGGGCTATGGCGGAGAGGAAGAGCTCGATCATGGGCGGCGGCCTCGGAAATGCGGGTCAGCGGCCGCAGACGCTCTCCACGATCTCGGGCGCGCAACGCCCTGCGTGGCCTGCGCCGCAGCCGCGAACGCGCGGCCCGGTGAAGCCTTCATCGATCCGCCCTCCGACCGTCCGGAAACGCGCATCTTATCGGCGCGCGCTGGCGGGGCAACTGCGGACCCGAGCTCCGTTCATCGCGTCGATACGGTCTCAGCGCGCCGCCCGGTTCCGCGCCATTCCCAGGAAACCCGCGAAGGCTGCGCGGTACGCTTCCGGGTCCTCCGCGAAAGAGCCGAGATGGTCGGCGCCGGTGCGCAGATGCAGGGTCGCGTCGCGGCGCGCGGCGACCAGCGCCTCCGTCAACTGCACCGGCACGATCCGGTCGCCGGAGCCGTGGGCGACGAAGAGCGGGCCTTCGAAGGCGGCGAAATCCGCGATCGTGACCGCCTCGCGCATGTCGAGCGTTCCCGAGGCCGCCATCAGCGCGAGCGCGGCGCCAGTCACCGGAGCGGAGAGCGGAAGGCCTGCGGCCTGCGCGAAGCCGCGCAGGATTTCGGGGAAGTCGAGCGCGGGCGAGTCGAGCGCCACCGCCGCGACGGCGCTTGCGCGCGGTGAGCGGCGCAGGAACTGCCCGACGATGGCCCCGCCCATCGATTCGCCGACGAGAATGAGGCGGCCATAGCCGCGCGCGAGCAGGAAATCGGCGGCCGCCTCGACGTCGCGCCATTCGGTGAGGCCGAATCCGTAGACGCCGTCCGGCGCCGGCGGCGCGCCGGGATCGTTGCGATAGGTCACGAGTAGCGTCGGCACGCCCGCCTGCACGAACATGGAGAGATGCCGGTAACCGTCCTCGCGCGCGCCGCCGACGCCGTGGACGTAGATCGCGGCCATCTCGCGCCCCGTCATGTCGCGCCCCGTCATGTCGCACTCCGTCATGTCGCCCACGAGCCATGCGGGCGCCGGGCCGAGCGGCGTGTCCAGCATCACCGTCTCGAAGGGCAATCCGAACGCCGCCTCCGGGTCGCCCCGGTAGCCTATGGCGAAGGGGGCGTCGGGCGGCGGTTCCTGCGCGAGGCGCTCGAGGTTCTTCTCGGCGGTCAGAAACTGCGCCGTCGCGCGCATCAGGAAGAAGCCGGCGCCGAGAATGTAGAGCGGCCCGGCGAGCATGAGAGCCGCCGCCGCGACGATCAGGAGCTTTCGGCGAAGGCGCATTTTCGTTCCCGGTCGGAGCAGGTCGAGAAGTAGGGCGCCGGTCGACGGCGTAAAGGGCTCACACCTTCCCCGAACGCACGCGATAACGGGTTGCGCCCGTCATCCCGGCGTGAAAGCGATCCATATGGACGAACCGATCCCGCGCCTCGGCCTCGCGACGCGGTTCATGACGCCGATATCCGTCTGAGCGTCCGTGGCGTGCTATTTTTACTTGTATTCGACCGGACGTTCCTGTCTGTAGGCGTCGCCCGGAATTGAATGCGCGCCGGGCCCGATCGAATGCGAGGCCGTTATGCTCATCGAACATCCCTATCACCTTTTCCTCGGCGACGCCCGCGACGCGCTCGCCGCCAAAACCGCGCTCGGCATCATCGACTGGAGGCGCGAATGGTGCCTCGGCCAGATGCGCCTGCCCGGCTGCAAGGCGGATGCGAAGCTGCCCGACATGACCCCGCGCGAGGCGGCGGCCAAAGGCGCCAAGACCTTCGTCATCGGCGTCGTGAACGCAGGCGGCGTGCTCTCGCCGGACTGGATCTCCATCATCGTCGAAGCGCTCGACAGCGGCCTCGACGTGGCGTCGGGCCTGCATATCCGCCTCGGCGACGTGCCCGAGATCGCCGCCGCCGCCGCGCGCAGCGGACGCGCGCTGCACGACGTGCGCATCTCGAAGGAGCGCTTCGCAACGGGCAACGGCGACAAGCGGCCGGGCATGCGGCTTCTGACCGTCGGCACCGATTGCTCGGTGGGCAAGAAATACACGGCGCTCGCGCTCGAAAAGGGCATGCGCGCGCGCGGCTTCGACGCGGATTTCCGAGCGACGGGCCAGACCGGGGTGTTCATCTCCGGGCGCGGCGCGGCCATCGACGCGGTCGTGGCCGATTTCATCTCCGGGGCTGTCGAATGGATCTCGCCCGACGCGGCGCCGAATCACTGGGACCTGATCGAGGGGCAGGGATCGCTGTTCCATCCCTCATTCGCGGGCGTCTCGCTCGGGCTCCTGCATGGCGCGCAGCCGGACGCTTTCGTCGTCTGCCACGAGCCCACGCGCCGCACGATGCGCGGCGTCAACACGCCGCTGCCCACCATCGGCGACGTCATCCACATGACGATCGCCTGCGGCCGGCTCACCAATCCGGCGATCCGCTGCGTCGGCGTCGCTTTGTACTCGGAGGCTCTGTCGGACGATGAGGCCCGGGCCGAGCTGGCGCGGATCACCAAGACCTACGGGCTGCCGGCGACCGATCCGGTGCGCTTCGGCGTCGAGCGTATCGTTGACGAACTCGCGCTGCATTACGGCTGAGCCGGCGCCGCTTGGCGGAGAAAACGGTGGCGCAAGAATATCGTGGGCGCAAGAAAATCGGGCCGCGCCCTTAGGCGCGGCCCGCATGGGATCCCGACACATCGAGGAGTGAGCGGGTCAGGACCACCAAGACCGGAACGGCGGCTGCGGCCAGGAAAAGTTGTTCACAGCAGAGGCGACCTGCCACGGACTCGGATTCATCGAGCCGAAGGCGGAACGGAATTCCCACGGGCTGACGCCCCACGAGCCGTCCATGCCCCCGATGTTGCGGAAGGCCGCGTCGATCTGCGCCGGGTGGAGATACTCCCCCGTCCAGCGGATCGCGTCGTTCACCATCGAGTGAAAACGCCCCGGCCCCATTGGCGGCGCGGGATTGAACGGCATGCCGGACCCGAAACAATACGGCGGCGGCGCGGGCCTGTAAGGGGGCGGGCGAACATCGCTGTAGGGCGGAGGACCGCCATGAGGCGGGCCGCCCGGCCTCGGAGCCGTCTGCAGCAAATCGGCGATCGCCTGCCCGACTTCTCCCAGCGAAAACGACCCGTCCTCGCGGACGCCCAGAAGGCCCACGGCCTCGTCGAGGTCGATGCGGCCATCGGCGCCGGCGACGCGGCGGAACGCCGCGTTGAGTTGGGAGGCGCTCGGTTGCGGCAATCCGAGGAACTCCATAGCTTCACGCGCGAGCGCCGCGAATCCGGACATCGACATGTCGCCGTTTTCGTCGGCGAAGCTTGCGAACTGCCCTTCGATCGGACCGATGGCCTCCCGCAGGGCCATATCGATGCCCTGATCGGAGATATTGATTCCGTCGAACGTGAACTCCCGGAAATGGTCGATCAGCTTTTCCACGGGGATCTTGTCGCCGTCGCCGAGCGCCGCGATGAGCGCGTCCGCGATGACGCTCGAAACGCCCAGCGTATCGATCAATTCGTCTCTGTTCAGGGCCCGATCGCCGCCCGCCATGCGGTAGAGATAGTCTCCCAAGGTGCCGACCCCGATCTGGTTGAAGTAGGGCCCGCCAGCTCGACGGATGACGTCGCGTCCCACATCCGGGAAGCGCGGGCTCGGCGAGGGACCGCCGTCATATTCGGGCGGTTCCGACTGGGGGCGCGCGCTATGCGAAGCGAGGCGCACGAGATTCGAATCCGAACCCGTGCTGCCGGACGATGGATAGGGCGGCGCCGCAGGGCTGTTGTTCTGGCGCGCGCGCATGATGTTGTCGAAGTCGTTCTGCAACGACTGCAGATCCTGCTTCTGGATGCCGGCATACGCTTTCTGGGTTGGCAAAGGAAAGCTGCTCATCGGAAAGCTGCTCATCGCTGTCACTCCTCGATCTCGCCCCAAGCCGGCAATGCGGGCTTGGGGCGTTATGCACTCAGCGCCATGGGCTCCGAGGACGCCAGGGGTTCCAACCGTGGAAGGGCGGCGGCGTTGCGGCGCGGTCGACGCCACGGGCGAGG
>REDO01000059.1 GCA_007693435.1 Salinarimonadaceae bacterium | reverse complement strand
GGAACGCCGCCAAACGCCGACGCAGCCGCCGCAGCGCCAGCCGACGAACCGGACGCAGGCGGAGAAGACGAGGCGGAAGTTCCGTCCGCGACTCCGGAGCCGACCAGCGACGCCGTAGAGCGCTACATCCGGGGCGGAACCTTCACGCGGGCGGATTTCGACCGCCTGCGGCCGCTCAACCCCGATATGTCGCTAGACGATCTCGCCCGCGAACTCGCGATGCACAGCCAGGGCTTCGGTTCCGGCAGGCTGATCACCTCGGCTCCGACGGCTCCTGCGGCGGCAAGCGCGGGAGCGACGCCGGGCGAAGCGGTCAATCTCGGCCAGCGACCGGAGCTGATCGCAGAGGTGAACGCCTTGCTCGACGCCACGATCGCCGCAGCCGATCAGGCGGGGGCTCAAGGCGATCCGCTCGTTCTCGACAGAGCCGATATCGCGGAGCAAATTTCGCTTCGTCTGGCGACCGATCCCGACCAGGTGATCGCTGTGATTGATGAACGGGGCTCAGTGATCGGAGTCGGGTCCTACGTCATCTCCCGCGACATCTTCGACCCGTCGCAGAACGGCATCCTCTACGCCAAAGCGCTCCTGAGATTCGGCCCGCCGGGCTCGAACGTGGCGAGGACGCTTCTGGACGCGATGTTTGAGGCCGCGCCGCGCGACATCATGCGCTTGCGCTCGCTCAATACGTCGCTCGACGCGTTTTACGAAAGTCTCGGCGGGCGTCGGTTGCTGAACCCGGGCGGCGGCGCGCTCAACGTGTTCGAATGGCGTCGCCCACCCTCGCCCCCGGATGAGGACGTTGGTCCGCGCGGCCCAGACTCCATGCGGACGCCCAATGACGGAGGGACCGGCCCCGTCAGGGGAGCGAACGCTCCCGCTCCCGTCGTCACGACGCTCGCGCAGGCCGAAGCGGTGCTGGCCGATCGCTACGGCGTATCGCTCTCGCGGACGCCGTCCAACGATATGGCTTACTGGCCGGAGCATTCGGAAGCCGAGATGCTCGAGATCGTCAACGCGGCGATCCCCATGCTCGATCTGATCGAAGCGCGGGCGCCGGGCGCCCTGCGCGGGCTGACGCTCACAAACCGTTCACCCGACTACGTGAACGACCCGTCATACGACACGATCATCACGGGAATGGCGAACGAGCGCACCGGCGAAGTCATGCTGGCGGCGCCCTCCGCGCTCGCCCGGTACAATTTGGCTTCCGATCCGGTCATCGTGTTCGAGAACACCGTCCTGCACGAGTTCACTCACGCTTTGGTGTCGAAGGCCCCCGATCAGGCGCGCGATTTCCGTCTCAATCTCGAACCGGTTGGGCAGATTCGCGGTCTCTCCTCATCGAATGCGACGTCCGGTGCGGTGACGCGCGAGGAAATGATCGCCCGACTCTATCCCGGTCTGGACCCGGCCGATGCGGAGACCTTGTTCAATGACCAGTATCTGGTCCGCATCGAGCCGGGGGAGCACGCCGCGCTGGAGGAATCGGGTCGGGACGTTCCGCCTGCGGCGGCTTACGATGGAACGCTCAACGTCTATCGCCGCAGCCCTTTGAGGGCCAACGAAGTCCTCGCCCGCATCGTCTCGCTACGCGCCGGGCAACCAGGCGAGGGCTTGCCGGAATTTGGCGCATTAACCTTCTTGCGCTGGCCGCTCGCAGAGGATCCGTCCGCGACCCTTTCCTTCAACGCGCAGGCCGCGCTCGACGTCCCGCCGGACAACCTGCGCCAACTTTTCGACGTCTTCCTCGACGAGGCGGCTCGACGGGACGGGCCGGTATCGCAGGAGGGCTCCACAGCCTATATGACCACGCCGACTTCCGGCGGATACCGCGACGACCTGTCGTGGATTTCCGACGGGACGCTGACGGCCCCCTTGCGCGTTCTCGATTCGGGTCTTCCGACGAATCCGACCGACATGGGAATCATGCAGTACGTGCAGGGGGAGAGCTTCGACAGCGGTCGCGTTCAACCGTCCGGCCGGTCGGGAATCCGTCCGGTCGATACGAGCCGGCTGACCCTCGACGAAACCGTATTCCCTGTCGGCCAACCGGTGACCGGAGACTTCATCCGTTCGCTGACCAGCGTGAACGGCATGCCGGTGGAACAGCTTCAGGCGAGCATGTATCCCGATCCGGAAATGACCGACCTCGTCTATCGCTCGGTCACCGGTTTCCTTCCAGAGGGCGCGGATCTTCTCAGCAACTGGGCGGAAATGAACGACCGCGTTCTCGAACAAGGCGTCACCAGCCAGCAGATATCCGCCGTTATGCAGTACTTCGTCGACATGCATTCCAGCGTCGGCGACCAGACGATCATCGGCTTCAACGGACAGCGCTACACCGTGGAGCTGAAACACCGTTGGGCGAACTTCCAGCAGTCGCCGTTTCGCGACGGCAGTTCCGGAAAACGCGACTACGAGATCAGAAACGTCGATACGGGCGAGAGCCTGTTCTTCTCCGACCTGACCCTGCGAATGGCCGAAAACTGGAGCTACTGGCAGAAGGATACGCCCTACAGCGTCGATCCCGTCGAGATCATCGACTTCTTTGGAATCGAAGGCCGCGCCAGCGGGGCCCGGTAGAATCGATCCGCCCGCGGAACCCATCAGCCGGCATGCGACGCCGCCGGCTCTTGGAGTCCGGCGCGTCAAGCCTTATCGAAAGGATGAGAACGCCGTGACGCCTTGGCGAAGCCGCGCCCCCCTGCTATCCCGTGCGTCAATCACTTGCGTGACGCGCGCGAGCGCGGCTTTGCGCCGACGACTGGATGACCATGACCGCCGAGACAATCGACAACATCCGTAATTTCTCCATCGTCGCCCATATCGACCACGGCAAGTCGACGCTGGCGGATCGGCTGATCCAGTTCACCGGCACGCTCACCGAGCGCGAGATGCAGGAGCAGGTGCTCGATTCGATGGATATCGAGCGCGAGCGCGGCATCACGATCAAGGCGCAGACCGTGCGACTGGAATATCCGGCCAAGGACGGCAAGACCTATATCCTCAATCTGATGGACACGCCCGGCCACGTCGATTTCGCCTATGAGGTCTCACGCTCGCTTCAGGCCTGCGAGGGCTCGCTGCTCGTCGTCGACGCCTCGCAGGGCGTGGAGGCGCAGACGCTCGCCAACGTCTATCAGGCGCTCGACGCAGACCACGAGATCGTCCCCGTCCTCAACAAGGTCGACCTTCCCGCCGCCGAACCCGAGCGCGTGAAGGAGCAGATCGAGGAGGTGATCGGGCTCGACGCCTCGCAGGCCGTCGAGATCTCGGCGAAGACCGGGCTCAACATCGAGGCCGTGCTGGAGGCCATCGTCACCCGCCTGCCCCCGCCCAAGGGCGACCGCAAGGGACCGCTGAAGGCGATGCTCGTCGACAGCTGGTATGACGCCTATCTCGGCGTCGTCGTGCTTGTGCGCATCATCGACGGCGTCATGAAGAAGGGCCAGAACATCCGGCTGATGGGCACGGACGCCGTGCACGGCGTCGACAAGATCGGCGTCTTCCGGCCCAAGATGGTGGACGTCGCGGAGCTAGGCCCCGGCGAGGTCGGCTTCTTCACCGGCTCGATCAAGGAGGTCGCCGACACCCGCGTCGGCGATACGATCACCGAGGACAAGCGCCCCTGCGCGGCGATGCTGCCGGGCTTCAAGCCGGTGCAGCCGGTGGTGTTCTGCGGGCTGTTCCCGGTCGACGCCGGAGATTTCGACGATCTGCGCGCGGCCATGGGCAGGTTGCGCCTCAACGACGCCAGCTTCTCGTATGAAATGGAGAGCTCGGCGGCGCTCGGCTTCGGTTTTCGCTGCGGATTTCTCGGGCTCTTGCATCTCGAGATCGTTCAGGAGCGCCTGGAGCGCGAATTCAATCTCGACCTGATCTCGACCGCTCCCTCCGTCGTCTACAAGCTGCGACTGCGCGACGGCTCGGAGGTGGAGCTGCACAACCCGGCCGACATGCCGGACGTGATGAAGATCGAGGCCATCACCGAGCCGTGGATCCGCGCGACGATCCTGACGCCCGACGAATATCTCGGCGCCGTGCTCAAGCTCTGCCAGGACCGCCGCGGCGTCCAGATCGACCTCAACTATGTCGGCAAGCGCGCCATGGTCGTCTACGACCTGCCATTGAACGAAGTCGTCTTCGATTTCTACGACCGGTTGAAGTCGATCTCGAAGGGCTACGCCTCTTTCGATTACGCCATCACGGATTACCGCGAGGGCGATCTGGTCAAGATGTCGATCCTCGTCAACGCCGAACCCGTGGACGCGCTCTCGATGCTCGTCCACCGCAACCGCGCGGAGAACCGGGGTCGCGCGATGTGCGAGAAGCTGAAGGAGCTGATCCCGCCGCATATGTTCCAGATTCCCGTCCAGGCGGCGATCGGCGGCAAGATCATCGCCCGCGAGACGATCAGGGCCCTGCGCAAGGACGTCACGGCCAAGTGCTATGGCGGCGACGCCACCCGCAAGCGCAAGCTGCTCGAGAAGCAGAAAGCGGGCAAGAAGCGCATGCGCCAGTTCGGCAAGGTGGAGATCCCGCAGGAAGCCTTCATCGCCGCGCTCAAGATGGAGGATTGAGACCGGCGCGCGGTCGAAGGCCGGGGCGCGACACGAGCGGCGCGCCGTTCTCGCTCACGCGCGCGCTGCGACCCGCATCGGGATGGACGAACGCGCAGCCTGAGCGGTGTGCTTGTTGGGCACGTAGAGGCCGCGTTGCTGCGCATGCGGCGTGAGGGCGTCCGTGAGGCCGATCACCGTTTCGGCGGCGCCCAGAAGCAACAAGCCGTCCGCCGAGAGCGAGGCGGAAAGGCGGCGGAGCACGTCCTCCTTCGTCGGCTGGTCGAAATAGATCAGGACGTTGCGGCAATAGATGACGTCGAATTGGCCGAGGCTGGCGAAGTCCTTGATCAGGTTGAGCTGGCGAAAATTCACCATCGACTTGATCTTGGGAGAGATATGCCAGCTCTCTCCCTTCTGCTCGAAATATTTCAACAGCATCTGGATCGGAAGGCCGCGCTGCACCTCGAACTGGGTGTAGACGCCCGCCTGCGCCTTTTCGAGCACTTCGGTGGAGATGTCGGTCGCGATGATCTCGATCTGCCATCCCGACAGGCGCCCGCGCGCCTCGTCGAGTATCATCGCCAGCGAATAGGGCTCCTGCCCGGTGGAGGCGGCGGCGCACCAGATGCGAAGTTTACGCTTTGCGGCGCGCGCGGAGAGCATCTGCGGGAGAATCACGTCGCTGAAAAGCGTGAAGGGCGTCTTGTCGCGAAAGAAGAAGGTCTCGTTCGTCGTCATCGCCTCGACGACCGCCTTCTCCAGCGTGACGTCGCGCGAGGCGCGCAGCTTCGACACAAGCTCGGTGACGCCTTCGAAACCGAGGCGGCGGCAGATCGGGCTCAACCGGCTGTCGACGAGATAGCGCTTCTCCGGAGCGAGGGCGAGGCCGGAGCGGTCCTTGAGATAGGAGCGCAGGAATTCAAAATCCGAGTCGAGCATCAACGGCCCCCGCCCATATACTTCTTGGCCGCCGGGGCTAGCGCCTGCAGCGGCAGTATTTCGTGCGCGAGACCAGCTTTCGCGATCGATCCGGGCATCCCCCAGACCGTGCTCGTCGCCTCGTCCTGAACGAGGATCGCGCCGCCCGCCTCGCCGATGGCGCGCGCGCCGTGCGTGCCGTCGGCCCCCATTCCGGTGAGCACGACCGCGAGCGTCGCGCCTCCGAATATCGCGGCGACGTCGTGAAACAGGACGTCGACGGCGGGTTTGCAGAAATTCACCGGCGGACCGTCATCGATCCGCAGCCTGACGATGTTTCCGCCTTCGCGACGCAGCCCCATATGCTTGCCGCCCGGCGCGACGTAGATCCGGCCGGCCTCCAGGACCTCACCGTCGCGGCCCTCGGCGGACTGAAGCCCGGTCTGGGCGCCCAGATGTTCGGCGAAAACAGCCGTGAAGATCGGCGGCATGTGCTGGACGACGCAGATCGGCATGGTCTTGAGCGCCGGACCGAGACCGGAGAGGAATTCGCCGACGGCGCGAGGCCCGCCGGTCGACGCGCCGACCACGAGAACACGCCTGTGGATATTGGCCGCGATCGGGCGCAGGCGCGGCGGCGAGGCCGGAGCGGCGGCAGGGGCCGTCGATGCGGGAACGGCCGACCGAACCATCGCGCCGGGCGCGGGGGCCCGGTACAGACGATTGACGGCGGGCGCCGACGCGGCGCCGACGGCGGCGCGAGCGGGCGCGGCCATGGTCTGGGAAGCGCTCGCCTGCGAGGCGGCGAGGCCCGTCTGGGCGCGCCGGTGCCGGCTGGAGAGGCCCTCGATCTTGAGAAGCAGGTCGTGGCGGAAGGTCATCGACGTCGAGACTCCGCGATGGCTCTCGGGCTTGGCGAGGTAGTCTACCGCCCCCAGCGCCAGGCATTTGAGGGAGGTTTGCGCATTGCGCTGCGTCAGCGTCGAAACGACGACGATCGAGACGCGCGGACGCGCGGCGAGCAGGAGCGGCAGCGCGGTGATGCCGTCCATCTCGGGCATCTCGATGTCGAGGAGGACGATTTCCGGCTCGGCGCGCGCGATCTGTTCAACGGCGATGCGCCCGTTCGAAGCAGTCGCGACGACCTGATGTCCGGCCTCCTCCAGCCAGCGCGCCGTGAGACCGCGAATGACGACGCTGTCATCGACGACCATGATCCTCATCGGATTGGCGGTCGGAGTCACAGTGTGCTGGGCGAGGGCGCTCGTCATGCGGGTTCCGGTTGGGGCAAGGGGAGCCGCGCAGGCGGCGCCGGTCGGTTGGGGCGGGCCTCAGACGAGACCCACTTCCTGCAGCTTCGCCACCATGATCTCCTTGTCGAAGGGCTTCATGATGTATTCATCCGCGCCGGCGCGCATGGCGCGGGCGATCGCCCCGACATCGTTCTCGGTCGTGCAGAAGACGACCTTCGGAGCGTCGCCCCCGGGCAGGTCCCGCAATGCCGTCAGGAAGGCGAAGCCGTCCATCACGGGCATGTTCCAGTCGAGCAGAACGGCGTCCGGCATCTGCTCGCGGCAGCGCAGCAGCGCCTGCTCGCCGTCCTCCGCTTCGGTGATTTCGAAGGAAAGCCCTTCGAGAATGCGGCGGGCGACTTTCCTGATGACGGCGGAATCGTCGACAATGAGACAGTTCTTCATGAAGCCCTCCCCGGGCTCAGGCTGCGCGCGCTTCGGCGTCGAAAGACAAGACGGCGTCGACGTCCAGAATGATCAGGAGCTTGTCGTCGAGCCGGTGCACGCCGCGCGAGAGCTTCACCCATGCCTGGTCCATGTGGACCGGATTCGGCTCGTGCGTGTCTGCGCCGAGCTTCATCACCTCGCCGACCGAATCGACGAGGAGGCCGTAGGACTCGCCGTTGCGCTCAAGGCCGACGGCCATTTCCTGTCCGTTTTCGTCACGTTCCGACAGACCGAGGCGGCGGCGCAGGCACATGGCCGTGACGACGCGTCCGCGCAGGTTGAGCAGGCCGACGATTTCGCGAGGCGCGAGCGGCACCTTGGTCAGGGAGCTCGCGATGAAGACGTCGTGCACACGATCGATGGGCAGGCCGAAGATCTGGTCCGCGACCATGACGGTGACGAATTCTTCGTATTCCTGCACGGCGCGCCCGTCGCGCCCGGCGCTGTTGGTGTTGGCGGCGATCATGCGGCTTCTCCGAGCTCGGCCTGTGTCTCAGCAAGCGCGGCGACGAGGCCGCTGCGGTCGAATTTTGCGACGAAATCCGAAATTCCGAGCTTGCGGGCGAGTTCGAGCGCCTCGGGCGTGACGCCCGACGACAGCGCGATCACCGGCAGCCGCGCGAGGCGGGACTGCGCGCGCACCGCGCGGATCAGCTCGAAGCCGTCGCGCCCCGGCATCTCGACATCGGTGATCATGACGTCGAACCGGCGGTCGGAGGAGAGCGCCGCAAGAGCCTGCTCCGTTCCCGCAACCGGGACGACGCGGTAGCCCGCCGCCTTGAGGACGGGGGTCAACATCTCGCGGAAAAAGGCGGAATCATCGACGAGCAGCACGGTGCGCGTGGCCTTAGAAGAACGGGCGGGCGCGCCGCTCATCCAGTCCTCGTGGGCCATGGGCAGGTAATGCGTGATGTTGACGATCTCGGTGGCGCGGCCGCGGATGACGGCGGAGCCCACCAGGTCCGAACGGTCGTCCACGAGCTCGATATCGAGCGCTTCGTCGATGATGTCCACGATCTCGTCGATGACGAGGCCCATCGCCCGGTCGCCGTCGGAGAAGACGACGAGAGCCTGCATGCCCTCGCTCCGGATGGTGATCGCGGGATCGGCGGGAACGAGCGGCATGAGCTTGCCGCGATACTGGATGAGCGGCCGGCCGCCGACCCATTCGATCTTGGTCGCGTCGATCTCCTCAAGCCGCGTGACGAGGGAGAGCGGCACGGCCTTGTGCGTCTCGCCGCCACCGCGGAACACGAGCAGCGTCGTTGTTTCGTTGTCGTTGGCCTCGCCGCACTCTTCGGTCGCCTCGACGCCGAACTGGTTGTCGGCGGTGCCCTGGCCGACCATCTTGGCGATGCCGTTGGGATCAATGATCAGCACCACCGCGCCGTCGCCGAGAATGGTGTTGCCCGAGAAGATGGAGATGTGCCGCAGCTTGGTCGCCATCGGCTTGACCACGATTTCCTCGGTGTGGAACACGCCGTCGACGAGAATGCCGAAACGCTGGCGACCGACCTGGCTGACCACGACGAAGCCTTCATCGCCGGCGTCGGCGTCGGCCCCCTCGAGCCCCAGAACCTTCGAGATCGGGACGATCGGCAGCAGCCGGTCGCGCAGACGCAGAACCGGCGAGCCGTTGATGCGCTCGATCTGGTGGTCGGAGCCGTTCTTGACGCGCACGAGCTCAAGGACCGAAACCTGAGGGATGGCGAAGCGCTGGTTGCGCGCCGAGACGATCAGCGCGGCGACGATGGCCAGCGTCAGCGGGATCTTGATCGTGAAGGCGGTGCCTTTGCCCTCCTCCGACCTGATCTCGACCGTGCCGCCGATGAGCTCGATATTGGTCTTGACGACGTCCATGCCCACGCCGCGGCCGGAGACCGAGGTGACCTGCGCCGCCGTGGAGAAACCCGGATGGAAGATGAACTTGGCGATCTGCGCCTCGTTCATGCGCTCGACCTCGGCCTCGGTGGCCAGGCCGCGCTCGACGATCTTGCGGCTGATCGCCGCGAAATTCAGGCCCTTGCCGTCGTCGGTGATCTCGATGGTGATCGTGCCGCCTTCGTGATAGGCGTTCAGGCGGATCGTGCCGCGCTCGGATTTGCCGGCGGCGCGGCGAGCCTCGGGAGCCTCGATGCCGTGATCCGCCGAGTTGCGGATCATATGGGTGAGCGGGTCCTTGATGACCTCGAGCACCTGTCGGTCGAGCTCGGTCTCGGCGCCCTGCATCACGAGCTCGATCTTCTTGCCGAGTTCGGAGGACAGGTCGCGAATGACGCGCGGCAGCTTCTGCCAGGCGGTGCCGATGGGCTGCATCCGCGTCTTCATGACGCCTTCCTGCAACTCGGCCGTGACGTGGGACAGACGCTGGAGCGGGACCTTGTAGCCGCTATCATCTTCGCGCCGTGCGATCTCCAGGAGCTGGTTGCGGGTCAGCACCAGCTCTGACACCATCGTCATCAGGTGTTCGAGAGTGTCGACATTGACGCGGATCGTCTGGACCTTGGAAACGGCGTTCTCGGCGGATGATCCGTCGCCCGAATCCTTGGCGATTTCCTTGGCGGCTTCCTTGACAGGCTCGGCGCGGGCCTGCGGCGGAACGGGACGCGCCGGCGCGGCGGCCTCGACCGGAGCGGCATCCTCGGGCTCGACCTCGACCGACGGCGCAAACGCCAGGGAATCCCCCGCGATCGCGGGCTCGTCGTCGTCGGGGCCGGGCGCTTCCATGAAAGCGCGCTCGAGATCGTCGAGCGAGACTTCGCCGGGCAGAAGATCGCGTTCCAGAATTTGGATGTCGGGCTCGCTTTCGGCCGGAGCCTCGGGCTCGGGCTCGGGCTCGGGAGCCGCCTGCGTCGTCACGGGCGCCTCCGGATCGGCTTCGGCCAGGCGCTCCAGCGCGCCGATCAGATCCTGATCAACGCCTTCCGGCTCGGCGGCGGTCCGCTCGAGCTCGGCGACGATCTCCTTGATCCGGTCGAGCGTGGCGAGAATGAGCGTCACTGCGTCGGTGGTGACAGGATGGCCGTCGCGGAACTTGCCCATCAGGGTTTCAGCCGCGTGCGCCAGCGCCTCGAGGCGGGGAAGGCCGAGGAAGCCGCAGGTTCCCTTGATCGTATGGACGAGTCGGAAGATGTTGCGCAGGATCGTTTCGTTGTTGGGGTCCTGCTCGAAGCGCACAAGCTCGACGTCGACCGTATCGAGATGCTCTCCGGTCTCCGTCAAAAATTCACGCAATAAGTCATCCATGACGTCACTCTGTTCTCGCAGGGCCAGCCTTATGAGCACAAGTGTCGCCTGAAGTCCTTTATGTTCCGTTTCGAAAAGGTGAGCGAATTGTAAAGCGCGCCGAAGTTATACTTAACAAAACGCAAACAACGTCTCAATCTGCGGTCGCCGGCTGCGCCCGGATCGTAAAGGCGTCGCCGTCGATGGCGAGATCGACTGTCATGGCTGCGGCGCGCGCGACGAGGCCGGCGTAGAAGAACTGGATGCCGTGCGCATCGACGTTCCCGCCCTCGGGTTCGCCGCCCAGAAGCGCAGCGGCGTGCGGCGGGATGCGGGCGTTGATGCCGCGCGCGACGATCTCGAAGGTCGAAGCCTGCTCGTCGCCCTCGACGGTCGCCGTTATTTCACCGCCACGCGGTATGCCTTGGGACGCGAGAACCAGCAGGTTGAGGAGCAGCTTCACCCGGTTCTTCGGCAGCAGCTGGCGCGGCGCGTTCCAGACAAGTTTCGTCTTGTCGTCCTGAAAGAACCCGGTCGCGACGCTCTGGGCGTCGCCGAGATCGATCGAGGCTCCGGCGGAACCGGCGGCGCCGAAGGCCAGCCGGGCGAATTGCAGGCGGGCCGAGGCCTGTCGCGCGCTCTTGCGGATCAAATCGAGCGCGAATTCCTTCATGGAAGCGTCGCTCTCGTCCTCCATGACCTCCAGGCCGTTCACGATCGCGCCCACGGGGCTGATCACGTCGTGGCACACGCGCGAGCAGAGCAGCGCGGCGAGATCGAGGGAATCGAGGTCGAACTTGGCCATGAAGAGCTCTCCGAGGGCTGCGGCGCGGGAGGCGCCGGAGGGCCCCGCCGCAAGACGCGATTCGCGCCAGCGCACGGGAACGCCGTTTTCACTACCGGACCCGGAGGCGAATGAGAAGTGCGGCGACGATCTTCCCGTCGCCGCCTTTTCGATGTCAGAGCCGCTCCAGACGCGTACGCTCGTTGCGCCAGACGGCCTCGGCCTGCAGCACGGCCTGCGGATTGTCGAGGAAGGCGTCGCGCGCCTCGCGCGAGCTGAAGAGATAGAGACGCTTGTCTACGATCGCCGCGAACCGCGACGCCGCCTCCACGAGGCGCCCCTGCGCCATGGCCAAGGCGTCGAAGCCGCCGAGGCGCGGCGCGTAGGCTTCCGGACGGGAAACGAAGGCCGCGCGGTTGGCCGCGCTGGAGAACCGCCAGGCGACCCCGTTCCAGACGACCTCGTGGGCGGCCGCGCCCGGACGCGGACCGGCATCCAGGAAATAGCTGACGGGATCGTAGCCTTCGAGCGCTATGCCCGACCATCCGTGCGGGCGGGCCTGCTGCGCCGCCCCGACGATCGGCGGCAGGAGCGCGACGCGGCGCAGACCCTCGACATCGGCCTCTGAGGCTGCGGCGACGGGCATGGCAGACGCGACGCCGAGTGCGACCGCGACTAGGAGGCGGGACGGGATCAGTCTCGTTAACGACATGTTACCCTTCGAGATTGATGCTCAATTCGAATCGAGTCGAATCGCCCCGGAGAAGCGGGGATTGAACCAATCCGTAGCAGGGACCGTTGAAGTCGCGGTTCATATGTTCGGTAGAATTTTACGCAACCCGCGAAACGCCGGCTGCGAAATCTGGAGACTGGGCATGCGCATCTCTGGCATCGGAAAATACCTCAAGGCCGCCGCGCTGCGCGCGTTCGCGGCCGCCATCGCCGTATCGGTCGTCTTCGTCGCGGTCTCGCCCGCGCAGGCGCAGCAGCAACAGCCGGAGACCTTCCGCGTCGAAGAGATCATCGACCAGGGTCACGCCCTGTTCGGCTCGATCTCGCGCGGTCTGGCGCTCACGGTGCAGGAGGCCTTCAAGCGCTGGGGCGAGCCTAACGGCTACATCCTCGGGCAGGAGGCGAGCGGCGCCTTCATCGGCGGCCTGCGATACGGCGAGGGCGTTCTCTATACGCGCAACGCCGGCAACCAGCGGGTCTTCTGGCAGGGACCGACCATCGGCATCGATTTCGGCGGAGACGGCGCGCGCACGATGATGCTCGTCTACCACCTGCCCTCGACGGACGCGATGTACCAGCGCTTCGGCGGCATGGACGGATCGGCCTATCTGGTCGGCGGTTTCGGGATGACTGCGCTCACCGCGAACAATATCATCGTGGTGCCGATCCGTTCGGGCGTCGGCGCGCGGCTGGGCGTCAATATCGGCTATCTCAAGTTCACGCCGCAGCCGACCTGGAACCCGTTCTGACCGGAACGGGCGCGATTCGGCGCGGAGCGGCGGCCGGAACTGTCGAGCGGGGTGTGACGTCGCGTGGTCGAAAGCCTGATGATCTTCGCGTTGGGATTCTTCATCTCGACGCTCCTCGCTCTTCTGATCCTGCCCGCCCTGGCCGAGCGCGCGGATCGGCTCGCCCGACGTAGGGTCGAGTCCCAGCTCCCCGTCTCCGTCTCGGAATTCAACGCGGAGCGCGACCGTCTGCGGGCGGAACTCGCGGTGCGCGAGCGCCGCATGGAGATTCGGCTTGAGAAGACGCTGGCGAAAAACGCCGCCCTTCTGGCCGAACTCGGCGCGCGCGCCAATCGCATCGACGATCTCAAATCCGAGCTCGACGCCGCGCTGGCGCGTGGCGTCGAACTCGAAGCCGAATTGTCGGAAACCCGCGCAACCCTGGAGGCTACGCAGGGCGAACGTGACGCGGCGCGTGGCGAACGTGACGCGACGCGTGCGGAACTTGTGCAGACGCGCGAGGATCTGGCCGCGCGGGAAGCCGCCTATGCCGATCTCGACGCCCGCCACCAGCGCGAACTGTCAGATGCGGCCGCAAGGCGCATCCGGATCAGCGATCTGGAGACACGTCTGGAGACGGAATTGAGCAAGGTCCGGGAAGCGGAGCGGCTTTTGGCGGAGCGCGCCAAGGCGGCGGATGCGCTCGAGAACGAAATCGAGCGTCTGCGCAAGGCGCTCTCCGACGAGGAGGCGCGCGGCGTCGCGCTGGAGCGGCGCGTGGAGCTCATCATGCAAGAACGAGAATCGGCGGAGACACGCATAGAGAACCTCGATCTCGCGCTTTCCGAGATGTCCAGGGTCCGCGAGACCCTGCTTGACGAGATCGACCGGCGCGAGAATCTCGCCGCATCTGCGAAAACGAGGGCCGAAGCGCTCGAGGCGAGCATCGAAAGCGCAAGAGAGGCGCAAACGACGCTCGAGGCCGAGAACCGCAAACGCCTCAAGGGCCTCAAGGTCGAAATCGACCAGCTCAAGACCGAGAAGGCGTCGCTCAGGAGCGAGCTCTCTCAAGCGCGCGCCGAGCGCAAACGTCTCAAGCGCGACCTGGACAAAGCCGTGAAGGGCGCCGAAGCCGCGCGTTCGCGCGCGCGCCGCGAAACGAGTACGGTCGACCTGCTATCCCGCATTGACAAAGTGACCGATATGATCATGGCGTCCGGCCGCAGCGCAGCCCCGGCCGATCCTGCCTCGGGGACAGACCGGACGGCTGGCGTGAAGGCCGAGACCAAGAAGTCGAAGGGCGCGGGAAAGCGCAAGACGCAAGGACCTTCTCCCGAAGCGAGCCCCCAGCCGGCCGCGGACCGCGCCTCGAAAGCGAACACGCCCCTCTGACGATTCCCGATGGCGGCGCGCTCGCCCTTTTCGCCTCGTGAACGTGACGACGAACCCGGCGCAGCCTGAGCGCGAACCGGGCCGCCTCTCGTCCGTCGTCCGGTGGACCCGCCATTACATCTACAGAATAGCAATAAGATAACAATGATAAGCTGTCATTTCGTTGACATTACGACGACAAAACGGCAGCATAATGCCGCGCGCTACAAATTCGCGGGGACGCGCCCCCAACGCGGGAGACAAGCATGAACATCTTCTCCAAGGTTTCGCTGGGTTTCGGCGTCGCGATCGGCATGACCGCCGGCGCGGTCGCGCAGCAATGGAACATGCCGACCCCCTACCCGGACGGCAACTTCCACACACGCAATATCGCGCAGTTCGCTCAGGACGTGGACGCCGCGACCGGCGGCTCACTCAAGATTACGGTCCACTCGGCCAACTCTCTGATCCGCCATCCCGAGATCAAGCGCGCGGTGCGCGACGGCATCGTCCCGATCGGCGAGGTGCTGGTTTCCCTGCACGCCAACGACGCCCCGATCTACGGCATGGACTCGATCCCCTTCCTCGCCGCGAGCTATCCCGAAGCCCGCATGCTCTATGAGGCGCAGAAGTCGGCTCTCGAGGCCCAGCTCGCCGATGAAGGCCTGCAACTGCTGTTCTCGGTGCCGTGGCCGCCCCAGGGCATCTACGCCAAGACCGAGATCGCCTCGATGGACGACATGCAGGGCCTGCGCTTTCGCACCTACAACCCCGGCACCGGCCGCATCGCCTCGCTGACCGGCGCGACGCCGGTCCAGGTCGAAGTCTCCGATCTGCCGACCGCCTTCGCCACCGGCCGCGTCGAGGCCACGATCACCTCCCCGGCGACGGGCGTCGACTCGAAGTTCTGGGACTTCCTCGAATACTACCATGACACCCGCGCCTGGCTTCCGCGCAACATGGTGTTCGTCAACAAGGCGGCGTTCGACGCGCTTGACGAGGGCGTGCGCAGCGCGGTTATCGAGGCGGCCGCCGCGGCTGAGGAGCGCGGCTGGGCTTCGTCTGAAGAAGAGACCGAGAAGGCGACCAAGGCGCTGGCCGAGAACGGCATCAACGTGATCGAGCCGTCCGACGCCCTGCGCGAGGGGTTCCTCGCCATCGGCGCCCAGATCGCGCAGGAATGGGCCGACAGCGCCGGCGAAGCGGGCAAGGCCGCGCTCGCCGCTTACGAGGCGGCGCGCCCGTAAAGGCGCACGGGCTCCGCTCACACGAGGCGGGACCTCCTCATCACGCCGTCGACAGCGCGCCCGCAGTGAAAGAGCTGCGCGGCGCGCGCGCGGCGTATCCGGATCCTCTTTCAGCGGGACAACGCCATGCGCAGCGCTCTCGACGCCTTCTATGCGATCGCACTCTGGCTTGCGATCATCTGTTTCCTACTCATCGCGATCCTGGTCGGCCTGCAGGTCGGAGGGCGGCTGGTCGACGCGATCCTGAAGGCCGTCGGCGCGAGGCCGACAGGCTTCGTCATACTGTCCCTGTCCGAAATCGCCGGCTATCTCCTCGCGGCGGCGAGTTTCATGGGCCTCGCGGCGACGCTCAAATCGGGCGTGCATATCCGCGTGACGATGCTCATCAACAACGTGCCCCTGAAAGTGCGCTCGGTTCTCGAAGGCGGCGCGCTCCTTTTCGGCGCGATCGCCTCGTCCTATGCGACATGGCATCTCGGCAAATACGCCTACGCAAGCTGGCGTTTCAATGAGGTGTCTCCCGGCCTGATCCCGATCCAGCTCGTCTATCCGCAAAGCGCGATGGTGGTCGGCGCCGCGCTGCTCGCGCTGGCCTTCTTCGACGAATTCCTGATCACGCTGCGCACCGGCCGCCCCAGCTTCTCGGCGGCGGAAGAGGCGATCAGCCTGGGCAAGGAGGTCTGACCATGGACATGCTTCCTCTCAGCCTCGCGCTCATCGGACTGCTCTTCCTCATCATCGGCCTCGGCGTCTGGATCGGCGTCGCGCTCGCGACCCTCGGCTTCGTCGCGCTCGTGATCCAGCTCCCCATTCCTCCGGGAACCATTCTCGCCACCTCAGTGTGGCAGGGCTCCAAGTCGTGGGACCTCACCGCCCTGCCGATGTTCATCCTGATGGGCGACATTCTCTTTCGGACGCGCCTGTCGCAGGACATGTTCGACGGGCTCGCTCCCTGGCTGTCACGCCTGCCCGGCCGGCTCCTGCACGTCAACATCGTCGGCAGCACGGTCTTTGCGGCGGTTTCGGGCTCCTCGGCGGCGACCTGCGCGACGATCGGCCGGATCTCGCTCGGCGAGCTCAAGAAGCGCGGCTATTCCGAGGGCCTCTCGATCGGGACGCTTGCAGGCTCCGGCACGATCGGCCTCATGATCCCGCCCTCGATCATCCTGATCGTCTATGCGGCGGCGACTGAGCTTTCGGTCGCGCGGCTGTTCATCGCCGGCGTCGTTCCCGGCCTGATGCTCACGGGCATGTTCATGGCCTTCGTGATCGTCTGGGCGCTCATCAACAGGTCGAAGATGCCGCCGCCCGACGCGCCGATGCCATTCTTCGAGCGCGTCAAGGCCCTGCGCCGTCTGGCCCCGATCCTGCTGCTGATCATCGGCGTCATCGGCTCGATCTACACCGGCATCGCCTCGCCGACGGAGGCGGCGGTCGTCGGCGTGTTCCTGTCGCTGGCCATCGCCTGGCGAACCGGAACGCTGACTCTGCCCAACCTGCGCGACGCCCTCGTCGCCTCGACCAAGACCAGCTGCATGATCATCTTCATCCTGGCGGGCGCGGCGTTCCTCACGACGGCGATGGGCTTTACCGGCATTCCGCGCGTGCTCGCCGAGTGGATCGCCGGATTCGGCCTCAGTCAGGCGATGCTCCTTTTGGCCCTGACGGTATTCTTCATCATCATGGGCTGCTTCCTCGACGGCATCTCCATGGTCGTCCTGACCACGTCGATCATCCTGCCGCTCGTCACGGCGGCCGGTTTCGATCTGATCTGGTTCGGAATCTACATCGTTCTCGTCGTCGAAATGGCGCAGATCACGCCGCCCGTAGGCTTCAATCTCTACGTGCTTCAATCGTTGACCGGGCGTAATATCTTCACATTGGGATGGTACGCGCTTCCTTTCTTTCTATTGATGTGCCTTGCGGCGTTGCTGTTGGCGATGTTTCCGGATATCGCCCTCTGGCTGCCTCGAACCATGCTGGAGTGACAATGAGCGCGAAGAGCCTGAACCCCGCCGGCATCGGACCGATCGTCTCCTCCGCTCATCTTGCGGAGGGGGCCTTCCCGGCCCTTTCCGAATTCGAGTTCGGCCTGATCCTGGCCAGCCACGCCTTCCACCGCTGGATGTTGCGTTGCATCAACGCTGCGGGGGTCAGCGACATGTCTCCGCTCGACGTGCTCATCCTGCACACGGTGAACCATCGCGGGCGCGCCAAAAGGCTGGCGGATATCTGCCTCGTTCTCAGCATCGAGGAGACCCATCTCGTCAGCTACGGCGTCAAAAAGCTCGAGGGGGCGGGTCTCGTCGCCTCGGGTCGTCTCGGCAAGGAAAAGACCGTGGAGATCACGGAAAAGGGACGCGAGATCTGCACGAAATACGGTGAGATCCGCAACGCCCTCCTCGTCAAGCCGCTCTCTTCGACGAATGTCGACAAGGAGCAGCTCTCCGAGATCGCCGCGATGATGCGCGCCCTCTCGGGTCATTACGATCAGGCCGCGAGGGCTGCGGCGTCGCTTTAGCGCCGCCGCCGGCCGAGATTTTTTTTGACCTGTCACGCAGCGTATGCCGTCCTTGACGCGCGCGCGACGCAACATGGAGAACGCGCGCCTTGACCGATTCCCTCCCCGCCATCCTCGCCTGGCTCGAAGAGCGCCGCCCGGAAATGCTCGCGCTGCTCGAGGAGGTCGTCAACATCGATTCCGGCTCCTATGACAAGGCCGGCGTCGACGAAGTCGGCGAGCGCTTCGCGCGCTTCTTCGAAGAGCACGGCGTTCCCGTCCAGACCATCCAGAACGCGGATTTCGGCGACGCGATCCGCGCGGCGGCGAATAGCTCCGGCGGCGGGAACCGTCCGATCGTGCTGCTCGGCCATCGCGACACGGTGTTTCCCAAGGGCGAGGCCGCGCGCCGCCCCTTCACGATTCGCGACGGGCGCGCCTACGGGCCGGGCGTCTGCGACATGAAGGGCGGGCTGGTGATCAACGCCTTCGTCCTCGTCGCCTTCCACCGTTTCGGCGGCGCTCCCGCGCCTGTCGTCGCCCTGATGACGAGCGACGAGGAGATCGGCGCGCCCGCCTGCCAGACGCTGATCGAGGAGACCGCGCGCGGGGCGCGGGCGGTGTTCAACTCCGAACCGGGACGCCCCAACGGCGACGTGGTGACGGGGCGCAAGGGCGCCTTGTTCATGCGGCTCGAAGTCTTCGGCAAGGCGGCGCATTCGGGCGGCAACTTCGCCGAAGGCGTCTCGGCCATCGGCGAGCTCGCGCACAAGATCGTCAAACTCCACGCCCTCACCGATGTGGAGGCCGGCGTGACGCTGAATGTCGGGCTCGTCGGCGGCGGACAGTCGGTCAACACCATCGCCCCGCTCGCGGAAGCCGAGATCGACCTGCGTTTCGTCACCCACGACCAGCGCGAAGCCGCCATGGAGCGGATCGAGGCGATCGTCGCCGAGGCGACGACGCCGGGCGCGACCGCCCGGCTCTCGATCAAGGGCGCGTTCCATCCTCTCGTCCAGGACGACGGCTCGCGGGCGCTGTTTGAGACCTACCAATCCGCGATGGCCGAGGCGGGCTTCGCGGTCGAGGGTCAGTTCGCGGGCGGAAGCGCGGATTCGGGCTTCACGGCGAGCGTGGGCTGTCCGACCATCTGCGCCGTGGGGCCCGTCGGCGGCAAGGCGCATTCGCCCGAGGAATATCTCGAGGTCGACAGCATCGTTCCCCGCGCGCAAGGGCTGGCGCGGGCCATCATCCGGCTCGGAGGCGCCTGAGGCGGCTCACTCGCCCGCATCACTCGCCAGGCGTGCGCGGCGCCAGCGCCGATAGCGGCGTGATGCGCAGCGACGTGATGCGATTGCGCGCCTTGCGCAACACCTGGAAGCGGAAGCCGTGGAAGGTGAAGGCCTGACCGGCGTCCGGGATGAGCTGCGCCTCGTGGATCACGAGGCCGGCGATCGTCGTCGCCTCCTCGTCGGGGAGCTGCCAGTCCATCACGCGGTTGAGGTCGCGGATCGGCACGGAGCCCTCCACCGTAACCGAACCGTCGGGCTGGACGCGCAGGCCCTGAACCGCGATGTCGTGCTCGTCCTTGATGTCGCCGACGATCTCTTCGAGGATGTCCTCCAGCGTCACGAGACCCTGCACTTCGCCGTATTCGTCCACGACGAGGGCGAAATGGGACTTCTTGCCGAGAAAGGCGCGCAGCTGCTCGCGCAAGCTCGTCATGTCGGGCACGAACCACGGCTCGTAGGCGATCTGGTCGATCTTCAGCTTGTCGGCCTGCCCCCCGGCGGCGTCGAGGGCGCGCAACAGATCCTTCGCATGAAGCACGCCGACGATGTTTTCGTGCTTGTCGCGCCAGAGCGGCATGCGCGTGAAGGGCGAGGCCAGCACCTCGCGCACGATCTCGGCCGGCGGCAGATCGGCGTTGATGATCCGCATCTTGGTGCGGTGGATCATGATGTCGGCGACGGAGAGCTCGTGCAGGTCGAGCAGGCCGCCGAGCATATCGCGCTCCTGCTTGGCGACGCCGCCCTCCTTGTGGAGCAGGTCCAACTGACCGCGCAACTCTTCGGTGGCCGAAAGAATGTTGCTGAGCGAACCCAACTCGAATCCCAGGCGACGCAGGAGCCACCGGATGAAGGCCTCGATCGCCATCGTCAGCGGGCCGAAGATGAAGACGATCATCGAGATCGGCCTGGCGACGAAGAGCGCGAAGCGGTCCGGATTGTTGATCGCGATGGTCTTGGGCAGAATCTCCGCGAATACGATCACGAAGGCCGAGACGACGAGCGTCGCGTAGACGATGCCGACCTCGCCGAAAATCGACAGAAGCACACCCGTCGTCAGCGAGGCGGCGAGCGTGTTGACGACGTTGTTGCCGATCAGGATGCCGCCGATCAGGCGCTCGCGGGCGGCGAGCATGCGGTTGACGATCGATGCGCGGGGGTCGCCGCCATTCTGAAGGCTCAGCATGCGCGCCCGCGAGGAGGCCGTAAGCGCGGTTTCGCTGCCCGAAAAGAAGGCGGAAACCCCGAGGCAGACCATGACCGCCACGACCGGTATCCAGAGATTCTCCATGAGCTCAGTCCTTGGCGGATTCTGCGAGGAGGAACGCGCGGATATCGCCTACCGGAACGCCCCTGGCGATGAAGCTGGCGCCCACGCCGCGCGCGAGGATGAAGGTCAGCGCGCCCGCAACGACCTTCTTGTCCTGCGCCATGGCGTCGACGAGCGCATCGACGCCGCCGAAGCCGCCCGGGATTTCGGAAAGGCGAGTCGGCAGGCCGACGGCCCTCAAATGGGTCTCGACCGCCTCGGCGTCCTGCGGTGGACAGAGCCCCTGCGTCGACGAGAACCGGAAGGCCTGCGCCATGCCGATCGCCACCGCCTCGCCGTGGATCAGGCGCGCGGGATCATAGCCGACGACGCGCTCCAGCGCGTGGCCGAAGGTGTGTCCGAGATTGAGCAGCGCCCGGTCGCCCGTCTCGCGCTCGTCGCGCGCCACGATCGCGGCCTTGGAGCGACAGGAGACCGCCACGGCGTGGTCGCGCTCGGGACCGCCTTCGAAGACGGCGCGCCAGTTGGCGTCGCACCAGGCGAAGAAGGCGGGATCGTCGATAAGCCCGTATTTCACCGTCTCGGCCCAGCCGGCGCGGATCTCGCGCGCGGGCAGCGTGTCGAGAAGCGCGGTGTCGGCGAGGACGAGCTCGGGCTGGTGGAAGGCGCCGACGAGATTCTTGCCGTGGACGGAATTGACGCCAGTCTTGCCGCCGACCGAAGAATCGACCTGCGCGAGGAGCGTGGTCGGGACCTGCACGAACCGGATGCCGCGCCGGACGATCGCTGCGGCGAAGCCCGCGAGATCGCCGACGACGCCGCCGCCGAGCGCCACGACGATATCGCCGCGCTCGATGCGGGCCGCGAGAATGCTGTCGCAGACGCGCGCGAGCGTCGCGTAGCTCTTGGAGCCCTCCCCCGGCGGGACGGAGATGCGCTCGACGCGCAGGCCCGCCCGCGCGAGGCCGGCGGCGAGACGCTCGCAATGAAGCGCGCCGACGGCGTCGTCGGTCACGATCGCGGCCGCGCTTGCGCCGAGGGCGCCGACGCGCTCGCCTGCGCCGTCGATGATGCCGCGTCCGATGACGATGTCGTAGGCGCGCTCGCCGAGCGCCACATTCACGACCTGCGCGTCGATCGTCGAGATCACGGGCTGGCCTCCTCGTTTGCGGGAATCGCGCCGCCGAGATGGCGGTCGAGCGCGTCAACGATGGCGTCCACGACCTGCTCGTGCGGGCCCTCGCGGGATTCGACGGTGACGTCGGCGAGCGCGTAGACCGGATAACGGCGGTTCATCAAACCGCGCATCGTGCCTTCAGGATCGGAATTTTGCAGGAGCGGCCGGTTCGAACGCTTGCGCACGCGACGCATCAGCGTGTCGAGATCGGCCCGCAGCCAGACGGCGACGCCGCATTCGGCGATCGCCGCGCGCGTGGCCTCGTCCATATAGGCGCCCCCGCCCGTCGCCAGCACGATCGGCTCCTCGCGCAGGATGCGGTCGATGACGCGGCGCTCGCCATCCCGGAAATACGCTTCGCCGTAGGTGGAGAAGATGTCGGGGATCGTCATGCCCGCGGCGATCTCGATCTCGTCGTCGGCGTCGCGAAAGCGCATCCCGAGCCGGGCTGCGAGACGACGGCCGACGGTGCTCTTGCCCGCGCCCATCAGCCCGACGAGCACGACGCATCGACGCCCGAGCGCGCGCTTGACGCGCCCCTCGGCCGTCCCGGGGGCGGCGTCCGGTCCGGCTGGGCCGGCCGGGCTGCGGCTGTTTGGAGCGGCTTCGTTCATCTCGGCTGTCTACTAGCACCGCCGCGTGCGGCTGTCATCGACGGCGCGGAGCCTATCGGCGCGAGCCCTGGGCCACCAGGGGCCGGCAGGCCCCCAAATTTATTGAGCGCGGCAACCGCGCGCTACAGCAATCCAAGCTCCGCAAGCTCCCGACGCATTTCCTCCGGCATGTCGCCGATCTCGGCCCCGCCCCCGTCGCCGAGATCGGAAGGCGCGTCCTTGGCCTGCAGATATCGCCAGCCCTGGAAGGGACGGCACGGACGTGGCGAGACGGGGATCACGACGGGCTCCAGCACGAGCCGGCAGCGCCCGATCCCGTCGATGTCGGTGAAGGGCTCAATGGCCGCAACCCGCTGGCGACAGGCGATCTGCCCCTTGATCACCCAGTACAGCGATCCGCCCCCGACGATCTCCGCCGCGCGTTTGGGGACCATGCGCGTCGTATGAGCCTGTTCATAGGAGCGCCCGAGGCGACGCATGAGCAAGCGGTTATCCTCGATCCATCCCTCGAAGTCGCGGATCGATTGCGCGCCGACGCAGAGCTTGAGCAGATGCAGAGCCATGGCGAACAGATGTAGCGCCTTCCCCTGCGAAAGGCAGCCCGCGACGGGCGAGTATCCCCGGATTCCGCGATCGGCGCCGTCATATCCAATTCATGACGGCTTAACTGTCCGGCGCGATCAAAGCCGCCCGAGACTATGCGAGCGCGCGACGGCGACGTAGCCAAAGAGGCGAGATGGCGACGCGTGGCCGCAAAGCGAAAAATGCTGTTTTAAATTGCGTCGAACTCAAGGCGCAATTGACACGCTTTGAACCTCCCTCCGAAAGCGCCCTTCAACCTTGGCCACAATTCTTAATAAAAATTAGTATCTTTTAATTTGCGCTTCCCTGCGGGCACCTTACGAATATCGACACCACGAAAAACCAGGGGTTGTCGATGTATGTGATTGTTGATGAACGCGAGCTCGTCACGACCGGATACCGAACGGGGTTCGATCGCGAGGGCGTCGCCGCCATGGGCTTCACGCCCATGGACTTCTCCGACTGGATCGGCGCCGCCGACGATCCGGACATTTCCGCGATCGAGGCCATCCTTCTCGGCGACTGCGCCGAGCGTGAGGCTTATCCGCGTCTCGTGAAGAACCGTTGCAAGGCGCCGGTGATCGCCATGAACGACACCAGTTCCCTCGAACAGACGCTCGGCCTCTTCGCGGCGGGAGTCGACGACGTCGTGCGCAAGCCAATCCACGTGAAGGAGATCATGGCGCGGGTCGGCGCGTTCAACCGCCGAACGGTTGAGCGTTCCGAGGTCACAGAAATTAATGATTTGCGCGTCTATTTCGACGGCCGCGATCCGGAGATCAAGGGCGAGACGCTCATCCTGCCGCGCCGCGAGCGCCGCATCCTCGAATATCTCGTGCGCAATCGCGGCAAGCGCGTCCAACGCGCCCAGATCTTCAATGCGATCTACGGCGTGTTCAACGCGGATGTCGACGAATGCGTCGTCGAGAGCCACATCAGCAAACTCCGCAAGAAACTGCGGGCCGAACTCGGTTACGACCCCGTCGATTCCAAACGCTATCTCGGATACATGTTCGCCTGATCCCGCCTGCCCCGTCCGTCGCATTTTCCGACGAACGGCTTCAACGACCCGCCGGCCCTGTTTTCCAACTTATCATTGTGTATCCCAACTGGTTTTCCCGACTTCTCCGATCGGGCGCGCAGCCCGCCCGTCAGCCGCGATCACTCTTCCTGACGCCGCGCGAGCGGCTCAGAACAGGCGTATTCCCCTCGGCCCCGAAGGCGCCTGACGGGGCGATCTTCTCGTTCGGCAGCGAAGACATGCCCTCATGGGCGGTGCGGTCCTCGGGAATCTGATCGCCAGCGCTCTCCTGTTTCATCGCCAGCGCCTTTTCCATGTTCTTCGTGAGCTGGGTTTTTTTCTGCCCCTTCGCGCCGTCATCCGTCATGTCGCGGCTCCTTTTTTCGCTCGTCGCGCCGCCTCGGGCGACGCGCTCAAGTTTCGCCGAGGTCAACGCGACCGGCGCAGCTTCGTTCCGCAAAGGGGCGGCTGACGGATACCGGGGTCTTGTGTTGCGCAAGCGCCACATTAGATCAGAGAGGCGGCGGCTTCGTGTAAGCGTCGCGTGAATATCGTAGCGCCCTCCGGCGCGCCCGAGCCGGGCGTCGGGGGTCGGCTGGAGAGGATCGAAGATGAACATCGAGAAATACACCGAGCGCGCCCGCGGATTCCTTCAGGCGGCGCAGACCATCGCCCTTCGCGAAGGTCACCAGCAATTCGCGCCGGAGCACGTGCTCAAGGCGCTGCTCGACGATTCCGAAGGCATGGCCGCGGGGCTCATTACCCGCGGCGGCGGCGACGCGAAGCTCGCGCTCCAGCTCGTCGATCAGGCGCTGGCGCGTCTGCCGAAGGTCGAAGGCGGGGGCGGCCAACTCTATCTCCAGCCCGCGACCGCGCGCGTCTTCGACGCGGCGGAGAAGGCGGCGGACAAGGCCGGCGACAGTTTCGTCACCGTGGAGCGCCTGCTCCTCGCGCTCGCAATCGAGAGAGACAGCGAGGCCGGCAAGATACTTTCGAAGGCGGGCGTCACCGCGCAGAACCTCAACGCCGCGATCGAGGCCCTGCGCCAGGGCCGCACGGCCGACAGCGCCAGCGCCGAGAACGCCTACGAGGCGCTCAAGAAATACGCCCGCGACCTGACGGAAGCCGCCCGCGACGGCAAGCTCGACCCCGTGATAGGTCGTGACGAAGAGATCCGCCGCACGATCCAGGTGCTCTCGCGGCGCACCAAGAACAACCCGGTCCTGATCGGCGAGCCCGGCGTCGGCAAGACGGCGATCGTCGAGGGGCTGGCCTTGCGCATCGTCAACGGCGACGTGCCCGAGAGCCTGCGCGACAAGCAGCTGCTCGCCCTCGACATGGGCTCGCTGATCGCGGGCGCGAAATATCGGGGCGAGTTCGAGGAGCGCCTCAAGGCGGTGCTGCAGGAAGTCACCTCCGCCGAGGGCGGCATCATCCTGTTCATCGACGAGATGCACACGCTCGTCGGCGCCGGCAAGGCGGACGGGGCGATGGACGCCTCGAACCTGCTCAAGCCCGCGCTGGCGCGCGGCGAGCTGCATTGCGTCGGCGCGACGACGCTCGACGAATTCCGCAAGCATGTGGAGAAGGACGCGGCCCTCGCCCGCCGCTTCCAGCCCGTCTTCGTCTCCGAGCCGACCGTCGAGGACACGGTCTCGATCCTGCGCGGGCTGAAGGAGAAGTATGAGCAGCACCACGGGGTGCGCATCGCCGATTCCGCGCTCGTCGCGGCGGCGTCGCTGTCGAACCGCTACATCACCGACCGCTTCCTGCCCGACAAGGCGATCGACCTGATCGACGAGGCAGGTTCGCGCCTGCGCATGCAGGTCGATTCCAAACCCGAGGAACTGGACTCGATCGACCGCGAGATCATCCGGCTCAAGATCGAGGCAGAGGCGCTCAAGAAGGAGACGGATTCGGCCTCCAAGGACCGTCTCGCCCGGCTGGAGAAGGAACTCGTCGAACTCGAGGAGCGCTCCGCCACGATCACCGCCCGCTGGAAGGCGGAAAAGGACAAGCTCGGCCACGCCGCCGATCTCAAGCGCCGCCTCGACGAGGCCCGCAACGAACTTGCGCAGGCGCAGCGTCAGGGCCTGTACCAGCGCGCGGGCGAACTCGCATACGGAGTCATCCCCGATCTCGAGAAGCAGCTCGCCGAGACCGAAAGCGCCGAGGACACCGCATCCTCCATGATGGAGGAGGCCGTGACGCCGACGCATATCGCCGGCGTCGTCTCACGCTGGACGGGCATTCCCGTC
Organism: Salinarimonadaceae bacterium; assembly: GCA_007693435.1. Classification (GTDB taxonomy): domain Bacteria; phylum Pseudomonadota; class Alphaproteobacteria; order Rhizobiales; family Beijerinckiaceae; genus Saliniramus. Next base: position 12,323 of record REDO01000059.1, on the reverse strand, counting down.
GACAAGATGCTGGAGGGCGAGCGCGAGAAGCTCCTCGCGATGGAGGGCGCGCTCGCCAGGCGCGTCGTCGGGCAGCGGGAAGCGGTTCACGCCGTGGCGACCGCCGTGCGGCGCGCCCGCGCGGGCCTGCAGGACCCCAACCGCCCGATCGGCTCGTTCATGTTCCTCGGTCCCACGGGCGTCGGCAAGACCGAGCTGACCAAGGCCCTGGCGAGTTTTCTGTTCGACGACGAGAGCGCGATGGTGCGCCTCGACATGTCCGAATACATGGAAAAGCACTCTGTTTCGCGCCTGATCGGCGCGCCTCCGGGCTATGTCGGCTACGACGAGGGCGGCGCTTTGACCGAGGCCGTGCGCCGACGGCCCTATCAGGTCGTCCTCTTCGACGAGATCGAGAAGGCGCATCAGGACGTGTTCAACGTGCTGCTTCAGGTGCTCGACGACGGGCGGCTGACCGACGGCCAGGGCCGCACGGTCGATTTCCGCAACACGCTGATCATCATGACCTCCAATCTCGGCTCCGAATACCTCGTCAACCAGCCCGAGGGGCAGGACACCGATGCGGTGCGCGGCGAGGTCATGAGCGTCGTGCGCGGGCATTTCCGGCCGGAATTCCTCAACCGCGTCGATGAGATCATCCTCTTCCACCGGCTGCGGCGCGAACAGATGGGGGCCATCGTCGACATCCAGCTCGGTCGCCTCCGCAAGCTTCTGGATGAGCGCAAGATTACGCTGGAGGTGTCGGACGAGGCCCGCACCTGGCTCGGCGAGAAGGGCTACGACGCCGCCTACGGCGCCCGCCCGCTCAAACGCGTGATCCAGAAGGCGGTTCAGGATCCGCTCGCCGAGGCGATCCTCGCGGGGGCCATCAAGGACGGGGAGACTGTGCCGGTCACGGTCGGTCCGCTCGGTCTCGCCATTGGCGGATTCGGCGCAGCCTCCGATTCGGGCTCCGCCCTCGCCACGCACAGCGACGATCCGCATGGCGGCGCTGCCCTGCACTGACGCGCAAGGCGGCGCCGAGCCCGCCACAAGCACGCCATATGGGCGCCATATGGGCGCCTTATAGGCAGAAAAAAATTCTTCGCTCTTGCGGAACCTTTCGCAATGCAGCATATTAACGATGCACTGCGAAAAATCCGGAGAAGGACATGAGCGTGTTCAAGCTTGCTGATCGTGATCTCATGCCTATCGCCGTGGCCGCGCTCGCATTCGTCGCAATCGGCGCAGCCGCCGTGATCGGCCTCGCAGCGCTCGCAGACCCAGGCTTCAGCCTTGCGTCGCTGCTGCCCTGAACGGGCGCGAAGTAATATCGTGGAGTGATATCGCGACGTGATCTGTGTTTTCGCGCCGATCGCGCGAAAACACCTTCAACCGCCCTCGCGTGATGTTCGGCCAATTCGCTCGATGAAACGCGCCGACCGGGCGCCCTCGCATTGCGGGCCGGACCTGCGCGAGATGTCGGTCCACCTCCCCAGCTGGGCAGGTCCAACGCGCCGCATCAGGAAAATCCCGGTCATTCTCCTCTTTCGCGCAAGGAAAAGCCGTCATATTCTCGCTCCATGAGCGATCTCGTCACAGGCATTCGACACGCCAAGCCGACTGACGCTGCGGCAATCTCGCAGGTCTTCGACGCGGCGTGGCGCGAGGCCTATCTGGGGATCATTCCCGGCGTGCAGCTGGAGCGGATGGTGCGCCGCCGCGGGCCGCGCTGGTGGGGGCTGATGCTGCGGCGCGGACGCCCTGTCGCGGTGCTCGACGTGGGCAAGCGGATCGTCGGCTACGCCTCCTACGGCGCCTGCCGGGACGCGCGCGTCGGCGCCGACGGCGAGATCGACGAGTTGTATCTCATGCCCGAGTATCAGGGCCTCGGCCTCGGTCGCCGCCTTTTTCGCGCCACTCTCAACGACTTGCGCGATCGCTTCGGTCGACGCGTCGTCGTGTGGTCGCTCATCGACAACGAGCGCGCCTGCGCCTTCTACGAACGCATGGGCGGCAGGGCCGTCAATCGCACGACCGAGCAGATAGCCACGAAGCCGCTCACGAAGATCGGCTACGTCTTCTCCTGATCCCCGCGCACGGCGTGGACCATATAGTTGACGCCGGCGTCGCGCGATAAGCGCCAGGCGTCGGCGAGGGGATTGTAGACGACGCCCGTCGTATCGACCGGTGTCAGGCCGCCCGCCCGGATAGCGCCCTCGAGTTCCTCGGGCGTCACGAACTTCTCCCATTGATGCGTGCCTTTCGGCAGCCAGCGCAGCACGTATTCCGCGCCGACGATCGCGAGCGCATAGGCGCGCAATGTCCGGTTGATCGTCGCCATGAACAGGAGCCCGCCGGGCTTCACCGCGGCACAGCAGGCCGTGACGAAGGCCTGCACGTCGGCGACGTGTTCGACGACCTCCATCGCGGTTACGACGTCGAAGCGCTCGCCACGCGCAACGACGTCCTCGATCCGCTCGCCGCGATAGTCGATCGCTATTCGCGAACGCTCGGCATGCGCGCGGGCGACGGCGATGTTGGTCGGCGCGGGATCAAGCCCCGTAACGCTCGCGCCCAGACGCGCCAGCGGCTCCGAGAGCACGCCGCCGCCGCAGCCGACGTCGAGCAGCGTCAGCCCGTCGAGGCAGCCCGCAGCGAGCGGATCATGACCAAAGCGCCGCGCCGTCTCGTCGCGGATATAGCCCAGGCGCACGGGATTGAACTTGTGGAGCGTGCGCATCGGCCCCTTGGGGTCCCACCAGGTCCGGGCGATCGCCTCGAACCGGGCGACCTCCGCCGGATCGACGGTGCCGCGCGATGTGGCTTCCATGGGGCTATTGCGCGTCATCTCGCTTCCCTGAATATCGTGCCCGTTCGGCGAAAAGCCGCCGGCGTCCGCGCGCCGGCCGACATTGCTGGACATCGCGTTGACATGGCGATACGCCCTCGTCATCTATACGCGCCATTTCGCGTCGCCGCCACGTCCTGCGTCGCCGCGCCACGGCGGCTCCGGCGACGAAAGCAACGCCCGCCCGGGAACGATGCGCAAGAACGAGGCCCCTTCGACGATGCCACGGCTGGTGATGAAATTCGGCGGCACTTCGGTCGCCGATATTGACCGAATCCGCAACGTCGCGCGCCACGTCAAGCGTGAGGTGGACGCCGGATACGACGTGGCCGTCGTCGTCTCCGCCATGGCCGGCAAGACCAACGAACTCGTCGGCTGGTGCCGCGAGGCCTCGGTCATCCACGACGCGCGCGAGTATGACGCCGTCGTCGCCTCCGGCGAACAGGTGACGTCGGGCCTCCTCGCGATCGTGCTCCAGAGCATGGGTCTGCCGGCGCGTTCCTGGCAGGGCTGGCAGATCCCGATCAAGACGTCGAACGCCCACGGCGCCGCGCGTATTCTCGACGTCGACGGCTCGAAGATGCTCCGGCATTTCGAGGAGCGTCGCGAAATCGCCGTCGTGGCCGGCTTCCAGGGGATGCACGAGCCCACGGGACGCATCTCGACGCTGGGCCGGGGCGGCTCCGACACCAGCGCCGTCGCGCTCGCCGCCGCCATCGGCGCGGAGCGTTGCGACATCTACACCGACGTCGATGGGGTCTACACTACGGATCCGCGCATCGTGCCGAGGGCGAGCCGCCTCGACAAGGTCTCCTACGAGGAGATGCTGGAGATGTCGAGCCTCGGCGCCAAGGTGCTCCAGGTGCGCTCGGTCGAGGTCGCCATGGTGCACAACGTGCCGACTTACGTGCGTTCGAGCTTCGACGACCCGGCGGCCCCCAATCCCGGAACGCTGATTTGCGGCGAGGAGGAAATCGTGGAACAGCAGACCGTCACCGGCATCGCCTATTCGCGGGACGAGGCCCAGATCACGCTCCGTCGCGTGGCCGACAAGCCGGGCGTCGCAGCCTCGATCTTCATGCCGCTGGCCGAGGCCAACATCAACGTCGACATGATCATTCAGGTCGTCTCCTACGATTCCGCGACGACCGACATCACCTTCACGGTCCCCGCTTCCGAATACGAGCGGGCGAAGTCGATCCTCGACAGCAATCGGGCCGCCATCGAATACGAAGCGCTTCAGGGCGCGACCGACGTGGTCAAGGTCTCGGCCATCGGGGTGGGCATGCGCAGCCACGCGGGCGTCGCCGCGCGGGCCTTCAAGGCGCTCTCCGAAAAAGGGATCAACATTCGTGCGATCACGACGTCGGAGATCAAATTCTCCGTGCTGATCGACGAGGCCTATACGGAGCTCGCGGTACGCACGCTCCACTCTCTCTACGGACTCGACAAGGCCTGACCGTTGCAGGCATTTTCAGACCTTCTAGAAATCCGATACCGTGCTTCGAGGGCAGGCTGTCTGCCGTCCACAGGAGACAGGCGTTTCGTATGAGAGGGGCTCCAGGCGGTCCGCGCGTTCTACTCCGGCGCCTCCGCGAGATCATGGCGGAGCCCATCGGCGCACAGGAGCGGCTGGACAAAATCGTCGTCCTGATCGCCGCCAACATGGTGGCCGAAGTCTGCTCCGTCTACGTCCTGCGCGCGGACGGCACCCTCGAGCTCTATGCGACGGAGGGGCTCAAGCGCGAGGCGGTCCACCTCACGACGATGCGCGCCGGCGAGGGCCTCGTCGGCCTCATCGCGGAAGTCGCGCATCCGCTCGCCCTCGCCGACGCCCAGGCGCATCCCTCCTTCTCCTACAAGCCGGAGACGGGCGAGGAGATCTATCACGGCTTCCTCGGCGTCCCGATCCTGCGGGCGGGCAACACGCTCGGCGTGCTCGTCGTCCAGAATCGGGCGCACCGGACCTACACCGAGGAAGAGATCGAGGCGGCGCAGACCACCGCGATGGTCGTCGCGGAGATGATCGCGTCCGGCGAATTGCAGACGATCGCGCAGCCGGGCGCGGCGATCGCGCTCAAGAAGCCGCTCTATCTGCAAGGCGTTTCGCTTTCCGAAGGCGTCGGGCTCGGCCATGTCGTGCTCCATGAGCCGCGCGTCGTGGTGAAGAACCTCATCGCCGAGAACGCCGATGTCGAGGTCGAGCGCCTCGACGCGGCCATCCGGCGCGTGCGCGCAACGATCGACGAACTGATCGAGCGCGGCGACGTGGCCGATGGCGGCGAACATCGCGAGGTGCTCGAAACCTTCCGCATGTTCGCGCATGATCAGGGCTGGCTGCGGCGCATGCGCGAGGCGGTCCTCACGGGCCTCACGGCCGAGGCCGCGGTCGAGCGCGTGCAGTCCGACAACCGTGCGCGCATGATGCGCCAGACCGACCCCTATCTGCGCGAGCGCCTGCACGATCTCGACGATCTCGCCAACAGGCTCCTGCACCAGCTCGTGGGCCGGGACTTCGTGGTGGCGGGCTCGGAGCTCCCGGACAACGCCATCATCGTGGCGCGCTCGATGGGCCCCGCCGCGCTGCTCGACTACGACCGCGCCAAGCTGCGCGGCATCGTGCTGGAGGAAGGCGGTCCGACCAGCCATGTCGCGATCGTCGCGCGGGCGCTGGGCCTGCCGGCGGTGGGCCGCGTCGACAACGTCACATCGCTTGTCGAACCCGGCGACGCGCTGATCGTCGATGGCGTCGCCGGCGAAATCCAGATTCGCCCGCGCCCCGATGTCGAATCGGCCTATGCCGAAAAGGCCCGGCTTCGCGCCCGGCGCATGGAGCAGTACAGGCGCCTGCGCGACATCCCCGCCGTCACCCGCGACGGCGCCGCGATCGACCTTCGCCTCAACGCCGGCCTCCTCGTCGATCTGCCCCATCTCGAGGAGACGGGCGCGCACGGCATCGGGCTGTTTCGCACCGAGATCCAGTTCATGGTCGCCCAGGCCATGCCGTCGACCAGCGAACAGCAGAAACTCTACCGCGCCGTGCTCGAACATTGCGGCGAAGCGCCCGTCACCTTCCGCACCCTTGATATCGGCGGCGACAAGGTGCTGCCCTACATGTCGGCGGCCGAGGAGGAGAACCCGGCGCTGGGCTGGCGGGCGATCCGCATCGGGCTGGACCGGCCCGGCCTCCTGCGCAGCCAGATCCGCGCGCTGCTCAAGGCCGGTGCAGGGCATCCGATCGAGATCATGCTTCCCATGGTCGCGACGGTGGAGGAATTCGTGCGCGGGCGCGACATCGTGAACCGCGAGATCGCCTATCTGCGCCGCCACGGCCATGAGATGCCCACCTCGATCGCGCTCGGCGTCATGGTCGAGGTGCCCTCCCTGCTCTTCCAGATCCGCGAGATTTGCATGGCTGCGGACTTTCTCTCCGTCGGCTCGAACGATCTCCTCCAATTCCTGTTCGCGGCCGACCGCGAAAACCGGCAGGTCGCGCAGCGCTATGATCCGCTCAGCGTCAGCTCGCTGCGCGCCTTGCGGCTGATCGCCGATCACGCGCTGGAGGCGGATTGTCGCGTCTCGGTCTGCGGCGAGATCGCCGGGCGTCCGCTCGAGGCGCTGGCGCTGATCGGGCTCGGCTTCCGCTCGCTCTCGATGTCGCCCTCCTCCATCGGCCCGGTGAAGGCGATGCTGCTGGCGGCGGAGGCGGAGGCCGCAGGCGCGCTGATCCGCGAGGGGCTGGACCGGGGCGGCGAGGCGTATTCGTTGCGCGGCGCGCTGGCGGCCTTCGCCGAGCGCCGGCAGATTCCCGTCTGAGGCGACATGAGCCTCACCCTGCCCGAAGACCGGCTCGACGCCATCGTATCGCGCCACGCGATCGTGACCGCCACGCTCTCGGCCGGGCCAGACTCGGAGACATTCGTCGCGCTGTCGCGCGAACTCGCCGAACTCGATCCCGTCGTCGCGGCGATCGCGACATGGCGCGCCGTCGCCTCCGAACTCGCTGGCGTCGAGACCCTGCTCGCCGATCCCGCGACAGACCGCGAAATGCGCGCGCTGGCCGAAACCGAGCTGCCGCAGGCGCGCGACGCCGTCGAACGTGCGGCCCGGAAGCTGCAGCTCCTCCTGCTACCGAAGGACGCAGCAGACGAGAAGAGCGCCATTCTCGAGATCCGGGCCGGGACGGGGGGCGACGAGGCCGCGCTGTTCGCCGGCGATCTCTTCCGCATGTACGCCCGCTGCGCCGAATTGCACGGCTGGAAGGTCGAGACCGTCTCGGCGAGCGAGGGCGCGGTCGGGGGCTACAAGGAGATCATCGCGCAGATCACGGGCCGGGGCGTGTTCGCGCGCCTCAAGTTCGAAAGCGGCGTCCACCGCGTTCAGCGCGTGCCCGACACCGAAACGAGCGGCCGCATCCACACCTCGGCGGCGACCGTCGCGGTGCTCCCGGAAGCCGAGGAGGTCGATGTGGCGATCGACGAGCGCGACCTGCGGATCGACACGATGCGTTCGGGCGGCCCGGGCGGCCAGCACGTCAACAAAACGGAATCGGCGGTGCGCATCACGCATCTGCCGTCGGGGATCGTGGTGCTGGTGCAGGACGAGCGCTCGCAGCACAAGAACAAGGCGCGCGCCATGACGCTCCTGCGCTCCAGGCTCTACGAGGCCGAGCGCGAGAGCCGGGACAGCGCCCGCGCGGCCGATCGCCGCTCGCAGGTCGGGTCCGGCGACCGCTCGGAGCGCATCCGCACCTACAATTTCCCGCAAGGGCGGGTGACCGATCACCGCATCAATCTCACCCTCTACAAGCTGGATGCGGTCATCGCGGGCGAGGCGCTCGACGAGATCCTCGACGCGCTGATCGCCGAGCATCAGGCGGGGCTGCTCGCCGAGGCGGGAATGTGAGCGCGGCCCTGGCGGCGGGCGTCGCCGTCGGCGCGGCCATGCGCAGCGTGCGCGACGCCCTGCGCGAGGCCGGCGCCGACGATCCGGCGCTCGACGCGCGGATCCTGACGCTGGAGGCGGCCGGTCTCGACGCGACGGCCTTCGCCCGCGACCCGGACGCTCCCCTGTCGGCGCAGGCGGCCGCCCGGATTGCGGACTGGACGGCGCGCCGCGCGGCCGGCGAGCCGGTCTGGCGCATCCTCGGCGCGCGCGAGTTCCGGGGCTTGCGTTTCGCGCTGTCGCCCGCAACGCTGGAACCGCGTCCGGACACCGAGACGCTGGTGGAGCTTGCTCTGGCGGAGCCGGCGGCGGGACCGGAAGCGCGCGTCCTCGATCTGGGAACGGGAACGGGCTGCATCCTGCTGGCGCTCCTGCACGAATTGCCCGACGCTCGGGGCCTTGGCGTCGATCGTTCGTCCGAAGCGGCGGCGACGGCGCGCGCGAACGCGCGGGCCCTCGGCCTCGCCGACCGCGCCGCCTTCGTGGTCGGCGACTGGGGCGCGGCGCTCGCGGGGACATTCGACCTCGTCGTCTCGAACCCGCCATACATCCCCGATGGCGACATCGATGGCCTCGGGCGGGAGGTGCGCGAGCACGATCCCCGTCTCGCCCTGGCGGGCGGCGCCGACGGGCTCGAAGCGTACCGAACGATCCTCGCGCAGGCGCCGGGTCTGCTCGCGCCCGGCGGCGCGCTGGTTGTGGAATACGGTGTCGGACAGGGCGAATCGATTCGCGCTCTGGCGGAAGCGTTCGGGCTCGAACGGGCGGGCTCGGCGCGCGATCTTGGGGGCGTGGAGCGTGCGGCGAGCTTCCGTCCGGCGCCGGATCGGCGCTTCGCCACCCGGGAATAAGCGATTTATCAAGCAAAGCACATAATTAGCGCTTGGAAATGACACACGAAGCCGCTAGCTTGCAGGGCGAAACCGTAGATTATCGATGGCTGACATTGTCCGGAATATCCGGACTGCAGCGTGGTATGGCGGTTTCCCGCCGCAGGTCTGGGGCTGTTTGAGACGCTGCGGTTTTCGGCATCCGACATTGCTTATGGTCTTCCGGGCCATGTCCCGGTTGAATATCAAGCTGGCGGACGTTCGTTCGGACGGCGGAACGCTCCGCGTCCGGCGCCACTCTCTCGCGAGAACATCTGAACGAGAGACATTGAAGGTCGAAAAGCATCCATGAGACCAGGACAGAACAGGCGCATGCGCGGCCGCAGCCGCGGCAAGGGTCCCAATCCGCTTACGCGGAGCTACGAATCCAATGGACCGGACGTGAAGGTGCGCGGAACCGCGCAGCACATCGCCGAGAAGTATCTCCAGCTTGCGCGCGACGCGCAGGTGAGCAGCGATCCGGTCGCGGCTGAAAACTACTTCCAGCACGCCGAGCACTACCTGCGCATCATCGCCACCGCCCAGGAGGCCATGCGCCAGCAGTTCGGCGGTCCGCGCGGCTATGACGAGGACGGCGACGAGGGCGACGACGACGTCAACGGCGGCTACGGCTATGGCTACGGTCAGGGCGGCGGCGCGTCGAGCGACGAGATGGATCCCGGGTCGCAGCCTCAGCCGGCGGCCTTCGATCCACGCCAGGATCGGCAAGAGCGGCAAGAGCGTCCCGACCGACAGGATCGGCCCGAGCGTCAAGAGCGCCCGAACCGCCAGGACGGCGGCTTCCAGGGTCGAGGGCAGCGTCCCGACCGCCGCGAGCGTTTCCAGCAGCGCGCGCCTGATCAGCGCCCGCATCAGGAGCCCCGCCGCGAGACGGCCGAGGAGGCGCTCCCGCCGGCCCGGGCGGAAAGCCCCGAGCCCGCGGAGCGCACTCCGCGTCCGCGCCGCCGCGTCGAGACCAGCGAGAGCGAGCAGCCCGCGCTTCCCGACTTCCTGACAAAGCCGACGCCGCGCCCCGCGCCCGCGCCGGAGCCCGCTGCGGAAGCCGAGGCGAAGCCGAAGCGCCGCCGCGTCACGCGCAAGGCTGCGGCCGAAACGGAGGCGAACGAAAACGGCGACGCCGCCGACAAGACCGCCGCCGAGTGATCCTCGGTCGCTTGTCCGAAAATCCTTGCGCCATCCGCCCCTACCCTTTCGGAAGGGAGTTTGGTCTCGCGCCTGAACCACCGCACGCAAGCCCTCCCCTCGGGAGAGGGTTCTGCGGCGTGTTTCACGCGACAGCGCCAAGGGTGCGGCGTCGCGGCCCTATCCCGGATCAGCCGAAAGGCAGGTCTCTGGCGCCGACATCGTTCTCGACGATGAGACGGATTCCGGGAGAGAGCGCGCCTCCGGCCACGATTTCCGCGTAAACGCCGCAATCCATGTGGCCCATGCGGCGCATGAGGGTGTCGGGGATCGCCATGTCGCGCAGCCCCGTGCCCGGATCGACGTTCGTCGCCGCGCAGCGCACGATCCGCTTCGTGACCCGCAACGTCATTCCCGACGGCGCGCGCAGCTCTCGCCCGACCAGATCGAACTCCCCCCAGGCCGGCAGACCGGTGACGTGGATATTGGCGCGAAAGCGCAAGGGATCGACCGGCGCGCCGACCATATCCTCGAGCGCGGCGACGCTTTCCAGATTGACGATCGAAACGTAGCCGCGCGCGCTGTCGGTGAAGCGATAGCCCTCCGGCGCGGCGAGAAGCGCCGGCTCGCCGCGCAGCGCGCCAGGCGCCTCGCGCTCCAGATAGGACGCGAGAAAATCGGCGAGCGCGCGCTTGCCGTCCTCGCTTCCCGCCTTCGCCCGCAGGCGCTCGACGCCGGCCGCGCGGATCACGATTTCGTCGGCCGCGTCCTCGTAGCGCGTCTCCAGCCGCGCCAGCGCCTCGTCGCGCATCAGCATCAGATAAGCGATCTTGGGGAGATGGCGCGGGGCCGCAGGATCAAAGCCGGAGGGGCCGTTCTCGATCGCAAAGACCCTGTCGCCGGGAAAATATCGGCCGGCCGTGAGCGTGGCGCGCGCCAGCGGCTCGGGCGATAGCCCCTTGACGGGATAGCGATGGAGAGCCTCGACGCGGATCGACATGCCTCAGGGATAGAGGGCGGACGGAACTGCGCGCAAGAGCGCGGTTGCCAAAAGACGCGACATTGCGCACATCCAGAACCATGATCGCGCATCCGACGAGCGACGCAGGCTTCGGCGTCTACATTCACTGGCCCTTCTGCGCCGCGAAGTGCCCGTATTGTGACTTCAACAGCCACGTGCGCCACAAGCCCGTGGATCAGGAGCGCTTTCTCGCGGCTTTCCGGCGCGAGATCGACCATATGCGTGAACTGTCCCCGGGCCGCACGGTGACGAGCGTCTTCTTCGGCGGCGGCACGCCCTCGCTGATGAAGCCCGAAACCGTCGGCGCCCTACTCGACGCGGTCGGCGGCGCATGGGCGGTCGCTCCCGACGCCGAGATCACGCTCGAGGCCAATCCCACGAGCGTCGAGGCGGAGCGGTTTCGCGGGTATCGCGCAGCGGGCGTGAACCGCGTCTCGCTCGGCGTGCAGGCGATGAACGACGCCGATCTGAAGGCGCTCGGGCGCATGCATTCGGCGGACGAGGCCATGGCGGCGGTCGCCACCGCCGCATCGATCTTCGAGCGCTTTTCGTTCGATCTGATCTACGCCCGGCCCGGCCACACGCCGCAGGCCTGGGCGGCCGAGCTGGAGGAGGCGATCGCGCGGGCGGCGGAGCACCTATCGCTCTACCAGCTCACCATCGAGCCGGGCACGTTCTTCGAACAACTCCACAAGGCCGGCAAGCTCGTCACGCCCGACGAGGAGACCGGGCGCGCCCTGTTCGACGTGACGCAGGAGGTCTGCGAAAGGCACGGTCTGCCGGCCTACGAGATCTCGAACCACGCGAAGCCCGGCGCTGAATCGCGCCACAATCTGGTCTACTGGCGCTACGGCGAATATGTCGGCGTCGGCCCCGGCTCGCACGGTCGCCTCGTCACGCCGCTCGGGCGCATGGCGAGCGAGACGGAAAAGCATCCCGAGACCTGGCTCGAAATGACCGAGCGTCAGGGCCACGGCGTCACCGTCTTCGACGCGCTGACCCGCGAGGAGCAGGGCGACGAGTTCCTCGTCATGGGGCTGCGGCTCGGCGAAGGCGTCGATCCGCAGCGCTACGAGGCGCTCTCGGGGCGCAGGATCGACGCGCGCCGCGTCGCCTCGCTCATCGAAGAAGGCGTGATCCGCCGCACGCCGCTTGGCCGGCTCGTCGTGACGTCGACCGGGCTGCCGGTGCTCAACGCCGTGGTCGCCGATCTGGCGATGTGAGGCGAATCTCGGCCAAAGCCGTTCAATCCGACAGGAGGGTTCGCCCGGTCGATGGGCCGCGCGGCCGTCAACCATGCAATTGTCAAACTGTACTGTGCGAAAATGGCAATCAGATTTCATCGTCAAATATCTTGAAATTTTATCACTTAAAATTATATTTTATATTAAATAGTTATATGAGCTGGAAAAATGTCATTCAATCTGCATATAAATCCTCTCGCCTTCTCCGCCCCTCGAATCGCTTCCGATGGTTCCTCCGGTTTTTCGCTGGGCGCGCAGGACGGCGATCTTCT
>REDO01000120.1 GCA_007693435.1 Salinarimonadaceae bacterium | reverse complement strand
CAGCATCACCGCCCCTGCGACGCTGTCGAGATAATTCGCATTGTGCGGCGTCCGCGCGATCACGTGCGCGATTTCGGAGCGCAGGTCGGACAGTCCGATCCCGTCCTCCCGCAAAACCGTTCCCGCCATCACCAGCGCCAGCGGCAAACCGCCCAGCGCCTCGGCCACTTCCCGCGCCTGCGCGCGCGTCTCGGGGGTCGGATTCACCGCGAGCCTCGCCTCCTGCAGCAACAGTTCCACGGCGTCGCCGTCATCCGTCGAGAAATCCAACACTTCGAGGTCGATCGGCTCAAATCCGTCCCAGCCGAGTCCGAGCCGCGTGGTGACGATCACGTCTATCTTGGGTCCGTGAGCGATCAGGTGATTGATTTGGGAATGGTCGTCGACGTTGTCGTAGACCAGCAGCCAGCGCGCCTCGCTCTTCACGATGCGGTCCAGCACGGCAAGTCCGTGCGCCTCCGCCATAACGGCGGGGACGGGCATGGCGAAAGCGGCTTCGCCCAGCGCCGCGAGGTCTTCGAGCAGCGTTTGGCGCGATTGCGCGCGCAGCCATTTTCCGCCGTGGTAACTCTTGCCGAACCTCTCGGCGAATTCGCGCGCCAGCGTGGTCTTCCCCCGCCCGCCCTCGGCCTTCAAAGCAACGCCGTTGGCGGCGGTGATCTGGACGCCATGGCGGCTGGCGAGGATGTCGCGGATCTTCTCAAGCTCCTTCTTGCGTCCGACCAGAGGGCGCTCGCGGGACGGCGGGTTGATCTTTGGGTAAGAAGGCGCCGGAGGGGGAGCGGGCTTCGGCCTTCGGAACCAAGACCACACGATGCGGATGGCGCCGGTAGCACGATCGATGACCCAAAGAACGACGAGGACGATCACGCCCATCATCGTCCAGAACGCAATCGGGTCGGAAATGTTGAATACGTCCACCCCCATCCCCCGCGCAGCCTCACCCCTGCCCCAACCTGACACGCCAACCCCCGCGTGAGAAGCCGCGCTTGCGCCATCTCGCGTCGCGCACCGCCCTCCCCCGCGCCGTCCTCCCCGAAATCCTGTGGGCGGAATGACTTGACCCGCCTGCTCAGGGACTTAAGACCGTGAAATCGCCGCTATGGATGATTACATAGACGATAAGTCGAATCATTTCCGGGGCGCGCCCGCGCACGCGCGCGAGACGATACGCCCCGCAGGGAACCAAGAATGGCTGAACTCGCTGCGACCCCGACCGACGATTCCTACGGCGCGGAATCGATCAAGGTGCTCAAGGGTCTCGACGCCGTGCGCAAGCGGCCGGGCATGTATATCGGCGACACCGACGACGGCTCCGGCCTGCACCATATGGTCTACGAGGTCGTCGACAACGCGATCGACGAGGCGCTGGCCGGCCATGCGAGCGAGGTCAACGTCATCCTCAACGCCGACGGCTCGGTGACGGTGAACGACAACGGACGCGGCATCCCCACCGACATCCACAAGGGCGAAGGCGTGTCGGCAGCCGAGGTCATCATGACCCAGCTCCATGCCGGCGGGAAATTCGACCAGAATTCCTACAAGGTCTCCGGCGGCCTGCACGGCGTGGGCGTCTCCGTCGTCAACGCGCTCTCGACCTGGCTGAAGCTGCGCATCTGGCGCAACGGGAAGGAACATTTCGTCGAATTCGCCGATGGCGTTCCCGTCGCGCCCCTTCAGATCATCGGCGATTCGAACGGCAAGCGCGGAACGGAGCTCACCTTCATGGCGAGCCCCCAGACCTTCACCATGGTGGAATACGATTACGCCACGCTGGAGCACCGCCTGCGCGAGCTGGCCTTCCTCAATTCCGGCGTCCGCATCGTCCTCGCGGACAACCGGCACGCGGAGAAGAAGCGCGAGGAGATGATGTACGAGGGCGGCGTCGTCGAATTCGTGCGCTATCTCGACCGCGCCAAGCATCCGCTCATTTCAGAGCCGCTGATGTTGCGCGCCGAGCGTGACGGGATCGGCGTCGAGGTGGCCCTGTGGTGGAACGACAGCTACCACGAGAACGTGCTCTGCTTCACCAACAACATCCCCCAGAGGGACGGCGGCACGCATCTGGCGGGCTTCCGCGGCGCGCTCACGCGCCAGATGACGAGCTACGCCGAGAGCACGGGCATCGCCAAGAAGGAGAAGGTTTCGCTCACCGGCGACGATTGCCGCGAGGGCCTGACGGCGGTCGTTTCCGTGAAGGTGCCCGATCCGAAATTCTCCTCGCAGACCAAGGACAAGCTCGTCTCCTCGGAAGTGCGCCCCGCCGTCGAAAACGCCGTGAACGAGGCCCTGCGCGACTGGCTCGAGGAGCATCCCCCGCAGGCCAGGATCATCGTCGGCAAGGTGGTCGAAGCCGCCGCCGCCCGCGAGGCCGCGCGCAAGGCGCGCGAGCTCACCCGCCGCAAGGGCGCGCTCGACATCGCCTCGCTTCCCGGAAAGCTCGCCGATTGCCAGGAGCGCGATCCGGCGAAATCCGAATTGTTCATCGTCGAGGGTGATTCCGCCGGCGGCTCGGCCAAGCAGGGCCGCGCGCGCGAATATCAGGCGGTGCTGCCGCTCAAGGGCAAGATCCTCAACGTCGAGCGCGCGCGCTTCGACAAGATGCTCTCCAGCCAGGAGATCGGCACGCTGATCACCGCGCTCGGCACGGGCATCGGCCGCGAGGAGTTCAACCCCGACAAGCTGCGCTACCACAAGATCATCATCATGACGGACGCGGACGTGGACGGCTCCCACATCCGCACCCTGCTCCTGACCTTCTTCTTCCGGCAGATGCCGGAGCTGATCGAGCGCGGGCACATCTACATCGCCCAGCCGCCGCTCTACAAGGTCGGGCGCGGCAAGACCTCGATCTACGTCAAGGACGAGCGCGGGCTGGAGGATTATCTCGTCGAGCTCGGCTCGGTCGACACCAGCCTCAGGCTCTCCACCGGCGTCGAATTCCAGGGCGAGCAGCTCAAGGCGCTGGTCGAAGACGCGCGCGCCGTGCGCAACACCATCCGCAGCCTGCATTCGCGCTATTCGCATTTCGTCGTCGAGCAGGCCGCCATCGCCGGCGCGCTTCGCCCGCAGCTCGCGGACGATCCGCAGGCGGGCGCGGCGGCGGCGGAATATGTCGCCAAGCGGCTCGACATCCTCTCCGAGGAGACGGAGCGCGGCTGGGCCGGGCGCGTCGAGGATGGCGGGTATGTCTTCACCCGCACCGTGCGCGGCGTGCTGCAGGCGGAAACGCTGGACGCCTCGCTTCTGGAATCGCAGGAAGCCAAGCGCCTCGACGATCATGCGACGACGCTTCAGGAGGTCTACGGGCATCCCGCGGAGCTGATCCGCAAGGGCGACGCGAAGCACCTCTACGGACCGAGCGCGCTGTTCGAAGCGGTCACCAGCTTCGGCGCGCGCGGGGTCTCCCTCCAGCGCTACAAAGGACTGGGCGAGATGAATCCGGGCCAGCTCTGGGAGACGACGCTGGACCGCGAGGTGCGCTCGCTCCTCCAGGTCAAGGTCAAGGACATCGCCGACGCCGACGATCTCTTCGTCAAGCTGATGGGCGACGTGGTCGAACCGCGCCGGATGTTCATCCAGGACAACGCGCTGAACGTCGCCAATCTCGACGTGTGACGCGCCAGGGACCGATGGCCGGAAGCGCGCAACCAACCAAGGCGCCTGAAATGTCCGGCGCCCGATCATCCCGAACCGTACGACCTGATGTTTCCGCAGTGGAGCGGGCCGTTCTGGCGGCCCGCAATCGGACGCCGAGTCGGAGGCGCCCTGCATGCTCCTGTTCGATCTCGACGGCTTCAAGGACATCAACGACACGCTGGGTCATATCGCCGGGGACGAGATCCTGAGGCGCTTCGCGGCCTATGTCGCCTCCAGCCTTCGCCGCGACGACTTCATGGCGCGGCTCGGCGGCGACGAATTCGTCGCCATTCTGAAAGGCTACACGCCGGATGCGGCGCTCCTGTTCGCAGAGCAGGTGGTTGAAAATCTGGCGATGATGAAGGTCAGCGGCGCGAGCAAGATCGGCGTCAGCGTCGGGATGACCTGTTTTCAGCCAGGCGATGATATGAAGGCCGTAATCGCCAGGGCAGACATCGCGCTTTATCGCGCGAAGGACGCCGGCAAGGGCACCGTGCGCGTCTATTCGCGCCCCAGGGTCGCCTGACTGACGTCTCGCCGTTCGATCGGAGCGGATTTCCGCACCGATCGACCGCCTGTCTCGAAGCCGCCGCGTCAGTTCGCCTCGATGCCGCGTTCGGCGGCGAGACGCTGCCATTGTTCGATCTCGCGCTCGACGATCGTGACGAATTCGGCCTGCGGATAGCCGCGAACGACGGATTCGAGGCTGGCCATGAAAGCGCGCGCTGCGTCACTCGCCATGACGTCGTTGATGTCCGTGTTCAGCTTGGCGATTACGTCGTCGGGCGTGCCGGCGGGCGCGAAGACGCCGAACCACAATCCCGTCGAGGCGCCCTCGATTCCGGCGCTCGCCGTCGTCATCACGTCCGGCAGGGCCTCGGCCGGCTCGTCGCCCATCACCGCGAGCGCCTTGAGATTGCCGTTGCGGACATTCGCGATGAGCGTGGCGAGGGAGCCGACATAGATGTCCATGCGCCCGCCGATCAGGTCCGTCGTCAGCTCCGCGCCGCCGCGATAATGCACCGGCGTCATCTCGACGCCCGAGGCCGCGATAAACAATTCGCCCGCGAAATGCGTGGCGCTGCCGAGACCGGCGGTCGCGAGGAAGATTTCGCGCGTCTTGGCCTCCTCCAGGAAGGAGGCGAGATCGTTCGACTGGACGTTCGCGCCGCCCACCATGATGAACTGGCTGAAGCCCACCATCGTGATCGGGATCAGATCGCCCAGCGGATCGTAGGGCAATTCGGCGAAGACCGCCGGCGCGGTGGCGAAAGCCGACGAGGTGAAGAGCAGCGTGTGGCCGTCCGGATCGGCGCGTGCGACGTATTCCGTGCCGATCGTCGAGCCCGCGCCGGGGCGGTTCTCGACCACCACGGGCTGGTCCCAGCGCTCGCGCAACTGGTTGGCGAGAAAACGCGCGACCGCGTCGTTGGAGGCTCCCGCCCCGAACGGAACGATCATGTTGACCTGCCCCGCCGGATAGTCCTGCGCGAAGGCGACGGTCGTCGACGCCAGAAATGCCGCCGCGACGGCGATGATGCGCTTCATTGTGTTTTCTCCCATTGAATGTTTTTTTGTTTTGGTTTTGCGCCGCCCTTCGAGGCGGTTTAGCGCTGCGTCCCCCCACGCATGACGGGCGACATGACCTGATCGGAGACGTGGAAGTCCAAAATCATGGCCGTGTCGCCACTCTCGAACTCCTTGATCAGAGCCGGAACCTGCTCGAGGTCGGTGACGACGGCGCCGCGCAGGCCGAAGCCGCGGGCCATCGCCGCGAGATCGCTGCGGCCGTAGATGGCGCCGTGATCACTGAGCTTGTCGGCGCGCAGCTTGTGGATCTCCGAACCGAAGGCGCCGTCGTTGAAGATGCACAGAAGCATCTTGATGCCGTAGCGGCGCAACGTCTCGAGCTCCTGCGCGTGCATCATCAGACCGCCGTCGCCGTCGAAGAGGACCACCCTCTCCTTCGGCGCCGTCGCCGCCATGCCGATCGCGTAGGACAACCCGTTGCCGATCGCGCCGAATTCGCGGATCGTCAGGAATCGTTCCGCCGGCACGCCATGAATATGCGCCGAGAAGTAGGAGCAATGGCCGGACGCGTTCACGTATCGCCAGCTTTTCGGCAGCTCCTTGTCGAGGCAGGCGACAACGTCGCGGGGATCGATCGTGCCGGCGGGAACCTCATAGGGCGTCTCGTCGGCCCGCTCCTCGCACACCCGACGCACATACGCCGCGACGTCCCAGTCGCCGCCGGGATGGCCGCCCGCCGCTTCGAGCGCCGCCACAAGTGTTTCGACGGTCAGCCGCGCGTCTCCAGCCAGAACGAATTCCGCCGTCTTCTGTCCGTGCTTGAGCGGCGGCGGCTGATCATCGATCAGGATCACGTCCCGCGGGCTGAAGAGCTTGTTGGAATCGCTCGTGTGCTGGGCGAGGCTCGCGCCGACCGCGATGACGAGATCGCTCGCCTCGAACGCCTCGCGGGTGGCGCGGTGAGCGAACCCGCCGGCGAGCCCGATCGAACGCGGGTTCCCCGTGAACAGCCCGCGCACCGGCAGCGTCTCGGAGAGCGCTCCCCCGCAAAGCTCCGCGAGCTTGGCGCAGGCCGCGGCCGCGCCGGACGCCTTCGCACCGCGACCGCCGATGACCACGACCCGCTTGGCGGCCCGGATGCGCTCGACTGCGCGCGCGACGTAATCGGGATGGGGAACGCGCGGGCCCGTGTCGGGGACGAGTTCCATTGACGGGCGATAGGCTTCGAATTCGATCATCTGCTGCTGCATGTCGAGCGGCACGCCGATGACGACCGGGCGGCGCTGCGTGCGGGCGATGAGGAAAGCCTCCCGCATCTGCGCCACAACCTGCTTCATGCTGTGGGCGGAGATGTAGTGAGCGCCCGCGCCGCGCACGAGCGGAGCCTGGTCGATCGCCTGATTGTACCAGGCGGCGTGGAGCGGCGTTTCGCCCACGAAGACGAGGAGCGGTATGCGCGCCTGCGCGGCGGTGGCCAACGCGGTCATGATCTGCGTCAGGCCCGGCCCGCAGGTCACGGAGGCGACGCCGACCTTGCCCGTCGCCGAGGCGAAGGCGCTCGCCATCGCGCAGGCGCAGTGTTCATGGCGCACGTGATAGGACTTGACGCCCTCGTTCTCCGAATAGCTCGCTTCCCAGTGCATATTGCCGTCGCCGGTCAGCGTGAAGATGACATCGACCTCCTCTTTCACGAAGATGTCGGCCAGGGCTCGGTAAAGACGCATTTCCGGCATGGGGGCTCCTCGCACGTCAGCGCCATGGACGGCGCAGAACGCATCCATTATTAGGATTTAGATCTTATATCCAAAAGTATACACAAATATACGGTGCTATCAAGACTGGAGAGGCACCGTTTCGGCTGCGGGCGTTTCGGACATTGCAGAGCAATGAATTCAGCCCGATCGGGACGTCAGCGTCCAGCATCCGGGAAGGGGCGACTCGCGACGGATCCCGACATCGATCATAGCCTGCCGCGTCGACTTCTTCGTTCGCCACGCGCTCTGCCCGAAGGCGCCGCATCCGCTATCGCAGGCCTTCTGGAGCGCTGTTCGATCACGCCTTCGGCGGCGTTTCGCGCCGTGCGCCGAACGCGAATAGGGCTGCGGCGACCGCCATCAGGACCGCGTTGATCCACACCGCGCCCTCGTAGCCCAGCGTCGTCGCGTCGTAGATCACGCCCACGAATATCGGCGCCACCACGAAGCCCGCATCCCCCACCACGCGCTGGACGCCCATCGCCGGCCCCTGCAGCCCGCGCGGCATCCGGTCCGCGAGCGCCGCCCCCACCGAGGGGCCGTTGAAGGCGCCGGCGATCCCCATCAGCGCCAGAGCCGCCCAGAAGGTCGCGAGGTCCTGCGCGAGCGCGATCATCGCGAGCGACACGGCCGTGGCGAGGGTCGAACAGATGGTGACGACGCGTGATCCCACCCGGTCGACCACCGGACCGACGATCGGCAGCATCACGAAATTCGCCGTCGCGATCAGCGTCAGCGCCAGCCCGATCGTCTCGATCGGCATGTTGAAAGTCGCCGCGCCGATCAACGGGATCGTCACCCATTGCGAGGCGGTGCGCGTGAAGAACACGCCGAAATGGATCAGGCTGAGGAAGAGGAAGGGCGCCGAGGTGAGCAGCCCCCGCAGGCTCGGCGGCGGCGCGCCGGAGGCGCCGTCGGCGATCGGCTCGCTCGCCGGCTCCTCGAAACAGAAGATCGCGACGAAGAGCGCGATCAGCGCGACGATCCCGAAGGCCCAGAACGGCGCCGCGAAGCCGAACCAGGCGACGAGGAAGCCGCCGATTCCCGGCCCGATCCCGATGCCGAAAAGCAGCGCTCCCTGATAGAGCGCTATGATCCGCCCGCGCTGTCCGACCCGTGAGATTTGCACGAGCACGGTGGCCGATACGGTCAAATAGACGCCGGAACCGACGCCCTGCACGAAGCGCCAGAAGAGAAGCGGAGCGAATTCGTCGGCGAGCGCCGCCCCGAACGCTCCAACGACGATGATCGCCGGGCCGAGGCATATGAACGGCTTGCGGCCCCAGCGCTCCGAGGCCATGCCGGCGGGGATGTTGGCGACGAGCCGGCCCACGCCGAACAGCGTCACCATCATGCCGACGAGCGCGCCGCTGACGTTGAACTGCAGCGCGTAGAGCGACATCATCGGCACGACCATGCCGTTGCCGGCCATCACCAGCACAACGAGCGCGAGGATCGGGCCTATCTGCGCGAGGCGAAGCGGCGAGTGGGCTTGTGGGGTCATTGGAAGCACGAGGTTTCGCTCCAGCATGCCAGAAAAGGAGCGGCAGCGGGAAAGTGACGGGTCAAACCGCGAGTTTGCAAGTCGCGGGCAAGCAGTGGCCGGCCCGTTCGCCGGCCGCCGCATTTCGAAATCAGGGCGAAAGCCTCGGCCTTCAGGCGAAACTGGCCGCCGCCGCCATCTCCGCGCGTTTCGCGAATATCTGGCGCGCCGCCGGAATCAGCAACAGGGTTATCCCGACCGCCGTCGTATATAAGGCGCGATCAACAACACGACCGCGAACACGAGAAGTGCACGCTCGAACCAGAAGGGCGGCGCAATCATCCAGCGAGGACGAAGGCCGGGATCGGCAGCGCCGTCGAGAAGACGAAGTCGAAGGGCATGAGCGCCCTGCGCATCCGACATAGCCGCCGGGACGCGCCAATCCGGCAAGCGGATTTCGCCCATGCGTCGGTTGTTGGCGCGCCGGCGTCCGGTCGTCTAGCGTCGCGTCTCAACCAGCTGGGAGCGCGCCATGAACCACGGTCTCGACAACCACGGCCTCGACATCGGCCCGATCGACGACGAAATCCGCGCGCTGCTCGCGCCGGGCGGCGTCCTGCGGGCGGGGATCAACCTCTCGAACTTTCTGCTCGTGACGAGCCGCGCGGACGACGGGTCACCGCAGGGCGTGTCGCCCGACATGGCGCGGGCGCTCGCGGACCTCATCGGCGTCGAACTGACCTACGTCCCCTATCCGTCCCCCGGCCTGCTCGCGGACGACGCGGGATCGGGAAGCTGGGATGTCGGGCTGATCGGGGCGGAGCCGCAACGGGCGGAGTTCATCGCCTTCACCCCGGCCTATTCCGAAATCGAGGCGAGCTATCTGACGCCCCCCGGTTCGACGCTGACCAGTGTCGAGGAGGTCGATCGGCCGGGCGTGCGCATCGCGACGGCGGCCCGCACCGCTTACGGCCTCTGGCTGGAGCGCAATATCCGCCACGCCACGATCGTCTGGGGCAAGACCTTCGACGAGGCGCTCGACGCGCTGCGCGAGGGTCGCGCCGATGCGCTTGGCGCGCTGCGGGCGGGCTTGCTGAAGGACCGCGAGCGCTTCCCCGGCGCGACGATCATGCCCGGCCGCTTCATGGCGGTGCAGCAGGCGATCGGAACGCCGAGAGCGCGCGAACGCGCGCTGCCGCTGCTGGAGCGCTTCGTCGCGCAGGCCGTGTCCACGGGCTTCGTCGCGAGGCTGATCGAAAAGCACGGCGCCGAGGGGCTGGCGGTCGCGCAAGGCTGAGCCGGGACGATCAGTCCTTGCGCTTCTTGCCGGGGCCGGCTTTCCCGGCCGCGCCCTTGCCATAGGCGGCTTTGCCTGGCGCGCCCTTATCGAGGCCGCCCTTGTTCGGGCCGCCCCTGTTCGGGCCGGCTTTGCCGGATCCGCTCTTCTCGAAACTGCGGCGATGCGCGGCGTTGGGGCCGCGCGTCAGGTTGGGCGCCCCGTCGAGCGCGGTGACGCGCACGTCGCGACCGACCATGCCGCGCGCGCCGATCGCCTCGACGAAGCGCTCGGCGGCGCCGGCGGCGATCTCCACGAAAGTCTCGTCGGGGCGCATCTTGATCGCGCCGATATCGTTCTTCACCAGCCCGCCCGCCTCGCAGATCGCGGGGATCAGCCAGCGCGGTTCGGCGCCGCGGTTGCGGCCAACATTGAGCGAGAACCAGCGGCTGCCGGCGAAGGCCTCGCGCGAAGGCGCGTCCTCGCGGGACCTCTTGCGCGGGGCGTCGAGGCGCACCTCCACGAGCTCCTCCGGCGCGGAGCGCCCGGCGCGCAGCAGGCGGAGATAGGCCGCGGCCAGCCGGTCCGGCGTGTGTTGCTCGAGCAGGCGGGCGACGAATTCGGCCTCGTCCTCGGCGACGGGCGCGGTGAGATTCGGATCGGCGAGGTCGCGCTCGTCGTCGCGCCGGATCACGTCGTCGGCCGAGGGCGCGGGGGCCCATTCGGCCACGATCCCGGCCTCGTCGAGCAGACGCTCGGCCTTGCGGCGCGCGTTGTAGGGCACGATCAGCGCGCTCACGCCCTTGCGCCCGGCCCGTCCTGTGCGGCCGCTGCGATGCAGCACCCCTTCGCGATTGGCGGGCAGGTCGGCATGGATGACGAGCTCGAGATTCGGCAGGTCGATGCCGCGCGCGGCGACGTCGGTCGCGACGCAGACGCGGGCGCGGCCGTCGCGCATGGCCTGAAGCGCGTGCATGCGCTCGGACTGACTCAGTTCGCCCGACAGCGCGACGACGGAAAAGCCCCGGTTGCCGAGCCTTGCGGAGAGATGGTTCACCGCCGCGCGCGTGCCGCAGAAGACGAGCGCGTTGCGCGCTTCATGGAAGCGCAGCAGGTTGATGATGGCGTTTTCGCGATCCGTCGGCGCGACGACAAGGGCGCGGTATTCGATATCGACGTGCTGGGACTGCTCGGCGGTCGTCTCGATGCGCGCGGCGTCGCGCTGGTAACGCTTGGCGAGACGGGCGATGCCCGGCGACACGGTCGCGGAGAAGAGCAGCGTGCGGCGCTCGGCCGGCGCGGCGTCGAGGATGAATTCAAGGTCCTCGCGAAAGCCCAGATCGAGCATCTCGTCGGCTTCGTCGAGCACCACCGCGCGCAGGGCCGACATGTCGAGGGCGCGCCGGGAGATGTGATCGCGCAGACGCCCCGGCGTGCCCACGACGATATGCGCGCCGCGCTCCAGCGCGCGGCGTTCGCTGCGCATGTCCATGCCCCCGACGCAGGAGGCGAACACGGCGCCGGTCTCCTCGTAGAGCCATTGCAATTCGCGCCTGATCTGCATCGCGAGCTCGCGCGTGGGCGCGACGACGAGGGCGAGCGGCGCGCCGATCAGCGTGAAACGTTCTTCGTCGCCGAGCAGGGTCGGCGCGATGGCGAGGCCGAAGGCCACGGTCTTGCCCGACCCCGTCTGGGCCGAGACGAGCGCGTCGCCCTCCCCCATCGCGGGTCCGAGAACCGCCTGCTGGACAGGCGTGAGCGCCTCATAGCCCTTTGCGGCGAGGGCTCTTGCCAGAGGAGGCGCGACGCCTGCGTGATCGGTCATGGTCGTTCTTTCGAGGCTTCAGACAAGAGGTTGTGGAACAGCTGCGGGCCGCATACGCGGATTGTGCGGCGGCCGGGGCGCAATCGGCGCGCCTTGGCTGCGGATGTCAAGCATCTATGCGCCTCGAATGCGGCGACAATCGCTAGACGCCGGCCAGAGGCGGGAGGGCGGCGGCGTCGATCGCGCCATCCGGCGGGAAGCGGAAATCGCGATGCCGGCCGGCGAGGCCGGCCACCCGCAGCGGATTGTAGAGACAAAGCCAAGCCGGGTCGTCCTGCAGGGCGCGGAAGGCGCGCGCATAGGCGGCTCCGCGACGCGCGTCTTCGGGTTCGCGGCGCCCTTCGTCGATCGCCGCCTCGACCGCCGGATTGCGATAGCCGCGCCACCAGGGGCCGGGCGCGCGGGAATCGAGCTTCTCCCGCAGCGTCCGAAAGGTCGACAGAGGCGTCGAATCGAAGACGCAGAGATCTCCCGCCTCGCCGCTCGACACCAGACGCGCATAGGCGGCGCGGTCCTCGTGCTTGCGGATGTCGATGGAGAATCCGACCGGGGCCGCCTGATCGGCGACGAGCGCGGCGATCGCCGGAGCCTCGTCGGGCATGGATGTGGGGTAATCGAGGGTCAGCCGCAGCCCGTCGCCATGGCCCGCCTCCTCGACCAGCGCGCGCGCTCTGGCGAGATCGCGATTCGGCGCCGATCCTTCGACCGCCCCCAGATGCCTCGGACTGACGAAGCCCGCGAGCGGCGCCGCCGCGCATCCCGTCGCCGTTCGCGCGATCGCCTCCCGGTCGATGGCCAGATCGAGCGCGCGGCGCAGGCGCGGATCGGAAAGCGGGCCGCGGGCGGCCTCCATCATCACGACGACGCAGACCGGCGAAAGCGTCTCGACGCGCGTTCCGCCGGCGGCGTCGAGCGCGCGGCTCGTCGCGAAGTCGAGCCCGGTCGCAACCTGCGCGCGACGCTCCATAAGCGCCGCGAGGCGCAAAGCAGGATCCGGCTCCGCCCGCCAGATGATCTCGTAATGCGCCGGGGCCGGCCCCGAAACCTGCGCATCGAACCGGCGCGCGAGAATTTCGCTGGCCGTGACCCGAACGATGCGGAACGGCCCGGCGCCGATCGGCGCGCGTGTCCGCCCCGCATCGAGCGCGGCGAAGGAGGACGGCGCGGCGATATAGGCCTGCGCGAGCAGATCGAGGAAATCCGCCATCGGTTCATTGAGCCCGACGCGCAGCGTCAACGCATCCTCCGCGACGATTTCGGCGCCGGCGAGATAGGGCGCCCAGACGCCGCTCGCCCCGAGCGCGACGCCACGATCAGGGCGGGCCATCCGCAGGAGCGAGTGTTGCACGGCCGGCGCGTCGCAGGGCGAGCCGTCGTGAAAGATCAGGCCCGGCCGAAGCCGGATTCGCCAGAGGCGTGCTTCGCGTGAGGCGCTCCAGTTCTGCGCCAGACGGGGCGTGAACCCGTCGGACGACCGCACGACGAGCGTATCGTAGACGGCGCGCAGGAGCGCAATCTCGTCGGGATCGTCCGAGCAGTCGTGTGGATCGCCCAGAGGCAGACGAGCCTGAAGGATCGTGGCGGAGCGCAGCATCGGGGGATTCCATGGAGAACCGGGCCAAGCATTAGCACGGACGCCCGGCGAACCGCCACCACAGGTCGAAACGGGGCGGCGCGCGCGCCGCCCCTGCCGGATCAGTGATTATGGCCGTGCCCGTGACCTTGGCCGTGACCGTGATGATGGTCGTGGCCGCCGCCGGGGGCCTCGCGCGAGCCGATCGGCGCCACGGCGTAGGTCACCGCGATCTCGCCCGCGCGCTCGAAGACGAGCGTCCCGGCGACTTCCGAGGCCTCGGTCACGGGAGCGGTCAACCCCATCATCATGATGTGGTAGCCGCCGGGCGCGAGCTCGACGGTCTCCCCCGGCGGGATCACGAGCCCGCCCGCGACCTCGGCCATGCGGGCGACGCCGTCCACCATCTCCATGGAATGAACCTCGAAGCGCGGGGCGACGGTCGTCGTGCCGCCGAGCAGGCGGTCGGGCTCCGCACCATTGTTGGAGATGCGCATGTAGCCGCCGGCGACGCGGGCGCCGCCCGGCGTCGCGCGGGTCCAGGGAGCCTCGACGACGATGTCGCCGGCGGCGAAGGTCTCCGCCGAAGCGGCGTTCGGGGTGAGGACGAGGGCGGCGGCGGCGAGCGCGCCGCGCAGGAACGTGGAAATGGAAGGCATCGATGTAGCTCCGGTGAATCGTTGTCGAAAAGGCAATTCGCAAAGACGATTCAGGCGAGGGGCGGGCCGCGCGGCCCGAACGGAGCAAGGGGCGGGCGTGGCGCGAGCGAGGGAGCGGCGACGACCGGCCCGAGAAGGCGCGCGCAGGTCCGATCGATCACGGCGGCGAAGTCCGGCCGCGCAGGCGCAGCGCAAGCCGTTCCCGCACAGGCGATGCGGCAGGCGTGCAGGCAACAATCGCCGGCATGGAGCGGCGCGCCGCCGGGCGCCTGCTCGGGCGCGCCGGATGCGTCGACGCGGCAGAGCTCGGCGAACGCGGACGCCGGCGCGGCGTGCAGCGCCGACGCAAGGCCCGTGACGAGCCCGGAGAGCGCGAAGGCGTAGAGCAGGGCCACGATCGCAGCCCTGCGCGCAATCGACCGGAGTTTCGCGCGATCTCCCATTGCAAGACGATTACTGGCCGGAACGCGCCCGCGCAACGCGACTTCGCGTCCCCGTGGACCGGAATCCGAAAAGTAGGTGAACCCGCCGCCCCTTGCGGTGAGGGCGCTTCACTCGTTATAGCCGCTTGGCCAGTCGCAACTCTTGTCTGAATTCGAACCGCCGAGCCCCCGATGCCCGATCTTCTGCTCGAACTCTTCAGCGAGGAAATCCCCGCGCGCATGCAGCGCAAGGCGGCGGAGGAACTGCGCAAGCGCGTCACCGATGCGCTCGTCGAGGGCGGCTTTCTCTACGACGGCGCCCGCGCCTTCGTCACGCCGCGCCGCCTCGCCCTGCATGTCGCGGGGCTGCCCGCCAAGGGGCGCGACCAGCGCGAGGAGCGCAAAGGTCCGCGCGTCGGCGCCCCCGAGGGCGCGATCCAGGGCTTCCTGAAGGCGGCCGGGCTCTCCTCGATCGACGAGGCGCAGATCCAGAGCGATCCGAAGAAAGGCGATTTCTACGTGGCCGCGATCGAGCGTCCCGGCCGGCCGACAGCGGAATTTCTCGCCGAGGCCCTGCCCGCGATCATCCGCGCCTTCCCCTGGCCGAAATCGATGCGCTGGGGCGCGGCCTCGCGCGAGCCGGGCTCCCTCGCCTGGGTGCGGCCCCTGCGCGCCATCGTCTGCACCTTCGGGCCGGAGACCGAGGAGCCCGAGATCGTGCGCTTCACGGTCGGCGACGTCGCCTCAGGCGACGTGACTTTCGGCCATCGCTTCATGGCGCCCGACGCGATCCAGGTGCGCCGCCTCGACGATTATGTGAGCGCGCTCGAAAAGGCGAAGGTCATGCTCGACGCCGACAAGCGCCGGGACGTCATCGCCCACGACGCGCGCGACCTCGCCTTCGCGCAGGGGCTGTCGGTCGTCGAGGACGAGGGGCTTCTGGAGGAAGTGGCGGGGCTGGTCGAATGGCCGGTCGCGCTGATGGGCTCGTTCGACGAGGATTTTCTCGCGATCCCCGACGAGGTGATCCGCGCGACGATCCGGGCCAACCAGAAGTGCTTCGTGCTGGCGGGACCCGACGGGCGGCTCGCCAACCGTTTCATCCTCGTCTCGAACCTCCTCGCGAGCGACGGCGGGGCGGAGATCGTCGCGGGCAACGAGCGCGTCGTGCGCGCACGCCTTTCCGACGCGCGCTTCTTCTGGGAGACGGACCGCAAAGTCCGTCTCGAAGACCGGCTCGAGAAGCTGAAATCCATCGTTTTCCACGAAAAGCTGGGCGCCCAGCACGAACGGGTCGAGCGGATTGCGGCGCTCTCGCGCGAGCTTGCTGCGATGGTGGGCGCGGATGCTGACGCCGCCGGGCGCGCCGCGCGCCTCGCCAAGGCGGATCTCGTCACCGAGATGGTCGGGGAATTCCCCGAATTGCAGGGCCTGATGGGCCGCTATTACGCCGCAGGACAGGGCGAGGAGCCCGCCGTCGCCGCCGCGATCGAGGATCACTACAAGCCGCTCGGGCCCTCCGACAGCGTCCCCTCCGATCCCGTCGCCGTCGCCGTCGCGCTCGCCGACAAGATCGACACGCTCACGGGCTTCTGGGCGATCGACGAAAAGCCGACCGGCTCGAAGGACCCCTATGCGCTTCGCCGCGCTGCGCTCGGCGTCATCCGACTGATCGTCGATAACGGCCTCAAGATCCCGCTCCTGCGCGTCTTCGAACCGCTTTTTCTGCAATGGGGCGCGAAAATCGGCGCTCCGGAGGCGGCGCAGGGCGTCGGAAAGGCCGCCTCGCGTCCCGACGAGACCGACCTCCTCGCCTTCATCGTCGAGCGGCTCAAGGTGTATCTGCGCGACAAGGGCGCGCGCCACGACCTCATCGACGCCGTCTTCGCGCTGCCGGGGCAGGACGATCTGACGAGCGCCGTGCGCCGCGTCGAGGCGCTGGGCCGCTTCCTCGATTCCGAGGACGGAGCGAACCTGCTGGCCGGCTACCGCCGCGCCGCCAACATCCTGCGCATCGAGGAGAAGAAGGACGGCCGCGCTTTCGACGCCGCGCCCGACCTCCAGCTCATCCAGAGCCGCGGCCAGATCGAGGAGAAGGCGCTCGCCGTCGCGCTCGCGAAGGCGCGCGAGGAGGCCGCGAAGGCCGTCTCCGCCGAGGATTTCGAGGCGGCGATTCGCGCCCTGTCGCAATTGCGCGGGCCGGTGGACGCCTTCTTCGAGAACGTCACCGTGAACGCCGAGGATCCGGCGTTGCGCGAGAACCGCCTGCGCCTGCTTGACGCTTTGCGGCAAGCCACGCGCGGCGTCGCCGATTTCTCGACGATCCAGGGGTGAGGAACGCTCCGTCGCACCCGGCAGGGTGGCCGATCAATTAACTAAAATTAGCGAAAAAGTACGAGAACGCCGTTGTCACCCTCATGAGCGGAAGGTTGGAACATTTACATTTATTCACTCATTGATTATCTTTCCGAGTCAAATGGTTTTTGGGAAGGTTCCGTTAGAGAGGTCCGCGCTTGGCTACGACGCCGATTACGTCACGCATGACTCCACCGGTCGACACCGTCGTCGACAGGGAGCTCGATCGTGCGCGTAAGGACTTCATGGATCTCGTCCGCACCGAGGATCGCCGGGTCGCGCGCGACCAAGGCGACGGTCGGGGCGGCGGCCGGCGCGACGGGCAGGAGCAGGAGAAGCAACCCGCCACCCCGCGCGCGGACGAAGCCGCGCGTCGCGCACGCCAGCAAACGCAGCAGCAGCAGCCCGTCGCGCTTGTGCGCGACCCTCGCGATCAGCGCGATCCCGCCCGCGAGACCGCCGTCCTGCGGGAGACCGGAGCGCCGGGCGCGCGTCGCACTTCTGAGCGCAGCGGCGGGGAACGTTCGCAGGTAGCGCGCGGCGGACAGGAACCGCAGGGCGGGACGCGCCGTTCGGGCGCGACTGATATCGACGCCCCGCGCGTCGTCGAACGTCGCGTGACGCCGCCTCCGATGCCCGTCGGCGAGCGTGAGATCGATCGCCGCTCTTCCCCCGACTCGTTGGTTGCAGGTTCGGCCAGAGGTCCCGCCGAGGTTGCGCGTCGTCCGCTCACGGCACCGCCCGCCTTAGCCCCGCGTGGCGGCCGTGGAGAGGCAGCGGCCTCACTTGTCATGCCGACGGCCGGCGCCGATTCTCTCGGGCTCATCGCGTCCACCATCGGATTGGCGCTGTCGCCATACCGGCTGAACAGCCAGACGCCGCCGGAGATCGCCCGGCGGATCGCCCACTTCATGCGCACTGGCGAACTCGACCGCTCGCCGGTTCGCTTCACGCCGCAATCGGCCGTCGCCGCTCCGAACGCCGACGAAAAGCCCGGCGCACAGACCGACGCGCCTCAGCCCCGGCTTCTGCCGCCGTTCGCGCAATCGACCGGAGGCCAGGCTCCGAGCGCGCCGCTCCCCAACATACCGAGCCTGTTCGGCCCCCATTTCGAGCAGCAGCTCCATCCCGACCGGCGCAAGAAATCTCCGCCCATCCCCATGCAGGCTGCAGTGCTGGCCGCGACCGCGATGACTCCGCAATCGCCGCATGTGGGGACGGAATCGGAGACGGTGAACCCGTTCTTCGACGATTACGAGATGAAGTCCCTCGAGCGTCGCAAGCAAGATGCGCACGCAGTGGCCGAGTCGTTCCGTCGTCGTGAGGAAGACAGCACGGCCGCTTGAGCCTTGCGCGTTGAGCCTTGCGCGTCGCCTTGGGCTTCATGCGCATAGCGCAGACGGGTTTTCCAGACGCCGCAGTTTCCAAAAGCGCTTCATGCCGCTATGGCTTTCGCGCGCCGCGCAAGCGCGTGCGAAGCACAGGGGTCGGTGATGACGGTCAAGTGGGTTTACACCTTCGGCGACGGCAAGGCCGAGGGCGAGTCGAGCATGCGCAACCTGCTCGGAGGCAAGGGCGCCAATCTCGCGGAGATGGCGAATCTCGGCCTTCCCGTTCCCCCCGGCTTCACCATCACCACGGAAGTCTGCACCTATTTCTACGAGAACGGCGACACCTATCCGCAGGGTCTGAAGGAGGACGTAGCGCAGGCGCTCGCATATGTCGGCCGGCTCACCGGCCGCACTTTCGGCGACGCCTCGAACCCCCTGCTCGTCTCCGTGCGCTCCGGGGCCCGCGCCTCGATGCCGGGCATGATGGACACTGTCCTCAATCTCGGCCTCAACGACGCCACCGTCGAGGCGATGGCCAAGGAATCCGGCGACGAGCGCTTCGCCTGGGATTCCTACCGCCGCTTTGTCACCATGTATTCCTCGGTCGTGCTCGGTGTTGACCATCACCTGTTCGAGGAAGCGCTCGAGGACTACAAGGAGCGCCGCGACCTTCATCTCGACACCGATCTTTCGGCCGCCGACTGGCGCCATCTGGTCGGCGTCTACAAGGGCATCGTCGACAAGGAGCTCGGCCGCCCCTTCCCGCAGGACGCGCAGGAACAGCTCTGGGGCGCGATCGGCGCCGTGTTCGGCTCCTGGATGACGCCGCGCGCGATCAAGTACCGCGAGTTGAACGCCATTCCCTCGCAATGGGGCACCGCCGTGAACGTGCAGGCGATGGTGTTCGGCAATATGGGCGACACGTCGGCCACGGGCGTCGCCTTCACCCGCAATCCCTCGACCGGCGAGAAGGCGCTCTACGGCGAGTTCCTGATCAACGCGCAGGGCGAAGACGTGGTGGCGGGCATCCGCACGCCGCAGGATATCACGGAAGCGGCGCGCATCGCGTCGGGCTCCGACAAGCCCTCGATGGAGGCGGCGATGCACGAGGTCTACGCCGAGTTCCTGCGCATCTGCGGCGCGCTCGAGGCCCATTACCGCGACATGCAGGACATGGAGTTCACGGTCGAGAAGGGCAAACTCTGGATGCTCCAGACGCGCAGCGGCAAGCGCACCGCGAAAGCCGCCCTCAAGATCGCCGTCGATCTCGTCTCTGAGGGCGTGATCGGCGAGGAGGAGGCCATCACCCGCGTCGAGCCCGCCGCCCTCGACCAGCTCCTGCATCCGATGATCGACCCGAAGGCGCCGCGCGACGTGATCGCGTCGGGCCTGCCGGCCTCGCCCGGCGCGGCCTGCGGCGCCATCGTCTTCTCCTCCGAAGCCGCCGAGGCCGCGAAGAAGGCCGGACGCAAGGTCGTGCTGGTGCGCGTCGAGACCTCGCCGGAGGACATCCACGGCATGCACGCGGCCGAAGGCATCCTCACGACGCGCGGCGGCATGACCTCGCATGCGGCGGTCGTGGCGCGCGGCATGGGCAAGCCCTGCGTCTCGGGCGCGGGCTCGATCCGAGTCGACTACAAGGCGGGGACGATGAGCGTCGGCGGGCGCACCCTGCGCGAAGGCGATGTGATCACCGTCGACGGCGGCTCCGGGCAGGTGCTCGTCGGCGAGGTCGCTATGCTTCAGCCGGAGCTTTCCGGTGATTTCGCCGCGCTGATGATCTGGGCCGACAGGATCCGCCGCATGCGTGTGCGCGCCAACGCCGAGACGCCGCTCGACGCGCAGACGGCGCGTAAATTCGGCGCCGAGGGCATCGGCCTGTGCCGCACCGAGCACATGTTCTTTGACGCGGTCCGCATCGTCGCCGTGCGCGAGATGATCCTCGCCGACGACGAGGCCGGCCGCCGCGCCGCGCTCGCCAAGCTCCTGCCGATGCAGCGCGACGACTTCACGCGGCTGTTCACGATCATGAGCGGCCTGCCGGTGACGATCCGGCTGCTCGATCCGCCGCTGCACGAGTTCCTGCCGCATTCGGAGGAGGAGATCGCGGAGGTGGCGCATTCGCTCGGCGTGTCGAGCGAGAAACTTCGCCGCCGCGCCGCCGAGCTGCACGAGTTCAACCCGATGCTCGGCTTCCGCGGGGTGCGCCTCGCGGTCGCCTATCCAGAGATCGCGGAGATGCAGGCGCGCGCGATCTTCGAGGCGGCTTTGGCCGCCGCGCGCGAGACGGGGGCGCCCGTGTCTCCCGAGGTGATGATCCCGCTCGTGATGGCTCAGCCCGAATTCGATCTCGTCAAGGCCCGCATCGACGCCGTCGCAGGCGCGGTGATGGCGGAGGCCGGCGCCACGATCGAGTATCAGATCGGCACCATGATCGAGTTGCCGCGCGCGGCGCTTCGCGCCGGGGAAATCGCCCGCACGGCGGAGTTCTTCTCCTTCGGCACGAACGACCTCACCCAGACGACGCTCGGCATCTCGCGCGACGACGCCGCTTCCTTCCTGGGGACTTACGTCCAGAAGGGCCTGCTCGAGCACGACCCCTTCGTCACGATCGACCAGGAGGGGGTCGGCGAGCTCGTGGCGCTCGCCGCCGAGCGCGGACGCGCGACGCGGCCCGACATCAAGCTCGGCATCTGCGGCGAGCACGGCGGCGACCCGGCCTCCATCGCCTTCTGCGAGCGCCTGCAGCTGGATTACGTGTCCTGCTCGCCCTACCGCGTCCCCATCGCCCGCCTCGCGGCGGCGCAGGCCGCGCTGGCGAAAGCGGCGCGCTCGCTGGCCTGAGGGCGCCGAGGCAAAGGGGTGGGAGATCGGCTGGCGCTTGAACCACGCGGGAATTCCCTCCCCTCAGGGTAGGGCCAGGGTGGGGTGTTTCGCGCGATAGCGCGAACCCCGCCGCGCCTCCCGTCCCGAAGCCGAAATGCGATTTCCGCATGGCGGAATGGAAATTAATCGGTTGCGCGGGCGTGCGAAAATCCCGATCTTTCCGGCCATCATCCAGCCAGAGGACCGTATGACGACAACCGCCCCCGCCCGCGAGGAAGCCCTGTCCATCCTCCGCCGTCTCGGCGTCGGCGAAGGGGCCTTTGCGGATGACGGCATGCCGGCGCGCTCGCCGATCACCGGCGAGATGATCGCGCATGTGCGCGCGACGAGCCCGGACGCGGCGAAGGCCGTCATCGCGCAGGCCCATACAGCCTTCCTGCAATGGCGCAACGTCCCCGCCCCCCGGCGCGGCGAGCTCGTGCGGCTGCTCGGCGAGGAATTGCGCGCGGCCAAGGACGATCTCGGGCGCCTCGTGACGCTCGAAGTCGGCAAGGTCGTCTCCGAGGGCCTGGGCGAAGTGCAGGAGATGATCGACATCTGCGATTTCGCGGTCGGCCTCTCCCGCCAGCTCTACGGCTTCACCATCGCCACCGAACGCCGCGACCACCGCATGATGGAGACCTGGCATCCGCTGGGCGTCTGCGGCGTGATCTCGGCCTTCAATTTCCCCGTCGCGGTCTGGTCGTGGAATACGGCGCTCGCGCTCGTGTGCGGCGATCCCGTCGTGTGGAAGCCCTCCGAGAAGACGCCGCTCACCGCGCTCGGCGTCGCCGCGATCCTCGATCGCGCGCTGGCGCGCTTCGGCGACGACGCGCCGCAGGGCCTGCACGGCCTTCTGATCGGAGCGCGCGACATCGGCGAGATCCTCATCGACGATCCCCGTGTGGCGCTCGTCTCCGCGACGGGCTCGACCCGCATGGGCCGCGAGGTCGCCCCCAAGCTCGCGGCGCGCTTCGCCCGCGCCATCCTCGAGCTGGGCGGCAACAACGCCGCGATCGTCGCGCCATCCGCCGATCTCGACCTGGCTTTGCGCGCCATCGCCTTCTCCGCCATCGGCACCGCCGGCCAGCGCTGCACGACGCTGCGTCGGCTGATCGTGCACGAGAGCGTCTACGACAACCTCGTCCCCCGCCTCGTCAAGGCCTATGGCGGAGTCGCGATCGGCGATCCGCGCGCGGCCGGAACGCTCGTCGGTCCGCTGATCGACGCCGACGCCTTTGACGGCATGGAGCGGGCGCTGGCGGAGGCGACGGCTGCGGGCGGAACGGTCCATGGCGGCGGCCGCGTCGAGGGGTTGGGCGGGCCGGACGCCTTCTACGCGCGCCCGGCCCTCGTCGAGATGCCGACCCAGACCGGGCCGATGCCGCACGAGACCTTCGCGCCGATCCTCTACGTGACGCGCTACCGCGATTTCGAGGAAGCGATCGCCCTGCATAACGGGGTGGGCGCCGGGCTTTCCTCCTCCATATTCACGCTGGACATTCGTGAAGCGGAGCGCTTCGTCGGCGCCGCCGGCTCCGATTGCGGCATCGCCAACGTCAATATCGGGCCGTCCGGCGCCGAGATCGGCGGGGCTTTCGGCGGCGAGAAGGAGACCGGGGGCGGGCGTGAATCCGGCTCAGAGGCCTGGAAGGGCTATATGCGCCGCGCGACGAACACGGTGAATTACGGGACGACCCTGCCGCTGGCGCAGGGGGTGAAGTTCGATATCGACGGATGATACTGCGCGAGAAAAAGCGGTCGAACGCTGCGCCGAAAACGATCTGAGAAAAGACAGGAAACCGAGGACGCAAGACCATGGCCCACCCTGACGCCAAGCCGAAAGACGCGCCCGCGCCGGCGAGCTTCAACTGGGAGGATCCGTTCCTCCTCGAAGACCAGCTTACCGACGACGAACGCATGATCCGCGATGCGGCCCACGCCTACGCGCAGGACAAGCTGCTGCCGCGCGTGATCGAAGCCTACCGCGAAGAGAAAACCGACCGCGCCATCTTCGACGAGATGGGCGAGCTCGGCCTTCTCGGCGTGACGATCCCGGAGGAATACGGCGGCGTCGGCGCCGGCTACGTCTCATACGGGCTCGTCGCCCGCGAGGTGGAGCGCGTCGATTCCGGCTACCGCTCGATGATGAGCGTGCAGTCCTCGCTGGTGATGTATCCGATCTACGCCTATGGCGACGAGGCGCAGCGCAAGAAGTACCTGCCCAAGCTCGCGAGCGGCGAATGGGTCGGCTGCTTCGGCCTGACGGAGCCCGACGCCGGCTCCGACCCCGCCGGCATGAAGACGGTGGCGAAGAAGGTCTCGGGCGGCTACGTCATCTCGGGCTCCAAGATGTGGATATCGAATTCGCCGATCGCCGACGTCTTCGTCGTCTGGGCGAAGTCGGAGGCGCATGACGGCGCCATCCGGGGCTTCGTGCTCGACAAGGGTGTGAAGGGCCTCTCCGCGCCCAAGATCGGCGGCAAGCTCTCGCTTCGCGCCTCGATCACCGGCGAGATCGTCATGGACGGCGTCGAGGTCGGCGAGGACGCGCTGCTCCCCAACGTGTCGGGCCTGAAAGGTCCGTTCGGCTGCCTCAACCGCGCCCGCTACGGCATTTCCTGGGGCGTCATGGGCGCGGCCGAGGATTGCTGGCATCGCGCGCGGCAATACACGCTCGACCGCAAGCAGTTCAACCGTCCGCTCGCCGCGACGCAGCTCGTCCAGAAGAAGCTCGCCGACATGCAGACCGAAATCGCGTTGGGCCTCCAGGGCTCGCTGCGCGTCGGCAGGCTTTTCGAGGAGGGCCGCGCGGCGCCCGAGATGATCTCGCTCGTGAAGCGCAACAATTGCGGCAAGGCGCTCGACATCGCCCGCGTCGCCCGCGATATGCACGGCGGCAACGGCATCCAGGAGGAGTACATGATCATGCGCCATTCGCAGAACCTGGAGACCGTGAACACCTACGAGGGCACGCACGACGTCCACGCGCTGATCCTCGGCCGCGCGCAGACGGGGTTGCAGGCCTTTTTCTGATCGATCCGCTCCGGCGGAGCCCGGAACAACCGACGAAGCCGCCGGCGCCGTGCGCCCGGCGGCTTTCTTTTTTGGGGAGAGATCGCGCAAGCGTTGTGGCCGGAGAAAAATGGCAGGCGCTGACGCTTGCCGCTTCCCCCCGCTTTCGCTTACTTTCCCGGTCATTCGTGCGGGCGGAGCCGATCGCGTGCGCGTAAAGACGATTTCAGCGCCCTCCGGGAGGTAAAAAGATGTCCGAAAAGCTCTACGAGGTCTCCGACGACTGGAAAAAGCGCGCGCATGTCGACGCCGCCGGCTACAAGGCGATGTACGAGGCGAGCGTGCGTGATCCCGAGGCCTTCTGGGGCGAACACGGCAAGCGCATCGACTGGTTCACGCCCTACACCCGCGTGAAGAACACGAATTTCGGCCCCGGCGAAGTCTCGATCCGCTGGTTCGAGGACGGCGTCACCAACGTCGCCCACAACTGCGTCGATCGCCATCTGGAGAAGCGCGCCGATCAGGTGGCGATCATCTGGGAGGGCGACGACCCGTCGGAGTCGAAGAAGATCACCTATCAGGAGCTTCACGACGAAGTCGGCCGCTTCGCCAACATTCTGCGCAACCGGGGCGTCGCGAAGGGCGACCGGGTGACGATCTACATGCCGATGATCCCGGAAGCGGCTTACGCGATGCTCGCCTGCGCGCGGCTCGGCGCGATCCATTCGGTGGTCTTCGGCGGCTTTTCCCCGGATTCGCTCGCCGGCCGCGTCGAGGATTGCGGCTCGAAGACGATCATCACGGCGGACGAGGGCCTGCGCGGAGGCCGCAAGGTGCCGCTCAAGGCCAATGTCGACGCCGCCATCGCGCGCCTGCCGGAGGGCATGGTCGAGCACGTCATCGTCGTGCGCCGCACCGGCGGAGACGTCCCGATGAAAGCCGGCCGCGACGTCTATTTCGACGAGGCCGCCGCCATGGTGACGACGGAATGCCCCTGCGAGCCGATGAACGCCGAGGATCCGCTCTTCATCCTCTACACCTCGGGCTCCACCGGCAAGCCAAAGGGCGTGCTCCACACCACGGGCGGCTATCTCGTCCACGCCTCGATGACGCATCGATACGTGTTCGACTACCACGAGGGCGACATCTACTGGTGCACCGCCGATGTGGGCTGGGTGACGGGCCACAGCTACATTCTCTACGGACCGCTCGCCAACGGCGCGACGACGCTGATGTTCGAGGGCGTGCCGACCTATCCCTCGATCTCCCGTTTCTGGGAGGTGATCGACAAGCACAAGGTCAACACCTTCTACACCGCGCCAACCGCGATCCGCTCGCTGATGGGCGCGGGCGAGGAGCCGGTGAGCAAGACCTCGCGCGCGAGCCTGCGCCTGCTCGGCTCCGTCGGCGAGCCGATCAACCCGGAAGCCTGGGAATGGTATCACCGCGTGGTCGGCGACGGCCGCTGCCCGATCGTCGATACCTGGTGGCAGACGGAGACCGGCGGCATCCTGATCACGCCGCTGCCCGGCGCCATCGCCCAGAAGCCCGGCTCGGCCACCCTCCCCTTCTTCGGGGTCCAGCCCGAAATCGTCGACGCCGAGGGCAAGGCTCTGGTGGGCGCCTGCGAGGGCAATCTCTGCATCGCCGACAGCTGGCCCGGCCAGATGCGCACGGTCTACGGCGATCATGAGCGCTTCGTGCAGACCTATTTCTCGACCTATCCCGGCCGCTACTTCACAGGCGACGGCTGCCGCCGCGACGAGGACGGCTATTACTGGATCACGGGCCGCGTCGACGACGTCATCAACGTCTCGGGTCACCGCATGGGCACGGCGGAAGTCGAGAGCGCGCTCGTCGCGCATCCCAAGGTTTCTGAAGCCGCCGTCGTCGGCTATCCGCACGACATCAAGGGACAGGGCATCTACGCCTATGTCACGCTGATGGGGGGCGAAGCGCCTTCCGAGGAGCTGCACAAGGAGCTCGTCGCCTGGGTGCGCAAGGAGATCGGCCCGATCGCCTCGCCGGATCTGATCCAGTTCGCGCCCGGCCTGCCCAAAACCCGTTCGGGGAAGATCATGCGGCGCATCCTGCGCAAGATCGCCGAGGACGAATTCAGCGCTCTCGGGGACACCTCGACATTGGCCGAGCCCGCCGTCGTCGACGATCTCATCGCCAACCGGCAGAACCGCCGCAAGGCGGGCTGACGCGGCCGGACAGCGCTCGCGCCAAAGAGAAAGGGGGCCATGAGGCCCCCTTTCAATCTTCAGGATTGCGCCCGTCAGTTCCGGGGAGCCGCGTCCATCGGCATGGGCGCGGGCGCGGGAGCCGCCATCGGGGGGGCCTCTAGACGGGCGAATTCAGGCGCGTTCTCGATCCGCTCGCGGGTCATCGCGATACGAGCCTCCGAGATTTCCCGGGCGAAGTCGCCGCCGTTCGCGACGCCGGTCGTCGCAGTGGCGTCAACCTGATAGACGAACTCGACTTCCGAAATCGGGATCGCCACGTCGCGCCGGCCGACGCCAAGGAAGCCGCCGACACCGATCAGCACGGCGACGACGCGCTCATCACCATCGACAATCAGATCGTTGATGGAGCCGACGCTGTCACCGTCGGCGGAATAGACCGACACGCCGAGAATGTCCGAGCTGAGATGGTGGCCAGCCGTCTGGGAGACGACAAACCCGTCTTGCAGCTGCAGGTCATGACCGGGCTCCATGACTTCCGCAGTCATTTCGGCGCCTGACGTCTCAGCCCCCGGCGTCGTGGACGGAGCTGTCGCGCCCGGAACGCGCATGGCGTCCGGAGCAGGCGCCGTTTCGCTGGTGACCGGGGCGCCGGGGGCCGGAGCCGGTTGCTGCGCTCCGGTCTGGGCCAGGGCGGGGGTGGCCACGAGGGCAGTGGCGAACATGCAGGCGGCAATATGTTTTTTTAGCATCCTTATTCTCCTTCGAGATATTCGCATGGAGCGATGCCCGTACAACGCACACGAAAATGAGATGTTCCAGGTCGAATACACAATTTTCATGTAACATTATCGACGCAATGGCGTCAGATTTTCGCCACAACAACAACGACAACATGAATATACGCATATAAGCGTGATTGGTTCCAGGTGAGCTCATATTTTTCCGGTGAGGTCTTTCCGACCGCGACAGCCGATGAACCCGGCGAATTCGAGCGAACCGATTGACGACACGGCAACCACGTTTCTCAAGCCGGCCTTCAGAAGGCGTATGCATACTTGTCCCCAGGGGAATGGATTGGGGAAGTCATGCTCTTGGACGTCTGGAACAGCGCTGCCGGAGGGCTGGTGGCGATCATCGCCGCGCTCGCACTCGTTGGCGTCGGCTCGTCGCTCTTGCTGCTGCGCGAACATTTCCGGATCGAGCGCCGGGCGACGCGCCTTGAGGACGAGATCGAAACGCTTCAGGACCGGCTCTGGACGCTTTCCGAGAGCGAGGCGCTGCACCGCAGCCTCGTCGAGGCCCAACTCGATGTCATCGTGCGTCGCGACGGCGAGGGACGCATCACCTTCGCCAATTCCGGCTACGCAGCTCTCGTCGGACGCCCGCGCAACGCCTTGATCGGCGCGCGCACGACGCCGCACGTCGTGGAAACCGGCCAGACGCGTCTGCGCGAAGACGGCGCGCGCCTCGTCGACGAAGCGATCGACGACGGGGAAGGCGTGCGCTGGTTCGCCTGGATCGAAACGCCGGTGCAGGGCCGCGCCGGCGCCCCCGAAATCCTGCGTGCGGGTCGCGAGATCACCGAGCGCGTCGTGACGGAACGGGCGCTCGCCAACGAACGCTCGCGGGCGCAGGCCGCCAACGAGGCGAAATCCCGCTTCCTCGCGACCGTCAGCCACGAATTCCGGACGCCGCTGAACGGCATCCTCGGCATGACCGACCTTCTGCTCGACACGCCCCTCGATCTGGAGCAGCAAACCTACCTGCGCGCCGTCAAGACCTCCGGCGGCGCGCTTCTTTCTCTCATCGACGAGATCCTCGATTTCTCCAAGATCGAGGCCGGCAAGCTCGACCTGTCCTGCGACCCGTTCGACGCGCGCGCCCTCATCGAGGGCGTGGTCGAGTTGCTCGCGCCGCGCGCCCAGGGCAAGGGCGTGGAGATCGCCTGCTTCGTCGATTCCCGCGCGCCCCGGCTGATCGTGGGCGATCCGGACCGGCTGCGGCAGGTGCTCGTCAATCTCGCCGGCAACGCCGTGAAGTTCACGGAGACGGGCGGCGTCGGCATCGAAGCCGATTACGAAGAAGGCGCGCTGACGGTCCAAGTCACCGACACGGGACCGGGCATCCCGCCGGACCGGCTCGCCAGCATCTTCGAGGAGTTCGAGCAGGGCGACGGCGGCCCCGCCTCGAAGGCCGGGGGCGCCGGACTCGGGCTCGCCATCTCGCGTCGCATCGTCGAGCGCATGGGCGGAACCATCGCAGTCGACAGCGCTCCCGGGGCCGGCGCGCGCTTCTCGATCCGCCTGCCGCTCCCGGCCGACGAGGCCGAGGGCCGGCCCGAAACGGCCGCGCTTGCGCCCGATCTCGCCGGACGGCGCTACCTTGTCCTGGCGCGCTCGCCTTTCGAAGGACCCTACGTCCAACGCAAGCTCGCGGAAGCGGGAGCGCAGGCGGTCCTCGTCGCGGACGCCGCCGACGCTCTCGCCAAGATTTCCACCGCCGCCGACGCCGAGCGGCCCTTTTCGGGCCTGATCGTCGATTGCGCGCTCGGTGACGACGTCGCGCGCGACATCGCGGCGGCCGCGCGCGAAGCGGGCGTCGAGCGCCGCATCGTGCTGCTCTCGCCCTTCGAAAGGCGCGATCTCGGCTCGCCGAGCGCCGCCGGTTTCGACGCCTATCTCGTCAAGCCGCTGCGCGCCCGTTCGCTCTTCGAACGCCTGACGGAGATCGCGCCTCCACCGCGCGCGGAAGCGACGCCGCGCATGACTGCGCCACGCCGAAAGGTCGGGGCCAAGGCCAAGCGCGTGCTGCTCGCCGAGGACAACGAGATCAACGCGCTCCTCGCCATCAAGGCGCTCGAACGCCTCGGCGCCGTCGTGGACTGGGCCAAGGACGGCCACGAGGCCTTTTCCCTCGCCGAGGCCTCGTTCTCCGGGCTTCGGCCCGACTACGACATCGTGCTGATGGATATCCGCATGCCCGGCCTTGACGGGCTCGAGGCGACGCGCCGCGTTCGGAGACTCGAGGCGACGCTCGGGCGCCCGCAGCCGCGCCGCATCATCGCGCTGACCGCCAACGCCCAGAAGGAGGACGAGCAGGCGGCGCTCTCCGCCGGCCTCGACGGCTTCCTCGCCAAGCCCTTCGACATCAAGGACCTGACGGGTCTGCTGATGGACGGCGAACGCGGAGAAGCGGTGGCGCGGGCTTCGTGAGGCTGCGACGCCACGTCCGGCAGCGCCAATTCACCCGAAGAACACCGCGTGCATCACCCTGCCAGGCAGAAGCGTGAAGGCGCCGGTCAAAAGCAGCGCGAACAGGAACAGGTTGATCATGATCGCGCGGTGGGCCTCGATCCTGCCGCGCCGGGCCATGACGATTGCGACGATGACCATGACCGTCGTGAAGACGGACAACCCGTGGATCCAGCTGAAGCGGCCGATGATGGGGTTCACGCTGATCAGGAACGACGAGAGCGTCGTCACGAGCATCAGGCTCACCCAGCCGTAGCCCAACACGCGATGCAGGCCGGAGCCGCGAACCGTCGTGAACTGCGCGGCGCCGAGAAAAATCGCGCCGAACGCGGCGATGGTATGGATCTGCACCGAAAGCGGCGCGACGAAAAGAATATCCAGATTCATTGCTATGGAGGCCTCGAAAGCAGGGAGCGCCCATCGTTGAACGGAAACTGGCCCGGTTGTCGGCGGTTTTCCCGACATCTCCTGGTTTCCGGGACGATCGCGTATGCCGGGACCGCGATCAAGCGCGCGCCGAATTTTCGCGAACCGAGCCCAAACGCCCCTGAACCGGCTTTGCCCGCCAAGCGCGCCGCGTTACGATCATCCGCAAAGCGACGATGAAGCGCGAACGGGCGGAGCGGAATGAGCGGGGACCACGGGCGTCGTCACGGCGCGCACGATCATCATCACCATGACCATGAGGGCGCGCTGTCGCCGATGGACCTGCGGGTCCGGGCGCTCGAATCGATCCTCGTCGAGAAGGGCTACGTCGATCCGGCGGCCGTCGACGAACTGATCGAGACCTACGAGAGCCGCGTCGGGCCGCGCAACGGCGCGCGGGTCGTCGCCAAGGCCTGGGCCGATCCGGCGTTTCGGGAGCGTCTGCGCGCGGACGCGACGGAGGCGATCGTGTCGCTCGGCTATATCGGCCGGCAGGGCGAGCACATGGTCGCCGTCTGGAATACGCCGGACGAGCACAACATGGTCGTCTGCACGCTCTGCTCCTGCTACCCGTGGACCGTGCTCGGCCTCCCGCCCACATGGTACAAATCCGCGCCCTATCGTTCGCGCGCGGTGCTCGATCCGCGCGGCGTGCTCGCAGAGTTCGGGGTCGCGCTGCCGCCCGAGACGCGAATCCGCGTCTGGGATTCCACCGCCGAGATTCGCTATCTCGTCATCCCGATGCGCCCCGAAGGAACGCAGGGCTGGTCGGAAGAGGCGCTCGCCGGACTCGTCACCCGCGATTCGATGATCGGAACGGGCCTGCCGCACGATCCCGCCTCGGTCGCCGCTGCGGAGAGCGGGCCATGAACGGCGGCCACGATCTCGGCGGCATGCACGGCTTCGGCCCGATCGAGCGCGAGGCGGACGAGCCATGGTTCCACGCGCCATGGGAGCGCCGCGCCTTCGGGTTGACGCTGGCGATGGGCGCAAGCGGGGCCTGGAACCTCGACATGTCCCGCCACGCCCGCGAGAGCCTGCCGCCGGGCGAGTACCTGACGTCGAGCTATTACGAGATCTGGACGAAGGGCGTCGAGCGGCTCGTGACGCGTCTCGGGCTCGTCTCGGAAGCGGAGCTCAAGGCGGGCGCCGCGCTCTCGCCGCCTGCCCCGATCCCGCGCGTTCTGCGGGCGGCCGACGTCGCGGCGGCGCTCGCGCGCGGCGGGCCGACGGAGCGCCCGGCGGCGCATCCGG
Organism: Salinarimonadaceae bacterium; assembly: GCA_007693435.1. Lineage (GTDB taxonomy): Bacteria > Pseudomonadota > Alphaproteobacteria > Rhizobiales > Beijerinckiaceae > Saliniramus. The sequence continues at coordinate 7,577 of REDO01000120.1, read as the reverse complement.
CGCGGTACGCGCAAGGCGACGCCGTCGTCACCCGCGTCACCCACCCGCCAGGCCATATCCGCCTGCCGCGCTACGCGCGCGGCAAGCGCGGGACCGTCGAACTCGTGCACGGCGTCCACGTTTTCCCCGACACGAACGCCCACGGTCAGGGCGAGGAGCCGCAATGGCTCTACACGGTGCGCTTTTCCGGGCTCGAACTCTGGGGGGAGGAAGCCGATCCGGAGGTCGTCGTCAGCATCGACGCCTGGGAATCATACCTTGAACCCGCCTGACGACGTGTTCGCGGCGGCGGCGAAGGTCGCGCCGATCCCCGTCGGCGCCGACGGGCCGGTCTTTTCCTCGCCCTGGGAGGCGCAGGCATTCGCGATGACGCTGCGCCTCCACGAGCGCGGCCTGTTCACCTGGCGTGAGTGGGCGCAGGCGCTCGCCGAAGCGATTCGCAAGGCGCAGGCGGCGGGCGATGCGGATGACGGTTCGACCTACTACGCGCACTGGCTCGCGGCGCTCGAAACGCTCGTCGCGGAGAAGGGCCTGGCGCCGGCGGACGCGCTCGCCGAGCGTCGCGCGGCGCTCGAGCGCGCCGCGCGCGCGACGCCCCACGGTCAGCCGATCCTGCTTGAGAACGATCCGCTCGGGCGGCGCTGAGACGCAAGAGATGCCGCCCTGCCGAGCCCGCTGACGTAAGGAGCCCGCTTAGGTTTCGGTCTTCGCCACGATGCCGATCTCGGCCAGCTTGGCGTGGACCTCTTGCAGCGTGCGCTTGGTCTTGATGCTGATCACAGTATCGCTGACGCCTTCGCGCGCGAGACGCATCAGCTCCTGAACCTCCTCGTAGGTCCAAGGACGGGTCTGCGGATGATCGTCAATGGTCATATCCTGTCCTCCTTTCCGAGTGAGCTTGCGAAGTGAGCCCTATAGTTAGCAAGCCCGCGCCCGTTTGTTTAGACCGCCGGCGCAAATCTGTGGAGCGAGCGAGCGCGAATGTCCGCTCCGGAACCTGTCGTGGTATCCCTTCCCGGCGGCGCGAAGGGCGCCGGACGAGGGCGAAGATGACGGTCGGCGTCGATATGGGAGTGACGGGAGCGGCGGGGGCTCGGGCGATGCTCGACCTCGAGGAGCTGCTCGCCACACGCCTTCTGGTGCAGGGCAATTCCGGCTCGGGAAAATCGCATCTGCTGCGCCGCCTGCTCGAGCAGAGCGCGCCCTGGGTGCAGCAGGTGGTGATCGATCCCGAAGGCGATTTCGTCACGCTCGCGGAGAAATTCGGCCATGTCGTCGTCGATGCCGAGCGCGGCGAAAGCGACCTGCAACGCATCGCCGCGCGGGTCCGCCAGCACCGGATATCGGTCGTGCTCAATCTCGAAGGGCTCGACGCCGAGCAGCAGATGCGCGCCGCCGCCGCTTTCCTCGGCGGGCTGTTCGACGCCGATCGGGAATGCTGGTACCCGGTGCTCGTCGTCGTCGACGAGGCGCAGCTTTTCGCGCCGGCCGTCGCGGGCGAGGTCTCGGACGAGTCGCGCAAGGTCTCCCTCGGTGCGATGACCAACCTCATGTGCCGCGGGCGCAAGCGCGGGCTCGCCGGAGTGATCGCGACGCAGCGCCTGGCCAAGCTCGCCAAGAACGTCGCGGCGGAAGCCTCGAATTTCCTGATGGGGCGCACCTTCCTCGACATCGACATGATGCGCGCCGCCGATCTTCTCGGCATGGAGCGGCGCCAGGCCGAGGCCTTCCGCGATCTGGAGCGCGGCCACTTCATCGCGCTCGGCCCCGCCCTTTCGCGCCGGCCGGTCCCCGTCCGCATCGGCGAGGTGGAGACGCAGGCGCGCTCGACGAGCCCGAAGCTCACTCCCCTGCCCGATCAGCCGACGGAGGATGCGCGCAACCTCCTCTTCTCCGCGCCGACGGCGGAGGAGCGGGAGCGCCCGGCGCCGGCGCGCCGCCCGAACGCCCCTCCCCCGCCCTCGACCAACGACCTTCTGGCCCAGCTCGTGCGCGATCGCCCGACCGCCGCCGCTCCGGAGGAGGAGAGCGCGGAGGGCGCGCAGGAGCGCGAGGCGGGCCTCGCCGCCGTGATGCGCGAGATCCTCGCCGATCCGGACGCCGCGTTTCGTTCGGTGGCGGTGCTCTATCAGGACTTTCTCGTGCGCTGCCGGATCAGGCGCGTCGCAGGCCGGCCGGTCGATCTCGCCGAGTTCAAACGCCGCCTCGCCGTGGCGCGAGCGGGAGTCGATCGCGAGACGGCGCTGACGCCCGAATGGGACGCGGCGCTCGCAGCCGCCGCCGACCTGCCGGAGGACATTCAGGGCGTCTACCTGCTCTTCGCCCGCGCCGCGCTCGCCGGCGCGCCCTGCCCGGGCGACGGCGAGATCGCCCGCATCTGCGGAAGCCGCTCCCCGGGCCGCGCGCGGCGGCTGGTGCAGTACATGGAGCAGCGCGGCTACATCGTCTGTCGCGCCGATCTGCGCGGCGCCCGGATCGTGGCGCTCCCCGATCTCGGCCGCGAGACGAAGCCGGGCGACCAGAACGCGCCAGCGCCCGGCGAGGACGCGCGCGGCGAGGCGGGGCTCTTCACCGCCGGCTGAGGCGAAAGAACTGCCGACGGCTCAACGGCCGCCCTGTCCGCCGCCCTGTCCGCCACCTTGTCCGCCACCTTGTCCGCCGCCGGGTCCACCGCCAGGGCCGCCATGTCCACCCATGCCGCCGACTTCGTCGGCGCTTCCGCCACGCCCTTGCGACGCCTCGGCGCCGCGACCCCCGGCGGCTTCGGCGACAGCGGCTCCGAACTCACGTCCTCTGAGGCCCTCTTCGAAAAAGCCTCGGATCGATTCAACCACAGCGCCGCCATGACGGTCGCCGTCAATTCCCCCGGTGGCCTCGACCGCCCTGTCAAGGCCGGGCGGAACCCAAGTGTTTTCATCTTCTGAAGCGGCGGGGCCAATCATGAAGAGCGAAACCGCGCAAACTCCGATGAGCCTGCCAAAAACGTGATGCATCTGCGAACCTCCCCGATGACAATCGGCCAAAGGTACAATGCCCCCGGTCAAGCGCCTCTTACCCCTGTCGATAAGATTTGATCCTCTTGAGCGCGTCTCGATCACGTCGGGCCCGGACCCGCATAGAGACGCATGCAGGCGGCGCGAGGCCGGCCCGCCTATTCCGCCGCCGCCCGCCGCAATCTCCAACGGGCGAGGAGCGCCCGCAGAGCAGCCGGCTTCAGCGGCTTGTTGAGCAGATGAATGTCTTTCGCCAACGCCTCCTCGCGCACGCGCGGCGAGCGGTCCGCAGTCAGCAGGATCGCCGGCGTCTCGCCCCCGAGCTTCCAGCGCAGAGCCAGGATGGCGTCGATGCCGTTGCCCGTATCGAGGTGGTAGTCGGCGATCAGCACCTCCGGCGCAAGAGGCGCATCGCGAAGCGCCCTGTGCGCCTCCGCGAGCGATGTGGCGGTCGCGACCTCGCAGCCCCATCCGCCGAGCAGACCGTCCATGCCGTCGAGGATGGCCGCCTCGTTGTCGATGGCGAGCACGCGCAGCCCGTCGAGCGAGGCGACGCGTTGCGGCGGCTGCTCGGGATCGGCGGCGATGGCCGGGACGGCCGTGGCGACCGGCAGGGCGACGCTGAATCGCGACCCACGCCCCGGCTGCGACTGCAGGGTGATCGGATGATCGAGGACGCGCGCGATGCGCTCGACGATGGAAAGGCCCAGCCCGAGCCCCTGCGCCACCCGCGCGCCCTGGTCGAGCCGTTGAAACTCCTGGAATACGAGACGCTGCTGCGTCTCCGGAATGCCCTGGCCCGTATCGATCACCTCAAGCGAAACCTCGGCGCCGCGCCGGCGCGCGCCGACGAGGACGCGCCCCGCAGGCGTATACTTGATCGCGTTCGAAACGAGGTTCTGGAGCAGACGCCGCAAGAGCTTGCGATCGGAGCGCACGCTGAGCGAACAGGGCGCGAAGGTGAGCTTCAGGCCCCTCTCGGCCGCCACCGGCTCGAACTCGACGGCGAGCTGTCGCATCATCTCGTCGAGGCGGAAGACCGAGATCTGCGGCTTGAGCGCGCCGCTGTCGAGGCGCGAGATGTCGAGGAGCGCGGTGAGGATTTCCTCTACGACGTCCAGCGAGGCGTTGACGTTTTCCGCAAGTTGCGTGTCGCCGCGCGTGCGGTCGCGCTCCAGAAGCGAGGTGGCGAAGAGCCGGGCGGCGTTGAGCGGCTGGAGAATGTCGTGGCTCGCCGCCGCAAGGAACTGCGTCTTCGAGACATTGGCCGCGTCGGCCTCGGCCTTGGCGCGGATCAGCGCGTCGTTTAGGCGTGTGAGCTCCTCGGTGCGCTCGCGCACGCGCCGCTCCAGTTCCTCGGCGACCCGCGCGCGCGCCTCTTCCGCCACGACCGTCTCGGTGACGTCGGTGTAGGTCGTGACAAAGCCGCCGTCGGGCAGCGCGTTGGTGCGGATCTCGATGACGCGCATGCTCGGATAGAGCCGCAGCCGCACCGGCTCGCGCTCGTTCATGAAGCTCGCGAGGCGCGCGGCGACCTGATCCTCGACCGGCCCCGGCCCGTAGGAGCCGCGCGCGGCGTTGAAGCGCACGATTTCGTCGAGCCCGATCCCGACGCGGACGAATTCGGGCGGCAATTCGTAGAGATCGACGAAGGCCTGGTTCCAGCACAGGATATGCAGGTCGGAATCGAGAACCGTGATGCCCTGCTGCGCGTGGTCCAGCGCGTGCTGGAGAAGGTCACGGTTATACTGGATCGCCGCAGAAGCGTCGTCGAGGAGCTTCAGCGCGTCCTGCGTCGAGACATTGCGGCGTTTCAGCACGAGCGACAGCGCCAGCCGCGCCGAGGCCGCGCCAATGGCGGAGGCCAGCAGATGCTCGGCGTAGCGCAGGAGATGGATATCCGCCGTCACCATCTTGGAGAGCGAGAGCCCGCGCATGCGCGCGAAGCCCTCGAAGGAGCGCATGGCGCGCTCCTCGCCGAGATAACGCGCGACGGTGGCCTGCAATTCGGGAACCGTCACGGCCGCGCGGAAGAAGCGGAAACTCGTCGATGCCGGCTCCTCGGCGGCGCCGAGATAGGCGTCCGCCTGCAGCTTTTCCAGCGACGTGCGCTCGCCGGCCAGCGACACGCCGATATAGGCCGCGAGGTTGAGCCCCAGGCTCCAGAGGACGCCATGGGTCAGTTGCGGCATGTCGACGCCGAACAGCGCGTTCGGGCGCAGCCAGTCGATCCCCAGCGGCCCGTAGGCGATCAGATCGGCCATCGGCCTCACTTCCCAGGCGATCGAGGGAAGAAATAGCGTGTAGGCCCACATGCCGAAGCCGAGGACGAGCCCGGCGCTCGCGCCCGCGGCGGTTCCGCCGCGCCAGACGAGGCCGCCGAGGAAAGCCGGCGCGATCTGCGCGAGCGCGGCGAAAGAGAGTAGTCCGATCGCCGCGAGCGCCGCGTCGCCGGCGGCCCGGTAATAGACGTAGCCGAGCAGGATCACGAGCAGGATCGCCACCCGCCTGACGCCCAGCACCATGCCGCCGAGATCCTGCGGCAGGCTCCGACCGCCCGCGCCGCGATCGGCGTCCGCCCCGCGCCGGCGCAGCATCAGCGGGATCACGAGGTGGTTCGAGATCATGATGGCGAGCGCCACTGACTCGACGATGACCATCGCCGTCGCCGCCGACAGGCCTCCGAGAAAAGCGAGAAGCGCCATATGCCCAGCGCCGTCGGCGAGCGGCAGGGCCAGCACCGTCATGTCCCGGTCGATATCGCCCGGCGCGAAGGTCGCGAGCCCCGCCAGCGCCAGCGGCACGACGAAGATGTTGATCAGCACGAGATAGAGCGGGAACAGCCAGGCCGCGCGCGCGACGTCGCTGAGCGAGCGGTTCTCGACGACGCTCACATGGAACTGGCGCGGCAGCATCAGGATTGCGCAGCCCGACAGCGCCACGATCGTGAGGAAGCTCGCCACGCTCGACGTGCGCCCGACGAGATCGACCTCCCGCCCGTTCGCCTCGATCGCGGCCACGATGTCGGCCGGGCCGCCGAACATCCAGAAGGTGACGTAGAAGCCGACGCAGAGAAAGGCCACGAGCTTGACGCCGGATTCCAGCGAGATCGCGAGAATGAGCCCGTTCTGGTGTTCCGTGGCGTCGGCCTGGCGCGTGCCGAAGCCGATCGCGAAGATGGCGAGAACCACGGCGACGAGCAGCGCGATGTCGCCGAAAGGCGCGGCCATCGCCATGCTGAGCGTCTCGTCGACATCGGCGGCCAGGAACACGTTGAGCGACGATGAGACCGCCTTGAGCTGGAGCGCGATATAGGGAACCGAGCCCACCACGGCGATGAGGCAGACGATCGCGGCGACGCGCTCGCTCTTGCCGTAGCGCGCGGCGACGAAATCCGCGACCGAGGTGATGTTCTGCGCCTTGGCGATGCGCACGATGCGCTGGACGAGCTTGTATCCGAGGCCGATGACGAGGATCGGCCCGAGATAGACGGCCAGGAAGTCGAGCCCCGAGCGCGTCGCGAGGCCGACCGATCCGAAGAACGTCCATGAGGTGCAGTAGATCGCGAGGCCGAGTGCGTAGACGGTCGCGCGCAGACCGCCGTCAAGAATGCGCCGCCCCTGCCGGTCGCCCCAATAGGCGACGGCGAAGAGCAGACAGAGATAGACGAGAGCCGTCGCAACGACGACCCATCCGGCGATCATGACGCTGCGCCCCCGTGCGGCGGCGCGGGCGGACCCGCGACAAGGCGCAGCGTAGTGGATGCGCGCGCGCAGTCAAAGCCTGCATGCGCCCCGGGGCCCAACCGGTTTGCGGCAATGAAAAGGGCGGCTCCGCGAGGGGCCGCCCGTTTCGCATAGGAGCCGGAGCGTGAGCGCTCAGGCCGCCTCTTCCGTCTCGATATCGACCTCGACCGGACCCGAATCCTGGCCGCGAGCGTCGGGATCGCGATCGACGAACTCGATCACCGCCATCGGGGCGTCGTCGCCGTAGCGGAAGCCGGCCTTGAGGACGCGGGTGTAGCCGCCCGGACGATCGGCGTAGCGCTTGCCCAGCACATCGAAGAGCTTGCGCACGATCGTCTCGTCCTGAAGGACGGCGATCGCCTGACGGCGGGCGTGCAGGTCGCCGCGCTTGGCGAGCGTCACGAGCTTCTCGACGACGGGACGCAGGTCCTTCGCCTTGGGAAGCGTGGTGATGATCTGCTCATGTTTGATCAGGGCGACGGACATGTTCATGAACATCGCCTTGCGATGTTCGGGGGTGCGGTTGAAACGACGGCCGCGAAATCCGTGACGCATTGTGGCTCTCCATCATCAGCGGCCGCCGTGCCAAGGTACGGCCGTCTAAACTATAGCCCCGGGGCTCTCGCCCTCGAAGGCCGGCGGTCACGCCCCGCGCATGACGCGCGGGACGCGTGTCTCAATAGTGCTCTTCGAAGCGCTTGGCGAGATCTTCGATGTTCTCCGGCGGCCAGCCGGGCACTTCCATGCCCAGATGCAGGCCCATGCCGGCGAGCACTTCCTTGATCTCGTTGAGCGACTTGCGGCCGAAATTCGGCGTGCGCAGCATCTCGGCTTCCGA
>REDO01000127.1 GCA_007693435.1 Salinarimonadaceae bacterium | reverse complement strand
TTTCGTTCCTGTTGCCTGTATACGCCGGCTGAATTAAATTCGTCTGGAGCCTGATTTGCCTTTCACTTTCGACATTGCGGCACAATCCGTTCCGCGAATACATCTGGGTTCTCGAAAACTTTCGCCCGACCGCCTTCGTGATGGGGAACGTCAAGGAAATGCCCTCGTCGATGGTGGAGAGCGCCTTGCCTTCGAGATGCTGATGGAGGACCTGTCGTCACTCGGCACGCGCCATGGCCATCACTACGAACTGCGCGCCTTCAGGCGACCATTGGCGGGATTCGGTCCGAACTCGCGTCAAGGCCGCTGATGCCGAGATCGCCGTCTCCGGGATAGCGCGGACAGTCAGCGGGGTCATCGGAACGATGCCCGCCTTGCGCCGCGGCATCAGCCGCGGGCTCGACGATGCAGCTGCGTGGCGAGGCGAAATCTTCGACGCCGCGATGCTGCTGGCCGGTATCTACAAGGGAAGGACGATTGTGCGCTCCGTGAAGCGTTCCTGTCCGTTTCCGGGCGACTGAAGGACAGCTCGCCGATCGTTCGGGCGGCGTCTCGGTTGCCGGAGGGCTATGGTTCTTCGAGCGATGGGTTGCTGCGGTGGCTCAAGCGTCCGGAGCTGCGCGGCAATCGCCCAGCACGAGACCCGCGGGCACATGGCGTCGGATCTCGGCCGCTGCCTGTTCGCGGCCGTATTCGCGGCCGTCTGTGGCCACAGCCCGAAGGCTGCCGATTTCCCCCTGGTGCTCAGCTCGGATCACCGCAACTGGCGCAGCGGAGCAACGGAACAGGAAGCACCACCTTTCGGCGTCCAATGGATAGTAGCAGAGCGGTCGCGCCATGAACCTGAAGCGGCTTCAATCGCTGCCGATTAGTGTTTTTCCGACTGTTTAGAGTGGAAGATACAATTATATTCTAAACATTGGAACGTAATGCGAAGCGCTACGTTGATTTTGCGGAGTCGCTTCGAAGCATTCCTAGATCGTGAATTTTCGTAATATTTTGCTGGGAGTTAGCCATGTCTGAGCCCCAACTCCTTGATCACGCCAGGATGGGAAGCCTTCCGCATTGCTCGCGAGGTGAACGCCAGATATTTCGCCATGTCCTCGCCTGCGTTGACGGATCGTCCTTCGCTGATGACGTCCTGGCGCATGCGGCCGCGGTCGCCTTGGCGGCCGATGCGCGCATGACCGTCATACGCGTTCTCGAGAGTTCGGACCAAAGGTCGCCGATGGATCCGGTGAAATGGACGCTGCGCCACCGTGATGTGCAGGCTCACTTGAGAGAGCAGGCGGCGCTTTTCGCTGACCGGCATGCCGAGACGGTGATCGTCGACGGACCGGCGGCCGAGCGCATTTGCGCATGGACGCGTGATCACGCGGTAGACCTGACCGTGCTGGGACGTTGCGGCGAGAGCGACGGACCATTCGCCGGGCTGGGCGGCACCGCGCGTCGGGTTGCCGAAATCGTCAGCGGTTCGGTGCTGATCGTTCCACCGAAGCATGTTGGCGCCGCTTCCGTCCGCTATCGCAGGGTGCTCACGCCACTCGACGGCTCGTCACGATCGGAATGCGCCTTGCCGCTCGCATTGGGAATTGCCGCCGCACATGGTTCGGAGATGATCCTTGTCCATGCGGTTCCGTCCGTTGATCTCACCGAGGCAGGCCCGCTCGAAGCCGAAGACGTCAGCCTGCGTGACCGGCTGCGGGCGCGTAACGAACGGGCGGCCGAGGGCTATATGAGACAGGTCCGCTCACGGTTGCCCTCGGTCCCTTCGACGAGAGTGCGCGTATTGCCTAGCGGCGATCCGCGCCATGCGCTCGCCCGTGCGGCTTTGGACGAAGGCGCCGACCTGATGGTCTTGTCGCGCACCGGTCAGAGCGGACATCCTGATATGCCGGTGGGCAGCGTCGCCGATTACTTGATAAATCACGTCAACATCCCGGTCCTCCTCGTAGGAGGACGTGAGACGAGCCCACCGATCGGTCACAGGAGACTTAGCGAGGCCATGGCCGTGAGGCTGCCTCGCCAAGCGCTGTTGTGACGTTTGCCGGCCTGCCATCCGAGAACCCGCCTGCGCCGGGCGGCTCCCATGCCCTCGCCGCCATGGCGGTCCGGGCCCGGCACGATATCGAAAATGGCCTGCCCGAGCCGATCCTGGTTTGGCGGGCTATCTCCGCCATCATTCCCTGGCTGGATCGTGTTCGCAGTCATTGCATTGAGCCGCCGCCACATGCGGCCAAGGCGTCGGAGTGGCTTCTCGACAACGAGTTCCATGTGCGGCGCGCAATCAGGCAGGTTCGCGAGGATCTTCCCGCCGCCTTTTATCGACGATTGCCGCGTCTCGCCGCGCCTGAATTCCGCGGCGCCCCGCGCGTCATGGCGCTGGCGCAAAGTATGCTCGATGCCGCCCATATGCAGGTCAGTCTCGCGGGCGCTGTAGAGTACGTCGCGGCGTATCAGCGGGACGGGCCGCTGACGATCGCGGAGCTCTGGGCGTTTCCTGCGATGCTGCGTCTCGCATGTCTGGAATCGCTCGTTCAGTCGCTTTCCGAGCTCTTTCCAGAACTCGCTCCTCCATTCGAACCGACGCCTCGATCGACCCCGCACGAGGACGTCGATCCGACAGAAGGCGTTTCGCGTGCGATCGCGGCGCTCATGGCCGTTTCGAGCACTTCCTGGAAAGCTTTCTTCGAGCAGGTGAGTCGTGTCGAGGCGATTCTTCGGGAGGATCCCGCCGACGTTTACTCCACGATGGATTTCGAGACGCGGGACCACTACCGCAAGGTCGTCGAGGAAATCGCAGACGACTCTCCCGCTTCCGAGTGGGAAGTCGCAGAGGCGGCGCTGAAACTGACGCGCGCCCATGCCGGCGCGCGCAGGCGCGGGCATGTCGGATGTTGGTTGGTCGCCGAGGGTCGCGCCGAGCTCGAACGAAAAGTCGGCTGTCGCAGATCATGGAACAGGGACCTGCGTCGTTCGATATTGGCTCACCCGGGCAGGTTATATGCCGGGACGCTGGCGGTCTTCGGCGTGGCGGCGATGATCCTGCCTGCGCTGCTGCTCTTTTCGCTGAACGCTGGCGTTGCTTCATGGATGATCGGACTCCTGCTGGCGCTGACGCCCGCCATGATCATCAGCGTGACTTTCACGCACTGGATAGTGACGCGCCTCGTCCCGCTCAGGGTTCTGCCCAAGCTCGACGTGGAGCGTGGACTGGGCGCCGGATGCGACGCGGCGCTGGTGATGCCCGTGATCCTGCGAAAAGCGATCGAGGTGGAGCCGCTCATCGAGCGGCTCGAGACGCATTGGTTGTCCAACCCTGATCCGCTGGTCCGCATGGCGCTGCTGAGTGACCTCGCCGATGCCGACGCCGAGCGCATGCCAGGGGATGCGGCGATCGAGGCGGCTTTGGCGACTGGCGTGCGTCGCCTCAACGCGCGTTACCCCAACCATGCTCCATTTGTTCTCCTGCACCGGGGGCGCCGGTGGAACTGCGCCGAAGGTTGCTGGATGGGATGGGAGCGCAAGCGAGGCAAACTCGAGGAACTCGTCGGCTTCGTCCTGGGCCATCTGCCGGACGCCTTCGCCTTGCGCGAAGGCGATGTCGATGCGCTGCGCCGGGCGCGCTTTGTGGTTACGCTAGACGCGGACACCAAAGCGCCGCCGAACGGCGTGAACAGGCTTTTGGGGGCGCTGGCCCATCCTCTGAATCGCGTCGAGTTCGATCCGGAAACGGGAAAGCCGAGCCGCGGCTACACCTTCATTCAGCCCCGGGTCGAGATCTCGCCCGAGGCGGGCGACCGCTCGCTGTTCACCCGCCTTTATACCGGCGACACCGCGATCGACATCTACAGCCGGGCGGTTTCCGACGTCTATCAGGACCTTTTCGGCGAAGGGATCTTTACGGGCAAGGGCGCCTTCGACGTCGCGGCGTTCCACAGATGCCTGCATGGGCGCGTCCCGGAGAACGCCGTCGTCAGCCACGATCTGTTCGAGGGGCTTCACGGTCGCGCCGCGCTCGCCAGCGATATCGTCTTTTACGAAGACTTCCCCGCCAACTATCTCGCCTATGCCCGCCGCGCCTTCCGATGGATCAGAGGCGACTGGCAACTCACGCCATGGCTCGGCGGGACCCCGCCGGTCCGAGGCGGCGCGCGGGAGCCCAACAGGCTATCCGCACTCGACCGCTGGAAGGTTTTCGACAATCTGCGCCGGAGTCTCATTCCCCCGGCGCTCATCGCCTTCGCGGTGGCGGGATGGCTGACGTTGCCGGAGCAAGCCGCAATCTGGACCTTGCTGACGGTGGCCGCCCCGGGAGCCTATCTCTTCACCGATCTCGTCACCAGTCTCTCGCGCGGGTTGAGGAGGGCCGCAACGCGGAGCGCGCTGCATCAGCTGGCCGATCATGCGGGGCGCTGGCTGCTGGCGATTATCTTCCTCGCATACGAGGCTGCGGTCGCGAGCGAAGCGATCGCGCGCACATTGTGGCGTGTCTACGTTTCGCGTCGCCATCTGCTGCAATGGACGTCGGCGGCCCATTCTGCAGCCGAGGTGTCGCAAACCCGGCTCGGGATCTGGCGGGAAATGGCGGCGGCCCCTCTGATCGCAACGGCGATCGCTTGCCTGATCATCGGGCTCGATCCGGCCGCGCTGACCGGCGCCGCGCCGCTGCTCGTTCTATGGTTCGCCTCGCCCGAGATCGCCCGGCTTATCAGCGCGAAGCGGCAGGCGCCGCAGAAGAGCCTGCGGACCGAGGACCGGCTTTATCTGCGCCTGATCGCTCGCCGCACCTGGCTCTTTTTCGAAACATTCGCCGGTCCAGACGACAACTGGCTCCCTCCCGACAACTATCAGACGAGCCCACATGAGGAGATCGCGCACCGATCCTCCCCGACGAATGTGGGGATGCTGTTTCTGTCGGCGCTGACGGCGTGGGACCTGGGTCATATCGGCGTTCGCGATCTCGCCGCACGCATGACCGCCGCCCTTGGCGCGCTCGATCGGCTGGAGGGCTATGCCGGACACACGCTCAACTGGTTCGACACGAAAACACTCAAGTCGCTGGCGCCACGTTATGTCTCGACAGTCGATAGCGGCAATCTGGCGGTAAGCCTGCTGACGCTTCGCGAAGGCTGCAAAGAGGCGGCGACGGGGCCGATGCTGTCGCCAACGCTTTGGGACGGATTGGACGATGCGCTCCGGCTGTTGGATGAGGCGCTTTCGGTGTTGCCGGAAGGTGATCGGCTTGCGATCAGCGGGTTGCTCGAGCTCATTCTGGGCAAGCTTCCGGCAATAAGGAGCGCTCCGGGCAGCTGGCGATCGGCGCTCGGTGAAATCGGATCGGGCGAATGGCGGCAGGTCCAGGAGCGCATCGCCGATGCGCTGGAGGCTGATGTCGATGGCGATCAGCAAGAGATCTATCTTTGGCTTGAACGCGCCGATCATCACCTCCTGAGCATGTGCCGCGACCACGACGAACTGGCGCCGTGGACCGCGCTCATCGACACAACGCCGCTTGAGCTTCGCGGACAGGCCGAACTGCTGCGATTGGCCCCGCTGCCGGACACTCCGCTCGATCAGGCGGCCGAGAGGATAGGGGCGGCGCGCAATGCCTTTTCCGCGCTTTCGCCGGCCGATCCCGAAAGCCGACGCTGGGTCGCGGAGGTGGTCGCGGCGCTGGACCGGGGAGAGGCAGCCTGCCGCGATCTCTGCGACAGCCTCGAGCAATGCGCGGCCCGCTCCGAGGCTCGCGCCTTCGGTATGGATTTCAGGCCGCTCTATGACGCGGAAACGCGGACCTTCCATATCGGATACAATCTCGAGTCCAGGCGGCTCGATCAGCACCACTACGACCTGCTGGCCAGCGAAGCCCGACTGGCGAGCTATTTTGCGATCGCCAAGCGCGACGTGCCCGTCGAGCACTGGTTTCATCTTGGTCGCCCGATCACAAGGGCCTCAGGCGCGCTGACGACGCTCTCCTGGAATGGATCGATGTTCGAGTACCTGATGCCCGCTCTGCTGTTGCCGAGCGAGTCGGGACGACTTCTGGGGCAGAGCGAACGCGCCGCCGTCACCGTGCAACAGCGCTACGGTGACAAGCTCGGCCTGCCCTGGGGAGTTTCGGAATCGGGCTATGCGGCCCGAGATTCCGCGCATCGCTACCAGTATCAGGCCTTCGGGGTGCCTGGGCTCGGGCTCAAGCGCGGGCTGGCGGAGGACTACGTCGTGGCCCCCTATGCGAGTGCGCTGGCGTTGGCCGTCGCGCCGCGTCGCGCCACGGCCAACCTTCGTCGATTTGAAAAGCTCGGTCTGCGCGACCGGTACGGGTTCTTCGAAGCGGCGGATTTCACCCCCGATCGGAGGCCTATCAAGGGCGGCTTCACGCCGGTACGGGCCTATATGGCCCATCATCAGGGCATGATCTCCGCCGCAATCGGAAACGCGCTCAACGACAACATCCTCGTCAAGCGTTTCGGCCGCGAGCCGCGCATGCGCACTACCGAGCTACTATTGCAGGAGCGCGTCCCGTGGGAGTTTGCGCCCGAGCAAGCGACCGACGCCGAACCGGCGGCGCCTGATCTGGCCCGCACGCCAACGCCGCCGCTGCACGGCTGGACGGCGACGGGGCAATCGCGCTCGCAGCTGCATGTCATCGGCAATGGAAGCCTGGCCTCATGGATCACCGGCGCAGGTGGTGGTGCGCTCTGGTGGCGCGGCCAGTCGCTCACGCGCTGGACGGGCGACGAAATCGGCCGAGCCGGCGATGCGCGGATCTATCTCAGCGAACGCGGAAGCGGCGCCGTCTGGTCTCTCGGCGCAGATGCGCCGTACGACCCGTCCGATACGAGTTTTCACGCCCACAAGATAGAGTTTCATCAGCGCATGGAGGGGCTATCGACAAGCCTAGAGATCGCGATAGCGCCGGGCGATGACGTTGAGGTCCGGCGCGTCACGCTCTCGAACGACAGCGACCGCACGCGTGAGATCGACGTGACGAGCTACGCGGAGGTCGTGCTCGCGCCGGCGGCCGCGCACGAGCGCCACCCCGCCTTCAGCAAGCTCTTCGTCCACAGCGAGCGGCTCCACGGCCAGAACGCGCTTCTCTTCAAACGTCGCCCGCGCCGCCCGGCCGATCGGCCTCCGGTCCTCGTTCATAGCCTGTTGCCGGGCGACGGCTCGGTGACGGCGGCGGGCTTCGAAACGGACCGAAGGCGATTTCTAGGCCGGCATGGCGACCATGAACGACCGCAGGGCGCGATCGAATCGCTGGACGGCGCCGCCGGATGGACACTCGATCCGGTCATGGCCTTGCGGGCGCACGTCGTCCTTCCGCCGGGCTCGCGCGCTCAGGTCGATTTCGTGACCGTCGCAGCGGGCTCGCGAGAGACGGCGCTGGGTATCGCCGAGCGCTATGCAAGTGCGCCTGCCGTCGACTGGGCGTTGGAAGACGCGCTGCGATCGGCTGCGCTCGAAGCGCGACGCCTCGGACTGGATTCCCTTGCGCTGGCGGAGGCGCAGGCCCTGTGCCGCGATCTCGTGTTCCCGCGGTCGCCTCCGCTCATCCTGGCGGCGGCGGAGGCGGACCTTCCGGCCCAGCCGCAACTCTGGAGAATGGGTCTGTCCGGCGATCTGCCGATCGTTCTGGTTCGGGTTGTCGATGACGCTCATGCGCAGCTTCTCCCGGTCATCGTCCGAGCGCATCAATGGTGGCTGAGGCATGGTCTTCGCGCGGATCTTGTGATCCTGCGCGAAGGCGCATCCGGGTATCAGGAGCCGATTCGCGACCTGTTGTTCGCTGCGCTTCGCGGAGCGAACGTGCCCGAAGGGCTTGGCGGGGCGGGAGGCGTTCACCTCCTGGCGGCTGACCAGTTGGGCGCGGCCGAGCGGCGGACGCTCGTGGCCACGGCGCGGGTTTCGCTCGACGGGGCGGCAGAGTCGCTCGCCCAGGCGACGCCGCCTCCGAGATCGGGCCGCACTTCGCCGCCGCTTTTTCAGCCGGTCGGTCCGCCGCCGCCCGACCCTGAGCCCGCGCCGCCGCTTCTACGCCCTGAAGCGCTGCTCTACGACAATTCGCTGGGCGGGTTCACCCCGACGGAGGGCGATTATGTGATTCATCTGGAGGCAGGGCAGGTGACCCCGGCCCCATGGTGCAACGTGCTGAGCAACGAGACGTTCGGCGCCATCGTGTCGGAAGCCGGACTGGGCTTCAGCTGGTCCGTCAACGCGGGCGAGCATCGCCTTACGCCGTGGTCGAACGACCCGATCATCGACCCGCAATCCGAGGCGTTGTACCTGCGCGACGAGGAAACCGCCCGGATCTGGACGCCGACACCGCTTCCCGCCGGCGGCGAAGCGCCCTGCCAGATCACTCACCGCGCTGGGGCTACGACCTGGTTGCGCAACGAGGAAGGCATTGAGCAAAAACTCACCGTCTTCGTCCCTCCGGACGCACCTGTGAAGCTGGCGCTGTTGACCCTGACCAATCCCGGCCAACGCGGTCGCCGTCTTACGGCGACCTACTATGCCGAGTGGCTGCTCGGGGCAATGTCGAGCGTGGCGCGCGCGCATGTCGTTTGCGGCTTCGACTTCGAGAGCCGCGCGCTGGTCGCGCGCAACGGCTGGAATCCCGAGTTCGGCCAACGCACGGCCTTTCTCGCAGCGAGCCGGCCGCCGCACAGCCTGACCTGCGACCGGGCGGCGTTCCTCGGTCTGCAGGGCGATCCGGCGCGGCCGGCCGGCCTCACAGCCTGGAACCTCAATGGCGCTCTCGACGACATCGCCGATCCCTGCGCAGCCTTTCAGGTCCACATCGATCTGGCCGGAGGGGCTACACAGGAGGTGGTCTTCGTGCTGGGCGAGGGAATAGATCCGGCCGAGGCGGCGCGCCTCGCGGCGCATTGGAGCGACGTCGAGACGGCGAAGAAGGCGCTCGTCGAAAACGACGCCGCCTGGAAGCGGCGGCTCAGCGCCGTCAGCGTCTCCACCCCCGACCCGGCTTTCGACCTCATGGTCAATCGCTGGCTCATCAACCAGTCACTTGCGTCGCGCGTGTTCGCACGGGCTGGCTTCCAGCAGGCAGGGGGCGCATTCGGCTTCCGAGACCAGCTTCAGGACATGATGGCGCTTCTGTTCGCCGAGCCCCGGCGCGTGCGCGCGCATATTCTGGACTGCGCGTCACGCCAGTTCGAAGAGGGCGACGTGCTGCATTGGTGGCATCCGCCTCTGGGTCGAGGCGTGCGAACGCACTGCTCGGACGATCTATTGTGGCTCGTCTATGCGACCGGCCGGTACGTTTCAGCCACGGGCGACACCTCGATCCTCGCCGAGGAAGTGCCTTTCCTGTCCGCCCCGCGGCTGGGGGTCGACGAGGAAGACCGCTATGCCTTGTTCGAGGCCGGGGCCGAAAGCGCAAGCCTGTTCGAGCATTGCCGGCGGGCGTTGGATCGTGGCGTTACGATGGGCGCACACGGGCTACCGCTCATCGGCGCCGGCGACTGGAACGACGGGATGGACCGCGTCGGCAGCGAGGGATATGGCGAAAGCGTATGGCTGGCTTGGTTCTCCGCCGTGTGCGCCGACGCCTTCGCCGAACTCGCGACGGATTTCGGGCGCGGCGACCTCAAGGACATCTGGCAAGCCCGGGCGGACGACCTGCGCCTGGCGGCCGACGCAGCCGGCTGGGATGGCGGATGGTACGCGCGGGCCTTCGCGGATGACGGCCTGCCATGGGGCTCGAAGAACTCCGACGAGTGCCAGATCGACAGCATATCCCAGTCCTGGGCTGCGCTGGCCGGCGGGCCTTCCTCCGAGCGAACGGCCATGGCCGTCGCCGCCGCGACTGAGCATCTCGTCGATCATGACGCGCGGCTCGTGCTTCTGCTGACGCCGCCCTTCGACCGCACGCCGCGCGATCCTGGCTACATTCGCGCCTATCCGCCGGGCGTGCGGGAGAACGGCGGCCAGTACACACATGCAGCGGCTTGGCTCGGTCTCGCCCATGCGCGGCTGGGAGACGGCGACCGGGCATACGAGATATTTGATCTGATCAACCCCATCCGGCGCACCGCAAGCCTCGCCGACGCCGAACTCTACCGGGCGGAACCCTACGTAATCGCCGCCGACGTGCGCGCCGCCGAACCCGGGATCGGTCATGCCGGCTGGACCTGGTACACTGGCGCGGCCGCCTGGACCTGGCGACTCGCGGTCGAGGGAATTCTCGGCGTCAGCCTCCAGCGCGGGGCCGTCAGGATAGCGCCTCGAATCCCGAAAAGCTGGGGCGGCGCGAAGGTGACGATAAACGGCCCAGACGGGACAATGAGCATCGTCATCGAAGATCCCGAACGATTGGGTTCCGGCTTTGTCGAGGTTTTGGTGGATGGGCGACCCGTAGACGGCGATTGCGTCGCTTTGCCGACCGGCGGCGCGGAACGCCGCGTCACGGCAATACTGCGGCCCTCGGAGCCGCAATCGGGCGGCGCCTGAGCCGCTGCACGTCAGCTTACTGAAGCTGCTCCACGACGATGAGGG
>REDO01000025.1 GCA_007693435.1 Salinarimonadaceae bacterium | reverse complement strand
TCAGCCCACTCGACTGGAAAGATGTATGCGTAGCCCGTCTCGAGCGGCGAGCCGAAGCGCGCTGCGTTATAGGCGAGATAGACCATGATCGCAGCGGCGGGAAAGACGAGGATCGTGCCGGCCCGCCGAATAGCGGCCAGGTCGATGCGGAACAGTGGATCGTTTCGGTCCAGCAGCATCGCGTAAAGCAGCGGGATGTAGAGGATCGCCATCTGGCGGCAAAGAAACGCCATGCCGATGAACAGGCCGACGAGCAGAGCGTTCCGCCAGACGAGCGCGGAAAGTAGCGCCGCCGACGTGAACAGGAAGCCGCAGGATTGGGCGAAGAACCAGACGTTGTCGCCCCGCACCGTCACGAAGGCCAGCGGCGTCGCGAACAGTGTCAGGAGCAGGAGGAGGCGGGCGACGTCTTTTGAATCGCTATTCTCCGCGAGGATGCGCCACCAGATCAGGCCGCTCATGGCGAAGAACAGAATGCTGAGCGGCATGAAGCCCGCGAATTCGAGCCCGAACACGGCCACGAACGGCAATGCGATGATGCCGGGCATGGGCGGGAAGATGATGTAGGTGCGGCCGTCATAGAGCGCGCAATCGCCGTCGAAGCAGTTTTCGGCGTGAAGCCTGCCTTCCAGCCAGCCCGCCGCCAGCTCCGCGTATGAATTGGTGAACGGCGCTTCGCGCATGGCCGCCAACAGGAACGCGGCGACGAAAGCAAGCGCCAGAGCCCCGAAGACGGCGGTGATCGCGAGCCTGCGCAGATGCGCCGAGGCTTCGCCCGAAAGCGTTTGAGACGCAGGCGCCATGAAAGTCATCGCGGGGCGACCTCGACGAAAGTGAGCAGTTTGTGGCCGAAGAAGTTGCAGGCCGCGCCGAGGGCGATCGCGAAGCCGTGGGCGAAGGCCTCCCTAACGGAAAGCGGCAGGGGCTCCAGAGGGGGCGCGGCCACCAGCGCGATCGCCACGAACATCACGAGCACGGCCGTCACGGAATTGATCGCAACGAACATCGTCGCCTGCTGGGCGAGCGGCCGGCCGCCGCCGGGAAAGACGTATTTGCGGTAGAGGGTGAACCCGACCGTCATGCCGATCGCATAGGCGCAGGCCACCGCGGCCGGGAACGGCATCACCATGGACAGCGGGAAGCGCACGCCCCAGTTGACGGCCGCAGCCAGCCCGCCGAGCAGAAGAAAGCGCAGGACCTGCGGCGAGGGCTTCGTCAAAACGGAACTCCGGAAAGGGCCATCAGGAACGACGCCGCGACCATGCCACACAAGGCGAGGCTCTTGGGATCCTTCATGGCGAAGACGACCGGATCGTCGAGCAGTTCGCCGCGCTGGCCGATCATCCAGATACGCGAAAGCCAGAGGAAAAGCGCCGGCGGAATGCCCCAAAGCCATTGCGCGTTGGCGTAGATGTCGACGTGCAGGGCGTCCTGCGTCAGGTAGAGCACCATGATCAGGATGGAGGCCATGCCCGAAGCCACCCCCATGGCGAGGATGAACGGGGCGTCCCCGATGAAGTAGCCGCGCCCGGCGAGCTTCGAGGTCAGGTCCGGCGTCCGCTCGGCGTAGCGCAGGACTTCGGTCTGGCGCTTGGCGAACGAGAGGGACGTGAACAGGAACATCGAAAACACGAGCAGCCACGGCGAAGGAGCGACGCCCACCGCCACGATCCCCAGCACGAGGCGCAGCGTGAACAAAGTCGCGAGCAGGAAGGCGTCGAGCACGGGCTTGCGCTTGAAGTGCAGCGAATAGCCCAGCGTCAGCGTCAGATAGATCGCGAGAACCGCCACGACCTCGAGCCCGAGCAGGGCGCCGATCAGGAGGCTTCCCGCGATGCCGACGGGAATGACGGAGGCGGCTTGCGCGATCGTCATCCGCCCGGAGGCGAGGGGACGGTTGCGTTTGGTCCAGTGCCTGCGATCATCTTCGAGATCCCAGAGATCGTTGAGCAGATAGGTGGCGGAGGCGAGCACGCCGAGCGCCAGAAAGGCCAGGCCGGCGGAAAGCCAGGCGTCGCTTTCCATGATGAGGCCGCCAAGCACCAGAGGCGCGAAAACGAGGACGTTCTTCGCCCATTGGTGCAGGCGCAGGGCCTTGGCCCAGCCCTTCAAGCCGAAGGCGGGGCGCGCGATGGTCAGTTCCACGTTCTTGCCGAGCGCGAGCGCGGCCGCCTGCGTGCTCCTGCCCGCGCCGACGATTCCGATCGCCTCGGCCCGCTTCCAGACATGCAGATCGCTGGCGCTGTCGCCAATATAGGCGAAGCCGTCCGGAAAGCGCTCGACGAGCGCGTCGGCCTTGGCCGCGCCCTTCAGATTGGTTTCGCCGTCGCTGGCGATCACGACATCGATGAATCCGAGGCGGCGCGCCAGCCGCTCCGCCAGCAGGCGGTCGGCGGCGGTGGCGAGAACAACCACGCGGCCCTGATCGTGAGCCGATTGGGCGAATGCGACGAGTTCCTCGTTGAGCGGCAGGAGGTCGACATTGATGGCGGCGCGTTGCGCAAGCCGCCGCTTCAATTGCGCCCTGCCGGTCAGGAGCCAGTAGAGCAGGAGAAAAATGCGAAAAGGGTTCGCCTTGAGGAAGGCGATCGCGGTTTCGTGCAAAAGGTCAGTACGAAGGACGACGCCGTCGACGTCGAGAACGAGTGGCGGGGCCGCTCCCTGATCCGGCAATTCTTCGCGCTGCGCGCGCAGTATGACCTTATTCATCAATGCGGGCCTGATTTTGACAAAAGTCGGCGATCAATAATCCTATTTGCTTTGAATCACAATATTTAAACAATGTTAGTATTAATCAACACTCGGCGATGGTTCAGTATAATACGGCGCGAAGGGGCAAGGGGAGACCTGCCGGACGCGCCTTCGGATGGTTCATCCGCGTCGATGCAGGGGGCTGGGCCGCCCGGCCGGTCATGTGACGGGCCGGGCGCTTTTTCGATCAGCGGCAATCGCCGCTTCGGTCTACTCAGCGGGAGCTACGCCGCCCGTCGCCGCGACGGTGCTCCCAGGTGGGTGCGACCTGCTCCTGGCGACGTTCGCTGCGGACGCGCGGTCCGCCATAGCGGGTGCGCTGGCTATACCAGGAATGTGCGCGATAATGGCTGTCCCAGTAGCTCCCGATCTGGAACGTGATGATCGGCAGGCCGATATGCGCGGCGATCGCGGGGGCGCGGGCGCGGCGGTTCCGGTGATTGACCTCAAGGTACGCTGCGGAGACCCAGCCGCGGATACCCCGAGCCGAGACGTCGCACCAGCGGAACCCGCGCGTGCAACCGATGACGTTCACCCGGGCGCCGGGCGGAAAGACTGCGACGGCCGGAAACTGCGTGCCAGGCCCGGCGCGTACGTTCAGATGTGTGGTCACGTATCCTGGGGCCGAGGCAGAAGCCGTCACCGGCGTCATCGTAATCGCAATGAGCGCTGCGCCTGCGGCTGTAATAATGGGCTTCATCATGTTAGCCTCCTGAAGTTATTTATTGAGAGATCATTTATGGGAAGATCCTCAATTCATGATGTGAATTTCACATGATCAGGATGAACCTCCGCTGAAGGGCTTGTTATTTTGCGTCAATGTTTGGATTATTTGTTTTCGGCGACATAGGCGGCTTGTGTGGCGTCGGGCCGGAGGCCGGACGATCAATCGCTAAAGCTGTCGGGCGTGCTCACGGTCCGACAGGCTCTGCCTCGGGCGGATGCTGATCTCGCCTGTCCGGCATCAGCTATTCGCGCGGCTACGGCAAATATTCATGGTCGTCGGAGCCGGGCTGGCTCCGGACGCGGTGTGATCGTGCTGGCGGGGATGTTCGGCGGGTTCTGCGGGGGGCTGTCGGCTCTATAGTCCTGATGATTTTTCACCTCGTTCAGCGACGCGATCGTTCCGGCTTCGCGCTTGGGCGTTCATTGCGCTCGTCAGGCGCGACCGGCTTCGTCACCTTCACTTGGCTATCCGTTCCCGGGCCAATTCCTCGGCTTCGGCGATCTGGTCGGGCCCGATGAGGTTCTGTATTTGACGCCCAGCCTGTGCTGGGCGTCAGCGTATTCCCGCTCGGCGGCCGCGCTCCATAAGCGCAAGGCTTCCACGAAGCTCCGCGAGACATTCATGCAGTGCCGGCGCATCGGTGGCGGTCAGTTCAGGGCCTCCTACCGGATCACGAGGAAGAACCGCGCGCCGTCACGGATGAGATCGAGCGCGATCGTGCCTGCCGTCGCGGCCAGCGCCTCGTTCAGCTCGGCCACGGAAGTGACCGGCCGGCGGTTGACCGCAAGGATAACGTCGTTTTGGCGCAGGCCCGCCTGCGCCGCCGGGCTGCCGGGCTCGACCGCGGCTACGACCACCCCTTGGCTTGTGTCCTCGAAGCGCGCGCCCGCAAGCCGTTCCGGCGTCGCCCGCATGTCATGTCGCGCGGCTTCGCCCGGAGCCTCGATGCGCACGCTCACGTTCGCCTCTTCGCCGTCGCGCCAGAGCCGGATCTCGACTGTCGAGCCGAGCGGAGCGAGGCCGACGCGGTTGCGCAGATCGGACGAACCAGAAACAGGCCGGCCGTCGACAGCAAGCACCACGTCGCCGGCCTGAAGCCCGGCGGCGGAGGCGGGCGAACCCTCCTCGACGCTGGAGACGACAGCGCCGAAAGACTCCGCGATGCCGAGCGCCTCGGCAAGGTCAGGGGTGAGGTCCTGGATGGCGACGCCGATGCGGCCTCGTCGCACCTCGCCATGCTCGGCGAGCTGCGACATCACGGCGGAGGCCATGTTGATGGGCACGGCGAAACCGATACCGACATTGCCGCCTCCCGGAGTGATGATGGCGGTGTTGATGCCCACGAGGCGACCATCGGCGTTGATCAGCGCGCCGCCTGAATTGCCGGGATTGATCGAGGCGTCGGTCTGTATGAAGTCCTCATAGCCTTCGACACTGATGCCGCTGCGCCCCAGCGCGCTAATTATGCCGGAGGTCACGGTCTGCCCGAGGCCGAACGGGTTGCCGATGGCGTAGACCGTCTCACCAACCCGAAGTGTGTCGGAGTCGGCGAAATCGAGCGCGCTCAGGTCTTCCGCCTCGATTTTCAGGAGCGCGATGTCGGTGCCGCGGTCGGAGCCCACCAATTCGGCCGTGAAGCGACGGCGATCCTTCAGCGTGACGGCGATTTCGGTGGCGTCGGCCACGACATGGGCGTTGGTGAGGATGTATCCCGCCTGCGCGTCGACGATGACGCCAGAGCCGGCGCTCATGCGCGTCCGCGGCTGCGGCATGTCGGGTAGGTTGAAGAAGCGTCGGAAGAAGGGATCGTTGTAAAGCGGATTGGTCTGCTGCCTCACGCGCGAGGTGACCGCGATGTTGACGACGGTCGGCGTGACTTCCTCCAGCACGTCCGGCAGGCTGCGCGCCTCGGTGACGGCGCCGTCTGCGGCGGGCTGGGCGAATGTGGCTGGCGCCATCGCGCTGCCGCCGATCAACAGCGCGATGGCCAGAAAAAGGACGGTGACGGATCTGCAGGCGGGCCTGCCTGGCTGAGCGATCATCCTTCAATCTCCTGTTCGTGCTGGACTTCGCCGAGCTCCATGAAAATTGAATTTTGCCAAACGCGGAACGATGCGCGCGCCCGGAAAGCTCCGGGCGCGCGCACTCAGCCGTTCAGGCGGTTGTGAGCGGTCGGTTGCCAGAGAGCCACAGGCTGGCGGCGGCCATGACCGCGACCACGGCGCCCAGGATCAGATGGGCCCACATGGCGGCTGCGACGCCGGCAAACCCGATCACCCATGGCGCAGCGACCGTCCACAGGCCGACGGCGAGGTACGCCCAGTCCTTATAGGTCTGGAACCCGAACAGCGCGACCGCCGCGACCAGCGCGATGACTGCGCCCGCAATCCAGGCGTGCCAGGCGGGGGTCGCCGCCGTTGCGTAGGCCAGGAACCAGGGCGAGAGCACGAGTGCAATGCCGGCGATGATGTTCACGACATCCAGCACCGGCCGGTTGCCTACGGAAGTGAAGATCTTCGACATCGTTTGTCCTCCTTTCCTGTTTCGTCAGCATCTCGATAACCCGCCCCCGACGGGGAAGCGGGTGCGGCAGCGGAAGCGTCGCGCCCGCCGCCGCGGAACTTGGGGCGAGGCGGCGCGCCGCAAGGAGGATTCAGCAGCCTTTGCGGCGCGGCCTGCTCAGTTTCCGCCATTGATGGCGATGCGCTTTGCCTTCGCCTGGGCGCGCTCGGTCTTGGGCAAGGTGACGGTCAGCACGCCGTTTCTGAAGTCAGCGGCGACCTTGTCGTCCTCGATCTCCAACCCGAGCGGTATGCGGCGCTCGAAGCGGCCGTAGAAGCGTTCGGAGAACCTCTTCTCCTTGTCCTCGGTCTCGGAGCGCTTCTCGCCCTTGAGCGTCAGCACGCCGTCCTCCAGCAGCACCTCGATGTCCTTTTCCTCGAGGCCCGGCGCCTCGGCCGTCACGCGGATCTCCTTCTCGCCGTCGGAAACCTCCACGCTCGGCCAGCCGCCCAAAGCGGGAGACCCGCCAAGGGCGAGCGGACGGCTGCCAAAGCCGCGCAACACGTCATCGAACAGGCGGTTCACCTCGCGATGCAGCGACAGAAACGGATCACGGTCACGGTCGCTGAAAATCGCAGGGGTCCTGTCGCCATTGTCATGGCCCCAGGGGATCAGATTCCGTACATTCATGGTTTCACTCCTTTCTGTTGGTGCGATCGACAATACTTCCCCGTCGGCGCCGGGCAGCGCCCGACGCCGTGCGCAAGATGCGCTGAGGGAACGGCCTCAGGCGGCCTGCTTGTCGCCCTCGATCTGCTTCGTCGCGACCTTGGGCAAAGCCTCGCCGGCCGCGATCTCGATCCTGCGCGGCTTCATCTCCTCAGGAACCTCGCGCTTGAGATCGATGGTCAGCAGACCGTTGACGAGACCGGCGCCCACGACCTTCACATGGTCGGCCAATTCGAAGCGACGCTGGAAAGCGCGCCCGGCGATGCCGCGATGCAGATACTGGGTATTGTCCTCCCCAGCCCTCTGACCGGACACCATGAGCAGGTTGTGCTCCTGGGTGATGGTCAGTTCGTCCTGGGAGAAGCCGGCCACCGCCATGGTGATGCGGTAGTCGTCCTCGCCAGTCTTGGCGATGTCATAGGGAGGCCAGTTGTCGATCGACTCGACACGGCTCGCCGCTTCGAGCGCGTTCAGCATTCTGTCGAAGCCGACGCTCGACCGGAACAGGGGGGTGAAATCGAAATTTGTTCTCATAGCCACATCCTCCTTTGAGCAACATGGATACAAGCGATGCCCGGGCATTGGTCGAAACTACGCCTCCCGGGCTTTGCGGCCGGCCCCCGCACTGGGCGACCGGCGATTTTGATGTAGTTTGCCTGCCTGGCGATTCAAGACCCGGCGGCATGCGCGCCAGAGGCGGCGCGGCGCATGCGCAAGCCGTGCCTGATCCCTCTCCGGAAGCGCCCCTGGACCCCCTCGGGCGCCATCGCGGGCGCGCTTTTCGCGACGAGCGCGCCGATAGGGGCAAATACGCAGTGGTCCGGGAGCGCCTTGTCAGAGCTTCGGCCCCTCGATAGTCGTCAAACAGCCCGTAAGCGACGGCGTCCTCAGTCCCCGCCGATGAACCCCCGTAGGAACCGCCGATGCTCTCCCTCGCCGGCATTCTCCTGGCGCTCGGTCTCCTGATCGCGCTGTCCTATCGCGGCGTGAGCGTCATCGTGCTCTCGCCGGCCATGGCATTCGTCGCAGCCCTGTTCGCGGTGGGGACGCCGCTTCTGGCAACCTACACGCAGGTCTTCATGCCGGCGGCGGGCGATTTTTTCATCCGATTCTTCCCGCTCTTCCTGCTCGGCGCGATTTTCGGGCGTCTGATGGAGGATTCCGGCGCCGCTGGCGTGATCGCGCGCACGATCGTCTCGCGGTTCGGGGCCGGGCGGGCGGCGCTCGCGGTGGTGCTCTCCTGCGCCGCGCTCACCTATGGCGGCGTGTCGCTTTTCGTCGTGGCCTTCGCCGTCTTCCCGGTGGCGGCGGCCCTGTTTCGCGTCGCCGAAATCCCCAAGCGCCTGATCCCGGCTGCGATCGCGCTCGGCGCCTTCACCTTCACGATGACCGCGCTGCCGGGGACGCCGGCGATCCAGAACGCGATCCCCACGCCCTATTTCGGAACCACGCCGTTCGCCGCGCCCGGCCTCGGGATCGTCGCGGCGCTCGTGATGTTCGGCTTCGGCCAGTTCTGGCTGGGCCTTCGCATCGCGAACGCGCGGGCCCGGAAGCAGGGCTATACGGACGGTCTCGAGGGCGATGTCGCGGAGGAGGCGGCCGCTCCGCACAAGGAGGGACCTTCGCTGCCCCTCTCGGCGGCGCCCGTCCTCGTCGTCCTGATCGCCAATTACGCCTTCAGCGCCCATTTGCTGCCCGCGCTCGATACGGGTTATCTCGCGCAGGAACGCTACGGCGCGACGACGCTCCCCTCGGTGCTGGGGCTGTGGTCGGTGACGCTCGCCCTGTGCGCCGCGATCCTCGTTCTCGTCGCGACGTCGTGGCGGCGCCTGGCGGAACCCGACCGCAGTCTGTCCGAAGGCGCCGCCGCCTCCGTCATCCCGATCGTCAACACGGCGAGCCTCGTCGGTTTCGGCGCGGTTGTGGCGAGCCTGCCGGCCTTCGCGCTCGTGCGCGAGTGGATCGACGGCGTCGGAGGAGGCGTCCTGGTCTCGCTCGCCGTGTCGTCGAGCGTGCTCGCCGGCCTCACGGGCTCCGCCTCCGGCGGAATGGTGATCGCGCTCGACGCGCTGGGCGCCGAATACCTCGCGCTGGCCCTGGAGAGCGGGATCGATCCGGCCGTACTGCACCGGGTCGTCGCCCTCGCCACCGGCGGCCTCGACACGCTTCCCCACAACGGCGCCGTCGTCACTCTGCTCGCCCTGTCGGGTATCAGCCACGCGCGCGGCTACGGCGACATCTTCATGGTCGCCGTCGTCGGCCCGGTTCTGGCGACTTTGGTCGTGATCGTGCTGGCGGGGATGTTCGGCGGGTTCTGAGGGGGCTCTATTCGCTCTCGAATTCCGATGATTTTTCACCTCGTTCAGCGCCGCAACCGTTCCAGCTTCATGCTTGGGCGTTCAGTGCGCTCGTCAGGCGCGACCGGCTTCGTCACCTTCGCTTGGCTATCCATTCCCGGGCCAATTGCTCTGCTTCGGCGATTTGGTCGGGCCCGATGCGGTGAGGTTGGTTCACGAGCGCGTCGCGCCATCGTCTCGCTTGCTGGTGCCCCTGTTCGGTGGCGATGACGAACCACATATATGCGCGGACGTAATCTCGCGGCAGATCGCCGCCTTCTCTGTACATGACGCCCAGCCTGTGCTGAGCGTCGGCGAAGTCCTGCTCGGCGGCCATGCGCAGCCAGCGCAATTGCAGCCTGCGCGCGGAATCCCAGTTACCGCCGAACGCCTCCACGATTGCTTGACGCCGAGTGGTGGCGAGGGCGAACTGGGCCTCCGGATTGCCCCGCTCGGCGGCATCGCTCCACAGGCGCCGGGCTTCCAGGAGGTTCCGCGGGACGCTCATTCCGTGCCGGTGAATGATATCGAGTCTGAGACTTTCGTGGATCCGGTCGAGCATCCGCCGGGCCTGTGCATATCCCTGTTCGGCGGCCTTGCCGTACCAGCGGACGGCCTGCGCGTAATCACCTGTGGAGCCGAGACGTCCGTTGGTGATGACCACCAGTCGCCCGTAGAAGTACTTGTCGCCGAGCGCGACCTGGGCGCGGACGTTCCCCTGTTCGGCGGCCCTGCGATACCAGCGCATGGCTTCACCATGTCGGTACAGGACATCGGCCGAGCTGCGCACATCTGTTTCCGGTCGGTCGAGTTGCCCGGAAACATATATTCTGCCGAGGAGATACTGGGCCTCCGCATCTCCCTGCTCCGCCCTGGAGCGAATCTCGCGCGTACGTTGCCGATTGGCTTCAATCCGACGATAGACGTCGCTCACCGGGCGGTTCGCATCCTGTTCCCGCAGCGCGCCGTCGCCGAGCGCGAGCCGGGTCCGCGCGTGTCCCTGCCCGACGGCCTTGCGATACCCGCGCACGGCCTCGGCGTTTCGTCGCTCCGTCGCGCGACGCAATCCATCAGAAAACGCATCATCGCTGGCTTTTGCGACGAACGTCGCGTCACTATGGATACCGCCAGCGGAAGGTTGTCCGGCGAAGGCCATGACGCCTGCGATGACACCCGCGATGACGATGGTCGGAAGTTTCGGCATGCCCCCTCTGGCGGTTTGCTCTCGAACACGGCGTTGACGATAGTATAACCGCAGCCGACCACTGATCCACCCCCTTTGAACTGGTCCATCTTGAAGTATGTCTTTTGACAATCAGGAGGACCCAATGCCGAAGAAGCGCCACAAACCCGAAGAGATCGTCGCCAAGCTGCGTCAGGTCGATGTGCTGGTTTCGCAGGGGCAGTCCGTCGCCGATGCCGTCCGCGCAATCGCCGTGACGGAGGTCACGTACTATCGCTGGCGCCAAGAGTACGGCGGGCTCAAGTCGGATCAGGTGAAGCGGTTAAAGGATCTCGAGGCGGAGAACGCGCGGTTGCGACGCGCCGTGTCCGATCTCACGCTCGACAAGATGATCCTGGCGGAGGCGGCACGGGGAAACTTCTAGGCCCCTCGCGTCGTCGCGCCT
>REDO01000054.1 GCA_007693435.1 Salinarimonadaceae bacterium | reverse complement strand
GCCGGGGCGCGGCGTTCGGCCGCCCTGCGCCACGATCAGCGGATCGGGCGGCGTGACGATTTCCTTGTCGATTTCAGGGTATTCGAGAGAGCCGAGAAAATGCCGCATGCATTCGAGCCTGCCGCGCTTCTTGTCGTCGGTCCGGACCACCGTCCATGGGGCGTCAGCCGTGTCCGTATGAAAGAACGTATCCTCCATCGCCCGCGTATATTCATCCCACTTGCCGGCTGCGGCGAGGTCGATGTCACTGAGTTTCCAATGCTTCAGCGGATCGGATCGGCGCGCATCGAACCGGCGCCGCTGTTCGGCGCGGGTCACCGAAAACCAGTATTTGAAAAGCCGAATGCCCGATCGAACGAGCATGCGTTCGAATTCAGGGGCCTGGCGCATGAACTCGAGATGCTCCGCCGGCGTGCAGAAGCCCATCACGCGCTCGACGCCCGCCCGGTTGTACCAGGACCGGTCGAAGAAGACGATCTCGCCGGCCGTCGGAAGGTGCGCCACGTAGCGTTGGAAATACCATTGACCGCGCTCGACGTCGCTGGGCTTTTGCAGAGCGACCACCCGCGCGCCGCGCGGATTGAGGTGCTCCATGAATCGCTTGATGGTTCCGCCCTTGCCGGCGGCGTCACGTCCCTCGCAGACCACGACGATCCGCTCGCCAGTCGCCTTCCCCCAGCGCTGCAGCTTCAGGAGTTCGATCTGGAGCCGCTCCAGTTGCTCAGCGTAAATCCGTTTCGACAGCTTCTTCGGGTACGGGTATGGGCCCTCCTCGAACAGCGCCGCCATTGTCGCGACCTCCGGCAGCGCCGCATCCCTTTCATCCATACGATTGATCGCCAATCTCGCCTCCCCTGCGTGGCCAACCTGCGTGATCAACCAGCCTGAGTCTGACAGAGCCGGCCGGGGCGCGCCATGTCTTTCGCCGGCGAGTGGTCAGGCGACGATCGCGCTCGTGCGGACATTGACGCGCTGCGGTTCGAGAAGGGCGATGCCCCCTCCCTCTTCCTCCGCGAAATGCTGGATGAGGAAGCTTCGGGTCGCCGCGCGGTTCATCACTGGCGACGGCGCCGAGACGATGCGCGTCTCGCCGCAGGCGCCAATCCAGTCGAAGTGACGGTGCCCGTGCAGCGCGATGATGCGCCGGCCGAGGGGGCGCAAGGCCCGGGCGAAAGCGCTGCCGTTGATCAAAGCCGTGCCGATGCGCGCAGCGAAGACCGAGCCGATGCCTGGGTATTCCAGAAGGTGGTGATGCAGAGCCACGAGCCAGCGGGCCTTGGGGTACTGCGCCATCGCCGCCTGCATGTCTCGTATCTGATCGGAGGACACGAGGCCGAGAGCGTTCGTGAAGGAAAAATTCGCCTCGGCGTTGGAGTTGAGCAATATGACCCCGAGGCCTCCCGGTTCAGGCGGCGGCAAGACCATCGGGAAGGCCTCCGCCCAAAGGCGAGACAGACGCCAGGCGCGCCAATATCCGCCTTGATCGGCGAAGTCGCGCAGCAGCTGCGCATGTGGATTCAGAAAGGCCGACAGGGTTCGGTCGAAAGGACCGGATCGTGCGACGCGCACGAAAACGCGATCCCCCTGTACAGCCGCCATGGCCGACAGCGCGCGCATCTGACGCAGCGTTCTGCCGATGCTCAGCGGCAGTTCGAGCCGGGCGGGATTCGTACGATCGACGACGTTCAGATCGTGATTGCCCGGCAGAATGAGCGCGAGCCTTGCGAGTTCGGGGTGCTCGCGGAGCGCGCCGAGGAATTCGGCCCATTCCGTCGAGCGTCCGCAATCGGTCATGTCCCCGCTCATGAGAACGATATCCACCGGCCGCGCGGCATGCTCGTCGGCGAGCCGCTCGAGCGCGCGTTTCATGCGACCGTTGCCGCGCGGTCCGCGACGGCCGCTTTCGATGCGGAACTCGTACTCGCCCCCGACCGCGTGCAGATCCGAGATATGCGCTACGCGCCAGATCCGCGCTCCCGGCGCCGCTTCGTCGAAACGCCGAAGCGGCCTCGGCTGCGGCATCGACGCGTCGGCCAGCGCCCAGACGAGCGGGGCCGCGGCGAAGAATGATCCGACGAGGACGACGCTGTTGGCGAGCGTCGGAACGATCAGACGCTGTGGAAAGCGCAGGTCCCAGATGCTGCCGATCCAGCGCGTGGAGGGCCAGACGAGCACGACCGCCGTCAGCGCCAGCGCGCACAGAATCAAACCCGCGAGCGCCGTCGCGGCTGCGTCGAGCGCGCGCCTGCGACGGGGCGAAACGCGCTTGTGCAACGCCTCTCCCAGATGGCGCAGCCCTTCGCGCAGCAGCGCATATACCGGCTCGATCACCGAAATGAGAGACCAGAAGCCGCGCTCGGCGGTGAGATAGAGTGGTCGCCCCCCGAACCAGGCCGCCGCAAGCACCATCAGCAGCGACAAGGCCGGAACGACGCCCGATTCGATCGTGGCGAGCCCTCTCGAGAAGAGGGCGTACCAGCCCGTGACGACGAGCGGCGCGAGCCCGAGCAGCACGCCCGGCAGGACGATCATGATGACGATCGCCAGCGCCAGCTTCAGCAGGTTGATCTCTACGAGCAGCATGCCCGCCATCGCCAGCATCGATCTGGCCCGCGGACTCGACGCGTCGTCCTCGACATCGCCGTGGCGCGGATCAATCAGAAAGTCCGTATCTCGCCTGCGGTCGCGCGCCACCCGATCCCCGCCCCCTGAACGATCCGCCACGGCGCCGATCACCGTCGCGACAAGACTAGACTGCGGCGCGCATATGTCAGCCCCGGAGCAGCTGGCGAAAGCCGACTTCGACGATTAACGTGCCGCTCCCCGCAGTCAAAAAGAGAATAGTGATGGATGGAAGACAAGACGATCCCGGTGCGCGCCTTGTCGTCTATGTCGACGCGGACGCCTGTCCGGTCAAGGATGAGGTGTACCGCG
Source organism: Salinarimonadaceae bacterium (assembly GCA_007693435.1). Taxonomy (GTDB): domain Bacteria; phylum Pseudomonadota; class Alphaproteobacteria; order Rhizobiales; family Beijerinckiaceae; genus Saliniramus. Next base: position 7,829 of record REDO01000054.1, on the reverse strand, counting down.
TGGCGGATCGTCACGGCGTCCGGGTCGTCGTCGTCGCCAACAGTTTTCTGAACGTCCCGCGCTCCCCTGCCATCGAGCGGGTGATCGTGGGAGAAGGGCTCGATGTCGCCGACGACTGGATCGCCGAGCGTGCGGACGCTTCGAGCATCGTCGTGACCAACGACATTCCTCTCGCAGATCGCTGCGTCAAGGCCGGGGCCGCAGTCCTGGCGCCGGACGGCAGGGCCTTTACGCCCGACACTATCGGCATGGCGCTTGCGACACGCAATCTCATGACCGATTTGCGGGAAGCAGGCGCGGTCACGGGCGGCCCGAAGCCGTTCACCCGGCAAGACCGCTCGGCCTTCCTGTCGGCGCTCGATCAGACGATACGGCGCAGATCAAGGGGTGGGAGGCGATGACGACCTAATTTACGATAACAAATGTGTTTAATACGATTTCACTTGTAAAAATACCATTGTATGTTAATCACGGCGTTCATACGGTTTTTTAAGGAGCGCCGAAATGAAGCTCATTCTCTCGACCTTCGCCGCAGGAATCGTCTTCGCAGGCGCTGCGATTCACGGAGCCGCCGCCGAGACCTCGCGGCTCGCCCCCCTCCTCAGCGCTGCCGAGCTGGTTTCCGTGCAGGCGACTGAGCAACCCCTTCTCCTCGATATCCGCCAGGGCCAGGATTCCGACGGCCGCAGCCTTTATGCGGCCGGGCACGTGCCCGGCTCCGTCGAAGCGCCATATGCGCTTTGGCGCGGACCGCCCGACGATGCGGGACGGATGCACGATGAAGCCGAACTGACGAGGCTCTTCCGCAGTCTCGGCGTGGAGACCGACCGCCCGGTCGTCGTGATCCATCAAGGGCGCAACGAGAGCGATTTCGGTTCCGCCGCGCGCGTCTACTGGACGCTCAAGACCGGCGGCGTGAAGCATCTCTCCATTCTCAACGGCGGCGTGGCCGCCTGGGTGGCGGATGGTCGTCCCCTGTCGACCGAGGCCACCGCCCCGGTTCCGAGCGACATCACGGTGACCATAGACCCGACTTGGCTTGCGACCCGAGAGCTGGTCTTGTCCGTGGTCGAGGGCGAAGCGGACGCCACGCTGATCGATGCCCGCCCCGAGGCCTTTTATCGCGGCGAGACGGCGGCTCCCGCCGCAGCGCGTCCCGGCACCCTGCCCCACGCGAAGATCTTCACGCATTCGCGCTGGTTCGATTCGGGTCCTGCCATCGTCAACGCCTCGGCCGCGCGCCGACTCGTCGAGGAGAACGGTCTCGATAACGGCGACACCATCGTCTCCTTCTGCAACACGGGCCATTGGGCCGCGACGAACTGGTTCGCCCTAAGCGAACTCGGCGGCATCGACAATGTGAAGCTCTACCCGGAATCCATGGTCGCCTGGTCTCAGGCCGGCCTGCCGATGGAGAACGTGCCGGGCGTGTTCCAGAATCTCTGGCGCAGCGTCTCGAGCTGGTTCTGATCCCAAGCTGGTTCTGACCTGATGACCGCTCTCGCAGCTCAACAACGCAGCGCCCTCCCCGTGAGGGCGCTCGTCATTTCGGCGGCGCTTGCGGCTGTCATGCTCGTCGCGGCCTTCGCGGGTCTGCGGTACGGGCTGCTTTTGCTGATCGGCCTCGGTTTGGGCGTCACGCTGGAGGGCCTGCGCTTCGGCTTCGCCGGACCGTGGCGCGCGATGATCCTGCGTCGCGAGCCCGCCGGGCTGATCGCCCAGCTTCTCGCGATCGGGCTCGCGGCGGCGGTCTCGATGCCGCTGATCGCGGCGCATGCGGGAGAACTGATGGGCGCGCATGCGCCGGTCGGTCTGGCCATGGTCGGCGGCGCTTTCGTCTTCGGCGCGGCCATGCAGATCGTGCTCGGCTGCGGCTCGGGAACACTGGTGAACGCCGGCAGCGGCAACGCCGCCGCGGCTCTGGCGCTGCCCTTTTTCGCGATCGGCAGCTTCGCGGGCGCTTATCATCTGGACTGGTGGACCGGGCTCGGAACCGCGCCGCTCGTCACGGCCGCCGACGCGTTCGGGCCCACCGGCGGGCTTGCCGCGACGATTGTCGCGCTCGCTCTCGTCGCCGCCGTCGCGCTCGGCCTCGCCAAGCCCGGCGATCGACGCGTTCCGCGCCGCCTGTTGATCGCGGCGGCGGTGATCGCGGGTCTCGCGATTCTCAACCTCGTCGTCGCGGGTCAGCCCTGGGGCGTCGTTTACGGGCTGGGCCTCTGGGCCGCCAAAGGCGCAACGGCGCTCGGGGCGGACATCTCCGGATCGGCTTTCTGGAGCGCGCCGGCGAATGTCGAGCGACTGAGTCAAAGCCTCCTCACCGACGTGACCTCACTCACCAATATCGGGTTGATCGCCGGCGCGATGCTCGTCGCGTCATGGAGGCGCGGCCTCAACGCGCCTGTCGGCAAATTGCCTTTGCGGGCCTGGATCGCGGCGATCGTCGCGGGCCTGCTGCTGGGCTACTCGTCCCGCCTCGCCTTCGGCTGCAATGTCGGCGCCTTCTTCAGCGGGATCTCGACCGGCAGCCTGCACGGCTGGGCCTGGTTCGCCGCCGCCTTCGTCGGCTCGATCCTCGGGGTCCGCCTGCGGGCGAAACTTGGCTTCGAGGGGGGCGGCGGCAAATGACGCGCCTTCCCGTCGCGCTAGCGGTTTTCGCCGCCATCGGCATCACGATCGCGCTCGACGTCGTCGGCAGCGAGCGCCTGAACCCCTTCATCGCGCCGCCGGCGATTGCTCTCGGATCCGGCCAGGCGGCGAGCGGCGCCCATTGCGCCGCTCCGGCCGGCGCGCGCTGAAACTTCCGCGCCGCCCGCAACCCGCCGCCGTTCGTTCGCGCGCAAATCGTTTCTCCCGTTCTCCGCTTCTGAGCCGGCCTGCCGGACGATAAACCTCTGAATCTGGCTGACGCGTCGCTGCGGCGCGGAATCGGAGGTCATATGCCGTCGGGCATACAAAACTCGGACGTTCCGAACGCTCGCGGGAGCCGGACGTGAACAAGGCGCGCGCCGCCGGCGGCGCACTGGTCATCGTGCTTGTCGCGACGCTCTCGACGCAGGCCGTAGTCTCGTGGAGCGTGCTCGCACTCTCGGCCATCGCTCCGCTCGTTGCGGAGAGCGTCGGCTTGCCGGCCGTCGTGATCGGCTATCAGATCGCGATAGTCTATGCGACTGGAATGGTCATCTCGCTGCTTTCAGGCGCGCTCGTAAGCCATTTCGGCGGTTGCGGCGTGAGCCAGATCGCGCTTCTTTGCTGCGTGGCGGGATGCGCGGTCGCAACGGCGCCCGGAACGCCGGCGATCATCCTGGCGTCGATGGCGATCGGAGCCGCGCACGGTCTCACCAATCCGGCCGCCGCCCAGCTTCTGGCTCGCTACACCAACGCCCGTAATCGCGGCCTTGTCTTCTCGATCAAGCAGACGGGCGTGCCGATCGGCGGTATCGCGGCGGGAATCGTCACCCCGGCGATCGCCGTGGCCTTCGGCTGGAAAGCGGCGGTGCTCGCGATCGCGCCCCTCGCCCTTCTGCTGGCCGCCTCGATGATCCGCGTGAGGCCGCGCTGGGATGGCGAAAAACCGAAAGACACGCCGCCCGGCTCGCTGTTCCTGCGCGGCGCGACAAGCGCATGGCGCAGCCCCGGGCTTCCAGCGCTTTGCCTCTGTTCGTTCTGCTTCGCCGGAATCCAGTTGTGCCTCTTGGCCTTTATCGTAAATTTCTCGGTTTTCGAACTCGGCTTCGGGGCCATCCTCGGCGGTACGCTTCTGGCGGTCGTGCAGGCGGCGGGCGTCGTCGGGCGCATCAGCTGGGGGTTGATCGCGGATCGCATCCAGAGCAACGGCGCGTGCCTCGTCGTTATCGGGATCCTCGCCGCCGCCGCCGCCTTCGGCTTTTCGCTGCTCGGTCCCGAGACGCCCCGCTGGATCGTGTTCGGCCTCGCGATCCTCTTCGGCCTCACGGCGGTTGGCTGGAACGGGCTCGCGGTCGCAGAGATCGTGCGGGTTTCGCCTACGGAACTGATCGCCACCGCAAGCGGCATCGGCAACATCGCCGCCTTCGGGGGTGTGCTGGTCTTCCCGAGCCTCTTCGTCTCCGTCTATGGCTGGCTCGGCTCCTACGCGCTGACCTACGCATTTCTCGTCGCGCCGGCCCTCATCGGCGCGGCTGCGGGGCTGGCGATGACGGGCGGACGTGCTCGCGCATGATCGCGACCACGTCCTCGTCCGACAATTGGCGAAAATCATTGTAGAACGCGCCGACCGCCCCGAAATCGTCGAGCGACTGCAGGCAGACCACGTCGTCCACCTCACGCGCGAGCCGCGCCACGAAATCGGACGGAGCGACGGGGACGGCGACGACGATCCGCGCCGGCGCGGCGCGCCGTAGGGCGAGGAGCGCCGCGCGCATGCTCGCTCCCGTCGCGATCCCGTCATCCACCACGATCGCCGATTTGCCCGCGAGCGACGGACTTTCGAATCCGGCGGGAAAGTAGAGCCCGCGGCGCCGGTCGATCTCCGCGCGTGCGCGCGCGGCCTCAGCCTCCAGATATTCCTGCGTCACGCCCGGCAGCGAGAGCGCGCCGGGATTCGTCACGATCTCCCCCGCCCCCAAATCGACGAAGGCCGCAGCGGCGAATTCCGGGTTCATCGGCACGCCGATCTTGCGCACGAAGATCATATCGAGTGGCGCGTTGAGCCGCTGCCCGATCGCGGCTGCGACGGGAACGCCGCCGCGCGGCAGCGCGAGCGCCACGGGATCGGGCAGGTTCAACCGCGCGAGGCGCGCGGCGAGCGCCTCTCCAGCGTCCCGCCGGTCGTGAAATTGCTGCGCCATGTGCTTTCCTCCAACGGCGGTCGCGATGATCGGGCCGCGATGCGTGCGAGACAATCCGCAGGAAGCGGCATCAGACCTTGCGCCAGAGAATGACGCTCGCGTCCAGGGGAAAGGCGATATGGCCCTGCGGATCGCGGAAGCTTGCGAGCGCAGTTTCGCATTCCGCCACGATGGCGGCGTATGCTGAGGCGTCGACGAGGCCCGACATCGGCGTCGCCCGGATTTCGAGCCGGGGGAGATCGGCCGCCTCGCGAAGCCGCATGGTCCCCTCAATTCGCGCGATCCGGGCGCCGCCGAGACCCACGTCGCGGGCGAGGCGGGCGAGCCCCGCATGGTCGCCGAAGGCGAAGTATCGCTCCAGCAAGGCGGCCGCCTCCTCGCCCGCGTGACGGCGCAGGATTGCGGCGAAGAGCGCATAGCCCGGGCTCTCGGAGAGCGGCGCGGGCACGGCGACGGCAAGCCTGCCGCCCGGCGCGAGGACGCGCTTCATCTCCGTGAGCGCCCGGGCCGGGTCGGGAAAGAACATCAGCCCCATCTGGTTGAGGACGGCATCGAACGAGGCGTTTGCGAAGGGCGTCGCGCAGGCGTCGCCCTCGCGCCATTCGATGCCGGGCGCGAGGCGTCGGGCGAGCGCGAGCATGTCGCGATTGAGGTCGAGCCCCGCGACGCGCCCCTGCCCGCCCGCCCGTTCGGCCGCCTTGCGGGCCAGAACGCCTGTCCCGCAGGCGATGTCGAGAATCCTGTCGCCGGGGTGCACCTCGGTCAGATCGACGAGGCGCTGCGCGCATCGGCCGAGATAGGCGGCGACCAGTCCGTCCTCGTGCGCCTGCGCGGTCGCGGAGCCGTCGATCTGCCAGGCGTCGCGGAGCATTTCGTGCGCCATGTTGGGCCTCTATTGGATATACAATCTGAGCGTTTATCACTTGGCGACAATCGCAATGATTGCACGTCGAACTTGAGACGCAAGTCGTTTGATCTATCGGCGGCACGACGTCAGACCGGACGGCGAGAAGACCGGCAAGGAGCAGGAGCCCGCCAATCTGATGCGCGCGCCAGCGCCATCAACCGCAATGAAAGCCCCGTCGGGAAAGATTCAGCCGTCACGAAGGCTTGCGAGCGTTCCCCACGGGTCGCGCAGTCCGGAACCGTCCGCGTGCTCCTCGACGGCCAACCCCGCCTGCGCCGCCCGCGCCTCGACGGCGGCGCGGGCGATCGGCTCGTTGAAGACGATCTCGAACGACGCCAGTCCGGTTCGCCCGTCGGGCCGCTCGCCTGCGCCTCGGCTGTTCCAGACATTGCCGGCGAGCTGATGGTGGTAGCCGCCGGAGCCGAAGAAGCTCGCGCCGGGATAGCGGCAGGTGACGTCAAGGCCGAACAGGTCGCCGTAATGGCGCTCGGCCAGCGCCGTGTCACCGACTTGCAGGTGGACGTGGCCGACGATTCCCCCGTCGGGCATCCCGCTCCAGATGCCTCCTGCGCCGGCGGCGATCAGGTCGTCGATATCGAGCCGCTCGGAGACCATCTCGATGTGGCCGTCGCACATGGGCCATCGCGAGGGCGGCCTGTCGGCGTAAATCTCGATCCCGTTGCCTTCCGGATCGGCGAGATAGACCGCCTCGCTCACCGCGTGGTCCGAAGCGCCTTGCAAACGCAATCCCGACGCACCCGCGAAGCTCAGCCATCGGCCTAAATCGGCGCGGTTCGGCAGGAGGAACGCGGTGTGGAAGAGGCCGGCTTCGCGGCGGTCGGCGAGCGTAAGGGAAGGATCGCCGAGGATCTCCAGAAGCGGCTTTCCGCCGGCCCCGAGCGTGACGGACCCGGCCGCTTCCGAAATCGGCGCGAGGCCGATCACCTCGCGGTAGAAGCGCGACACCGCCGCGAGGTCGCGCGCCTTGAGCGTCACGCGGCCGATGCGCATGGGGGCGTCGTTCATGCTGAAGGCGTCATTGGTTCCAGACATGGCGCGAACTCCGGGACGCTTCGAGACGACCTCACGGCAGCTGCCCGCGTGGCCCTGCCTCCTTGCTTTTCGAGACCGTCTCTACGACGACGCCAGCGCGTTGGCGCTACGTCGCCTCCGGTCCGATGGTCACGGTGAGCGTCGCAAGCCCCTCGACTTCGGCCTCGATGCGGTCTCCCGCGACGACGGCGCCGACGCCTTCCGGCGTGCCCGTCATGATGACGTCGCCGGCGTGCAGCTCGTACTGCTTCGACAGCTCCGCAATGATTTCGGCGACAGACCACGTCATGTGCTCCGTCGTCGAATCCTGGCGCACTACGCCGTTCACCTTCAGGCGGATGCGCCGAGAGCCGTGGCCGACGACCGCCGCGGGCGACAGGGCGCCGATGGGGGCGCTGTGGTCGAAACTCTTGCCCATCTCCCAGGGCCAGCCCTTGTTCTTGGCCACCGCCTGGAGATCGCGGCGGGTCAGATCGACGCCGACGCCGTAACCGTAGACGTGCTCGTGGGCCGACTGGACGGGAATGTTGCGTCCGCCCTTGGCGATCGCGACGACCAACTCGACCTCGTGATGAAGGTCGGCGGTGCCGGGCGGGTAAGGCGAGACGCCGCCGTCATGGACGATCGCGTCGGCCGGCTTTTGAAAGAAAAACGGCGGATCGCGTTCGTCCGCGTTTCCTTTCATCTCGCGCACATGGGCGAGATAGTTGCGGCCCACGCAGTAGACGCGCCGCACGGGGAAGCGGACGGAGGTGCCGACCACGGGCAGGGAGGTCTGCGGCGGCGGCGTGACGACGAAACCAGTCATGGGTGCACCTTCGCGATGTTGTTGTACCAATTGTAGAACTGCTCGTCGATGGGCTTCATGTCGGGCTTCTCAGGCGGCGTCATCGCGGAAGTCCCCCATAGCGCGTCCAAACACCCCTGCTCCAGGAAGTCGCCGCGCGCCTTAGCCCAGGTTCGACCGGAGCTATCGTTTCGGTAACGAGTGTACAATCGCGGGGGTGGCGTCAACTGTCGGCAGTCGTGAAATTTTGGAC
>REDO01000137.1 GCA_007693435.1 Salinarimonadaceae bacterium | reverse complement strand
GGTCCTGACCTCTCACTTCGGCGACATCACCACCAAAACCGACGGCGACGGCGTCACCACCGCCACGCTCACCCTGCCAAACGGGCGCGAGCGGGTGGTCTTCACAGCCGCGCCGGGGCAGACCGTCACCGCAGCGAGTTTCGAACCCGGCACACAGGGTCGACGCAACATCGACGCCGCTTTCGCCGATTACGTCCAGAGCGACGTGGCCGGCCGCGCGCCCAACAGCGTCACGCGCGACAGCTTCACCGAACGCGGCATGGATCCGCGCTCCGCCACGCTGGCGCACGAGCTCTACGGCTCGATGCGCGCCAACGGCTACGGCATCGCCCAGTCCTGGGACCGCGCCTGGGGCGCCTATGCGCAGGGCTACCGCCAGGGCGGCGCCGGCGCCGCGCAGGACGCGCTGCGCACCACCGTGCCCAATCCGCCCGCCGCCTCCCAGCGCCAGCCCGCCCCCGAATACCGCACCGCTCCCTTCGAGGGCGGAACGCTGGTCATCGAGCCCAACCGTCAAAACGAGAACAGCCGCGCCTTCTGGCTGCCGCCCGGACAGGCGCTGACGCAGGAGAACATCTCCCGCGCGCGCGTCGTCTACGAGGCCGCGCCGGGACAGGTCATCTCCGAGGCCACCTTCTCCCCCGACGCCCGCAACACGACAGGCTGGAACAACCTGAACCGCGCCGTCACCGACTGGCGGCGCAGCAACACCAACGAGGTCTCCAACATTCCGCCGGAGCGCGCCGGCCCGCCGGCGCCCGTCGCGGACCCCAACGCCGCCTTCGTCCAGAGGGCCCGCGAGACCCTCGGAAGCGCCCCGGTCGGCGTCGACATCACCAGCCCCGATCTCAACCCGGCCATCCCGCAGGACAACGCCTGGAACAACTTCTGGAACTGGGCCAACCCGCTGCCGAGGCTCCTGGGAACCGACGACGCGCGCACCAACGCCTGGACCGCGCGGCCCCGCGCCGTCCTCGATCGCATCAACAGCGAGGCCGGGCTCAGCGGCGACCAGCGCATCGCCATGAACGACGACGGCGTCGTCAACCTGCCCAATTCCCGCGAAGGCGGGCAGGTGCTCGCCTCCATGTTCTACGCCCAGGACGGGCTCCACGGCTCCCACAACAACGCCTACGGCCAGTTCGACATCGACGAACTCGCCCGCCAACAGGGCCTCAGCCCCGACTTCGTCGCAGGCTTCAACAGCGCCAGACGCCAGATCCTCAACGGCGAGGCCCTCGCCGCCGGCCAGACCCTCGCCTACGGCCTCGCCGCCGCCGCGCCGCGCCTCGCCGGAACTCCGCGCGTCAGCACCAATGTCCGCCTGCCGGGCTCCACCATGCAGAGCGGCGCGCCCACACATGCGACGGCCAACGCGCCTCGGATCCCGATCGTGCGCACCGTTCCCAACAGCCCCGCCAGCCCGGCCAGCCCGGCCCCCGGCAATGTCCGCCTGAACCCCGGCGCCGCAGCGGCTCCGCCGACCGGAGCCGGAGGCCTGCCGCCGGCGACCGCGCGGCCCCAGATCCCCGCCCAGACCGGAATCGACGCGCGCAACGCCACCATCGACGTCCCGGCCACCGTCATCCCCAACACGCCGAGCGTCGGATCCCCCGCGCCCGTCGGTCAGCGGCGCCTGCCGGGAACCCCGCCGCCCAGCATCCCCGACGTGCGCACCTCCGATTCCATCGTGCGCCCCGCCGCGCCCGTGCTCCAGTTCCCAAACGCCCCCGGAGTCGCGCCCCCCGGAGTCGCGGCCCCAGGCGCTTCGCCCGCGCTGCCCGCCACAGGCCTGCCGGGCTCCCTATCGACGACGCCGCGTCCCGCGCCCGTCGTTCCCGCGCCCACCGCTCCCAATCTCGGTAACGCCGGAGCCGCCAGGCCGCGCCCGGTCGCGCCGAACACCCTCGCGCCGAACGCCGCCGCGCCAAACCCCGCAGCGTCCAGCGCCATTCCGCTCGCAACCACGCCGCAGCCGGCCGTCACGCCCCAGACCGGAAGCCTGCAGACCGGAAGCGCGCAGACGCAGCCGCTCCCGCAAAGCGGACCCGCGACCGCCGTCCGCGACCGCCCCGCGCCAACGCTCCAGTTCGAAACCCCAACGACGCCGGGAACACTCGCAAACGGCGGCTCCGCAAACGTCGCGCCGCCCGCAGCAGCGAGCGCCACGGGCGACGGCGCGACCGGAAACGCAACGCCCGGCGCGCCCACGACGCCCCTCGCGACGCCCGGCGCGCCCCCCGCCCCGACAATCCCGGGCGCCGGGGCGCCCATCGGTCTCTCCGGAGCCAATCCCTCGCCCACGCCCCCCGTCCCGCCGTCAGGCGCCGGCGCCCCCGTCACGCCTGACACAGACGCCCTCAACGCCGCAGGCGACAGCGAACCGACAACCGACAACGTCGACGGAGCCGCAAACAACCCGCCCCGGAACCCGCCAATCAGCCTATCGCCGCAAAACCCCGAACCGGGCGACAGCTCCGCCATCACCCCCAGCACGCAGACCGGACGGCCCGGAACGAGCGGCACCCAGATCGAGGCGTTCGAGACCGGCATTCCGCCGATCGACCCCTCAGACATCCAGGTCGGACGCACCCGCGCCGCGCCCGCCACGGCCAACCCGGCCACCCCGGCGCGGATCGCCGAGGCCGTCCGCGCCGCCAATCCGGACGCCGAGGTGCAGCTCGTCCATGGCGGCACGATCGCGGAGGTGACCTATGTCAGCGGCACGGGCGACCGCGCCCAGACCCGCACGGCGCTGGTCGGCAATTACCAGGACATCCGCGACTACAACCCGGAACTCGCCCGCGCCGCCAACCAGTACCTGCCCAACCAGAGCCTGCTCTATGACGGCCGCTCGCCGGAATCCGTCGATCAGGTCTTCGAAGGCGCCGACATCTCCGTCATGATCGCCGATCCGGCCGGCAGGCCCATCGGCATGGCCAACCTGACCTACCAGACCGCGCTCTACCGCGACGGCTCGACCGGACCGGTGCTCTATCTCGCGCAGGTCGCGGGCGAACGCGGCGGCGGCAGCCAGGCCACCGCCATGCTCCACGACATCGCCCGGGCCGAGGGCACCTCCATGACCGCCAGCGCCTTCCCCGGCAATGTCTGGAACCCGCCCAGCGAGCGCTTCCCCGGGGGACGCTCCGGCCTCTACGGACCCAACCCCTCTCCGGGCAATCCCGAGCCGGACGCCATGATCGCCTGGCAGGCCTCCGACACCAATCCCATCGACGCCAACGGCGTGCCCAACCCGCCGCGCATCAGCCTCAACCCGGACCGCTTCGGACCCGACCAGCCCCTCACCGCCAACCCGGACGGGACCTCGATCTTCGCGCCGATGCATCCCTTCCCGGTCGAGCCCTTCCCGCAGAACCTCGGAACGGCACACGGCCGCCCGCTCACACAGACCTACGAGAACGGCATGTATTCCGTGCGTCTCGGCGATGATCCCAACCCCGTCGCCAGCGCCGGGCGTCCGTTCTCCATCGAACAGTTCGAGCAGGCCGGATCACGGCCGCGCCAGGCCCTCGACGCGCGCGCCGAGGCCGCCGGAATCGCCACCGGCGATCCCACGCTCGCCTTCGTGCCCGAACAGAACCCGACCATCGATCCCGGAACCAGCCTGCGCAACGCCGATCGCGTCAAGTACACCTGGCTCTACGGCGCCGAAGACCCCGACAACCTCAGCGTCGACGACCTGCCCGCCTTCGTCTTCCTCGACGACAGGCTCGGAGACCAGCCGATCCGCCATCCGTTCGACCCGAACCAGCCCGACAGGCCCGGAAACCCCAACAGGCCCTCAAGCGTCTTCGGACAGCCATACCCCGATCAACCCCCGGCAAACCACGCAGGACCGCAGTCAAACATCAGTGGACCAGAGGGAGCGGCCAGCACGATCATCCCGCAAGGCCAAGCAAACGCGCCGACCATAACGACGGCAGGCGACCTCGCGCCACGCGTTCCTTCCAATATTGACGAACTCGTTCCACCGATTACCGGCGAATCCGCCGGCGCGCCGGTGACGACCTTCGACTTCAACGGCAACCTGAACATGCCGACGGACCCGAACAGCGTCTCTCTGTTCAGCAACCCCGCTCAGTCGAGCGACCCGCTCTCATTCGATAGTTCGGTCCGGCTCCCACTCTTCGGCGCTCCCGCCAATGACGGGCCGATGATCAATTCGGCTGCAGATCTGCAGCCGCGAATTCCTGACAACCTCGCCGAAATCGTCCCGCCTGAGATCCTCGCATCGGGCACTCTCAACGACATGCCGGAGGTTATGCTGAACGAGGCGGCCGTGCTCTCGGAGCAGACGGGCATTCCATTCGCGCAGCGACTCGCTGACGGGCGCTACCATCTCGTGGAATATGTCGGTGACACCTGGCGCCCGATCGCCGACTTCAGGAATGAAGTGCTCGGCGGGGCGCAAGGCGCCGCGCTCGAGGCATGGGATGCAATTCCTGCTCCCATGCAGCGCGCGATCCGGACGACCGGCACAGTTCTCGGCGCCGTCGTCGATCCGATCGGCACAGCATTCGGCGCAGGCGTGCGGGGATTGAACTACTTCCTTGAAACCCCCGCTGGCCAGAGCCTGAGCGCGCCATTGCGCAATGTCGCCCATCAAGCAGGCGAGGCATGGGAGGCCCTCGGTGAGCATCCGCAGGGCGCGCATATCGTCAACGTCTGGAACAATTCGCTCGGCCATCCGCGAATGCCCCAACTTCTCGGCAACTTTGCGCAGGGGAGCGGGCGAGCGGTTCAGACCATCGCCAATGGCGGCCTCGGCCTGCTGGCGGCTGGCATCGCCACCGGAGAGACCCAGTTCGGAACCTTCACATCAGACTCGCCGAGCGAATTGCCGCCGGAGCTGGCGCAGATCTATCGCCAGATCGCGATCGTGCCACGCGGGGTCGATATCCACTATGCCACCGTTCCCGTTCCGGGGACGCCGAATGGCAACGTGACCATCTGGACTGCGGGGACGCCTGGAATGGCGCTGAGGCCCGGCCTGCCCGGAGAGGTGGGAACGGCGCAACCAACTGTCGCGAGCACGCGCAATCCCACCACGGGACAGCCCGAGTACATGGGTTGGGTGAATTTCGTCGGCGGCGGCCCGACCCAATGGGGTGGAATCGCCGTGAACCTCACAGACAATATCGGCATCCAGCGCTCTGCGTTCGCCCAGCTCGGGTCCGGCGTCTTGCAGACCCCGGTCGTTCGCGGCAGCACCGGAACCGGCCCCTACCGGTTCGACCAGGACAGGGCAGCGCCCATTTTCGAGCCGACGATCGTTGGCTCGCTGGCCGCGACCCGGTTCGGCGTGACAGATGAAGTCCGGTTCCTGGTGCCTCTCGGCGGGGATCGCGGCGACCTACCGATCAATATTCTGAGCACGCGTATGCGCGTGCCGATCCGGCCGACGACGGTCGGCACGGTCATCAACCAGAATCCGGCGACCGGAAACTTCGGTCTTCGCCCGCAGGGCAACATCGACTTCAACGCCCAACCCAACCCCGCGGGCCTGACCGTCTACGGAACCCAGGGTGGGTACAATCCGAATGCAGACGATTGGGCGCAGATCCGCCAGATGCTGGGACTGGACCAACCGCCGGCGCCGGAGGTTCTGCCCGAGGCGAGCGAGACCCCCTGATCCGATTGATTGGTGGATCAGCGAAAGCGCGAGGCGAACGGAAAGTTCGCCTCGCGCCTTTTTCTTGTGCTGGTTTCCACCAATTCCGGAATCGTCCCCAGCCGCGTTTTTCTGGCAGACCGAGTCGGTCATTCGGGGCGCCGATGCTCAACCGAACCATAGCCAGATTATTTTGCGAGTTTCCGAAAGCGCGGCGTAAAATCTACTGGGCCGCCGATTCGCTCGCATATGATTCTTGGGAAATGTGGGCGAAGAGTAGTCTGGTTATTTCAGCGACCGGGCGCAGGGTACGCTGGTCACCTACACCTCTACGGTCAGCAAGTTCTACCCGCCAGCACGATCATTGAGACTTCATTCGCTTCGCAGAGATCGTCCTGAGTTGACCGCCAACTGATTCTGAAAACCTGTGCGGCGCCGATCAGCATGAGCGCCGCTGCGAACGCGGGAACTGGCGCTTCGCGTATCGAAAGCGTCCTGTCGATATAAGGTTTTTGGCTTGGGCGTGCCGACGCCGCATGCGCGGATGCTGCGGCAACACGATGCTTCTTGTGCTTCCTCCAGGCCCGCAAGACTTGGCGACGCGTACACATACATGCCGAGAAGGATTCGGCCGGGTCCTTCCGCGGTTGCCTTGCGACCGCACCGACCCGCCTTCGGACGGCCTTTTCGAGTTCGCACGCGGCCTTCATCGGGCCATTGATGGACCGTCGAGGCGTATGGCGAACACGTCAATCCGACTTGTTCATTTTCGGAGCGCTCTCGCGGCAGCGGCTGGACCGCTGCACATTGTCGCACAAAAAAGAAAGGGAGCCGACTGCTCGGCGCCCTCGCTTGGATCTTAAATCTGACTGTCAGGTCAGCGATTTGTGCTGTCCGGATCCTGTGTAGAGCCTGACTCATCGCCAGGGCGGACGGGACGCGCATTCGGCGGGACGATGATCGTCAGATCGTCGTCGTCGGTGCCGAAACGGATCTCACCACCCATAACGTCCTCTGGCAAAGTGATATGTTGATTGCCGAATTCGTCACCGCCTATGATTGGAACAGGCTGCTTAATTTGGTTGTAGATCTTTGGATTGGTTGCGGGGAAGGCTGGCGCGACACTTGCCGACGGGGCGCTGGTATTAACAATCACGCCCGGCAGCTCAGGGTTCCGGTAGCCGATGCCGCCGCGCTCAACAGCAATTTGGCCGATCGCCTCAAGAGCCCTCTCGCCCATATTCTGGGCCGGGTCGATCAAGACGACATCCATGCCGCGATTGAGGAAGGCCTGCTGCACGAACTCGTCGAGCGCCGGGTAGTGCGTGCAGCAATAATAGACGACTCCGACATGCGGATCGACTAGGTCCACGATCGCCTGCCCCTCACGCATGACGGATTCACGAATGGCTGGGTCCGTGCTGAGATGGGCTTGGCTATCGACAATTGTCGCCCAGTTCGGAGCGGCAACCTCCTGCAGACGCAGACGTCCGTCCGTCTTTTCGAGCACCTGGTCGCGATAGGCGTGACTGTTGACCGTGCCGGCAGTGCCGATGATGGCTGCCGGCTGGTACCCATTCGCTTGCGCATGGCTTGCGATCAGGTCTGACGTCTCGTCAACCAGAATCACGACCCGCATGCGCGAGGTGTCGATATCCGGCCCAACCCCGCGCGGATCGCGAAGTGAATCCCGTGCGCGGATCGAAGCAGTATTGCAGTTCCAGAGGAATACATCAACTCCTTGTTGCTGGGCGTCCAGCATTTGCAAGTAGGTGAGCTCTCGGATGCCGAATTCGTCACGATTACCGTATGGTGAGTTTGCCTGATCTCCTGCGATAATGAACTGCATGCGATTTGTCAGTCCCGCTTGATCAAACTGGATGTACTGTTGATCAGCGGAATAGCTACCACCTAGTCCCGAGTCGCTTGAGCGAACGATCACGGGAGGCTGCGCGTTCATCTGATCGCGGATGGCCCGATAGAAGAATTCCCTCTGTTGCGGCGTCATCGTCCCGTCAGCATTGCCGGGAATTTCGATTGCGTTCGCATTGAAGTAGTCTGAGAGGGCGAGGCGCTCCTGCGCCGACATCGTTGGCGTATCGGCGACGGTGATCGCTCCCGCTCCCTCTGGTCCACTGATGTTTGACTGCGGTCCTGCGTGGTTTGCCGGGGGTTGATCGGGGTATGGCTGTCCGAAGACGCTTGAGGGCCTGTTGGGGTTTCCGGGCCTGTCGGGCTGGTTCGGGTCGAACGGATGGCGGATCGGCTGGTCTCCGAGCCTGTCGTCGAGGAAGACGAAGGCGGGCAGGTCGTCGACGCTGAGGTTGTCGGGGTCTTCGGCGCCGTAGAGCCAGGTGTACTTGACGCGATCGGCGTTGCGCAGGCTGGTTCCGGGATCGATGGTCGGGTTCTGTTCGGGCACGAAGGCGAGCGTGGGATCGCCGGTGGCGATTCCGGCGGCCTCGGCGCGCGCGTCGAGGGCCTGGCGCGGCCGTGATCCGGCCTGCTCGAACTGTTCGATGGAGAACGGACGCCCGGCGCTGGCGACGGGGTTGGGATCATCGCCGAGACGCACGGAATACATGCCGTTCTCGTAGGTCTGTGTGAGCGGGCGGCCGTGTGCCGTTCCGAGGTTCTGCGGGAAGGGCTCGACCGGGAAGGGATGCATCGGCGCGAAGATCGAGGTCCCGTCCGGGTTGGCGGTGAGGGGCTGGTCGGGTCCGAAGCGGTCCGGGTTGAGGCTGATGCGCGGCGGGTTGGGCACGCCGTTGGCGTCGATGGGATTGGTGTCGGAGGCCTGCCAGGCGATCATGGCGTCCGGCTCGGGATTGCCCGGAGAGGGGTTGGGTCCGTAGAGGCCGGAGCGTCCCCCGGGGAAGCGCTCGCTGGGCGGGTTCCAGACATTGCCGGGGAAGGCGCTGGCGGTCATGGAGGTGCCCTCGGCCCGGGCGATGTCGTGGAGCATGGCGGTGGCCTGGCTGCCGCCGCCGCGTTCGCCCGCGACCTGCGCGAGATAGAGCACCGGTCCGGTCGAGCCGTCGCGGTAGAGCGCGGTCTGGTAGGTCAGGTTGGCCATGCCGATGGGCCTGCCGGCCGGATCGGCGATCATGACGGAGATGTCGGCGCCTTCGAAGACCTGATCGACGGATTCCGGCGAGCGGCCGTCATAGAGCAGGCTCTGGTTGGGCAGGTACTGGTTGGCGGCGCGGGCGAGTTCCGGGTTGTAGTCGCGGATGTCCTGGTAATTGCCGACCAGCGCCGTGCGGGTCTGGGCGCGGTCGCCCGTGCCGCTGACATAGGTCACCTCCGCGATCGTGCCGCCATGGACGAGCTGCACCTCGGCGTCCGGATTGGCGGCGCGGACGGCCTCGGCGATCCGCGCCGGGGTGGCCGGGTTGGCCGTGGCGGGCGCGGCGCGGGTGCGTCCGACCTGGATGTCTGAGGGGTCGATCGGCGGAATGCCGGTCTCGAACGCCTCGATCTGGGTGCCGCTCGTTCCGGGCCGTCCGGTCTGCGTGCTGGGGGTGATGGCGGAGCTGTCGCCCGGTTCGGGGTTTTGCGGCGATAGGCTGATTGGCGGGTTCCGGGGCGGGTTGTTTGCGGCTCCGTCGACGTTGTCGGTTGTCGGTTCGCTGTCGCCTGCGGCGTTGAGGGCGTCTGTGTCAGGCGTGACGGGGGCGCCGGCGCCTGACGGCGGGACGGGGGGCGTGGGCGAGGGATTGGCTCCGGAGAGACCGATGGGCGCCCCGGCGCCCGGGATTGTCGGGGCGGGGGGCGCGCCGGGCGTCGCGAGGGGCGTCGTGGGCGCGCCGGGCGTTGCGTTTCCGGTCGCGCCGTCGCCCGTGGCGCTCGCTGCTGCGGGCGGCGCGACGTTTGCGGAGCCGCCGTTTGCGAGTGTTCCCGGCGTCGTTGGGGTTTCGAACTGGAGCGTTGGCGCGGGGCGGTCGCGGACGGCGGTCGCGGGTCCGCTTTGCGGGAGCGGCTGCGTCTGCGCGCTTCCGGTCTGCAGGCTTCCGGTCTGGGGCGTGACGGCCGGCTGCGGCGTGGTTGCGAGCGGAATGGCGCTGGACGCTGCGGGGTTTGGCGCGGCGGCGTTCGGCGCGAGGGTGTTCGGCGCGACCGGGCGCGGCCTGGCGGCTCCGGCGTTACCGAGATTGGGAGCGGTGGGCGCGGGAACGACGGGCGCGGGACGCGGCGTCGTCGATAGGGAGCCCGGCAGGCCTGTGGCGGGCAGCGCGGGCGAAGCGCCTGGGGCCGCGACTCCGGGGGGCGCGACTCCGGGGGCGTTTGGGAACTGGAGCACGGGCGCGGCGGGGCGCACGATGGAATCGGAGGTGCGCACGTCGGGGATGCTGGGCGGCGGGGTTCCCGGCAGGCGCCGCTGACCGACGGGCGCGGGGGATCCGACGCTCGGCGTGTTGGGGATGACGGTGGCCGGGACGTCGATGGTGGCGTTGCGCGCGTCGATTCCGGTCTGGGCGGGGATCTGGGGCCGCGCGGTCGCCGGCGGCAGGCCTCCGGCTCCGGTCGGCGGAGCCGCTGCGGCGCCGGGGTTCAGGCGGACATTGCCGGGGGCCGGGCTGGCCGGGCTGGCGGGGCTGTTGGGAACGGTGCGCACGATCGGGATCCGAGGCGCGTTGGCCGTCGCATGTGTGGGCGCGCCGCTCTGCATGGTGGAGCCCGGCAGGCGGACATTGGTGCTGACGCGCGGAGTTCCGGCGAGGCGCGGCGCGGCGGCGGCGAGGCCGTAGGCGAGGGTCTGGCCGGCGGCGAGGGCCTCGCCGTTGAGGATCTGGCGTCTGGCGCTGTTGAAGCCTGCGACGAAGTCGGGGCTGAGGCCCTGTTGGCGGGCGAGTTCGTCGATGTCGAACTGGCCGTAGGCGTTGTTGTGGGAGCCGTGGAGCCCGTCCTGGGCGTAGAACATGGAGGCGAGCACCTGCCCGCCTTCGCGGGAATTGGGCAGGTTGACGACGCCGTCGTCGTTCATGGCGATGCGCTGGTCGCCGCTGAGCCCGGCCTCGCTGTTGATGCGATCGAGGACGGCGCGGGGCCGCGCGGTCCAGGCGTTGGTGCGCGCGTCGTCGGTTCCCAGGAGCCTCGGCAGCGGGTTGGCCCAGTTCCAGAAGTTGT
>REDO01000100.1 GCA_007693435.1 Salinarimonadaceae bacterium | reverse complement strand
ACGTCTACATCCACAAAGGCGAGGATTCAGGCTTCGTATGCGAGCGAGTGTGACTTCTTCAACGGTCTGCTAGATGCTCGAGCCCGAGGTGGGGCGCTGCCTGCGCTGGAGGCAAATGCTCTCCCGAAGGCGGTCCGGAGATGAAAATGTCGGTTCCACCGTTGCGCGGGCGGCATCGAATAAGCCTGTCGCCGCTCGGGCGCATTTCGTTCTGATAGATCTCAAGGCCGAACGCTTTTGCGTACCATTGCGCAGCGTTTTCGGTATCAGTCGACTTTATGTGGAGATGGTACAACCGAAAGCTCATGCTGCCCCCTTCCGCGAGAAATATAAGACTTGCGCTCGGAAGAACCTGAATCTCCGAGTATTTTGTTCTATTTGCGCTAGATCAGGGGCACTGTGGAGGGTTCAATCGCATTGTGCTCCCCTTGGGCGATCGCAACCTCACAGCGTTTTACCGACAGCCTGTTATTGTATGAAAGGTAAGTGCCTGATGTTTGAGATGTCAACGATCAATTTCTGGTGCAGTCATGAATTATTGTGCAAAATTACGTAGTAGGGATTGTAAAATTGTAGTCAGACTGCGTACTACCATTTTTGATAGATTAAATATACATATAACAACTTAATTTCAATTAAGTTGGAGGGCTGCGTGCCCGCGCAAGCCATAATGAGCGATACGCCTTCACGGCCGAGGAATAGATCAAGACATGCGCCGGCGGGTCGCCCGCGCTGGCAAAAAATGGAAGGGATTGCGCTAAACACCCTTCGCAGCTGAGCGAACGAAACGATTGTAGAGCGTCTCTGCGCGACCCGTAGACATCGGGCGCGTCGATTCAGCGCCCGCCGGAATTCATAACGTGGACGATCCCGCTGGTGACCCGATGGTTGTCGACCGGAGGCTTGCCGAGAGTGTCTTTCGGCAGATGTGGCTCAATCCGCGCAAACTGCCCTTCAGTCAGCCGAATAGACCCGAATCATCACGATCTCCCTCGGAAACCGTGAATCAGGAAGCCCCCACCGGCGGAAGGCATTTATGGGTCCGGACTCCAACATCGGCAAATCGAGCCGCCGGCATCGTAGAAAAAACTCAAGCCGCATTTCTCATACGGTCACTCAACGCCTGCATGAGGCCCCACGTTATTCCCGAACGGGCGCGCTTGCCTCAGAGCGACGAACGAAAACGCAGCGATCGCCGTTATCAGCAGCGGATATTCAAGGGGAAATTCTTCCATGTGGCGGAAAGTCATGAATCCAAATGCGCTTATCGTAGCCACCGCCAGTAACAGACGCTCCCACGGGTGAAGTTTGCGCAAAGCATATCCATAAATCGCAGCTGACAACGAAATAATGGCAATCGGCATTGCCAACAACGAGCCTATCGCCAAGTCAATCCTATATATTTCCAGCCTCATGATCGGGTTGAAAACGATAAAAAAAGGAATGATGAATCCGGAGATGGCTAGCAGGAAACCTTTGGTGGCTGTCGGGAAGTATTTCCCTCCGGAAAGCGCAGTCGCCGCCAGCGCCCCCATTGCGACAGGTGGAGTGACGGCCGAAATAATCGCAAAATAGAAGACAAAGAAGTGAGCCGATATAACGGGAACTCCCATTCGGACCAATGCGGGAGCTGCGGTGATTGCGACAAGGCTGTATGCAGCCGCTGGCGGAACGCCGCATCCGAGAATAATCGAGATGATCATAGTTATCACGAGCGCCAGCAAGAGGTTCCCCGCGCTCAGAAGCTCCACCAGGCCAACGAGACGCGAGCCCAGTCCCGTCGTGATGAGGGATTGGGCGACCAGGCCCACCACCGCCAGGGATACGGCTATCCGTGCGCCGATCATCGCGCCGCGCGCCAGAGCTTCGAGAACGGAAACCAGCGAGGGTCGATCTCTGCGCATCACGGAGATCACGAGGGCGGAAAAGATGGCCCAGAATGCCGCCAGGCTCGGCGAGTAGTTATTCACCAATAGTACGACGATGGTTGTGATCGGGACCAGGAACGCGGGGAGGCGCAATATTATCAGTTTGTAGTCCGGCGGCTCCGTAGGCGCGTTGATGCCCTCACGGACCGACGCGAAATGAACTGACGCCATGACCCCCACGTAGAAAAGAGCCGCCGGAAGCAGTCCCAGCAGCATGACCTGCGCATATGGGACGCCGATGAAGAAGGCCATGAGGAAGGCGGCGGCCCCCATGACCGGCGGCATCAGCTGGCCCCCGGTCGAAGCGGTCGCCTCGATAGCGCCGGCGAGTTCCGGCGAATAGCCGCGCCGTTTCATGTATGGGATGGTGAAGGCGCCAGTCACGGCGACGTTGGCGACGGAGGCGCCCGTGATCATGCCGACGAGGGAGCTCGAAATCACGGCCGTCTGCGCGGGCCCGCTGCGCGACCGGCGGCCGACGACCTTCCCGATCTCGTTCAACAGCCCTTCAATGCCCAATACTCCGAACATCGAGCCGAACACGACGAACAGAAATATCTGGTTGGCGGAGATCGAAAGGAAGGAGCCATAGATGCCGGTCAACCCGATGGAAAGATAAGAGACAACAAAGTCAAATGCAAAGGGACGATGATACAGTGGTCCCGGCAGCAAGTGCCCCAAGAAAAAATATGCTACGAAAACCGTGGCCACGATAGGAAGCGTCAGACCCCATGTTCTTCTTGTGGCTTCTATCGTGCAAATAATAAGGATCACTCCGACCACGACGTCTGTCGTGCCAGGAAATCCGAGATTCATTTGAAGGTAATTTACGTTAAAAAATACGTAAAATGTCGCTGAAAGGCCGGCGATCAAGAGAGTGCCGCCAATTATGCGGCCGAAAATCGTGATAGGTGAAAATATTATGGGTAAGAATATCAACAAAAATGAAAATGCAAGATGGATGCTTTGATGGACGAATGTGCTGAATATTATCGTTTGTGACGCCACCAAATGGTAGATCACCATCGAAACGCCCAAGGCTGTCACGATGAGGCTGGGCAGGCTCGACAAGAGCCTGCCCCCATCTTGCTTGCTACGTGCTGGAAGCATGCCGGGATTACTCCAGCAGGCCAGCTTCACGATAGGCGCGCAGGGCGCCCGGATGGAAATCCTCAGGCTTCCAGCCGTGCACCAGCGCGCTCGGCGACATCAGTCTTCCGAGAGCATGATACTCGGAGAACGAATCTACGTTCTCGATGATCAGCTTGGTGACGCGGTAAGCCGCCTCTTCGTCGAAATCCGCGTAAGCCGCCCAGTGGATGGCGTCGTAGAACGAGCTGAGCGGCTCGTTCAGCCCCTCGACGGCCCCGGCAGGAATATTCGCGTGAATGAGCGGAATGCCGACGTCTATCGTGGCGCCGATGGCGTCCTGACCCCAGGGAATGTGGTATAGCGTGCGACCGGCCGACTGCAGTTCGACGGTTTGAGGACTAGGCAGGAACTCGCCGGTCTCCGGGTTGGCGTAACCGCCGATGATGGCCGCGTCGACGCTTCCGTTCAGGAGCGCCTGGGCCGCTTCGCTGGTTCCCAGGGTCTCCAACGTGATGTCGCCTTCGAGCTCCCAGCCGTGTCGGATGACGAGCATCGGCTCGATCGTCCAGAGAATCTGGGGCGGCGTTCCCAGCGCGACGCGCCGGCCCTTGAGGTCGGCCGGCTCGCGAAGAGACGCGTCGAAGCTGGCGAGCCAGACCGCGCCGAGATTGTAATTTGCGATCACCAACGCGGATTCAAGGGGCTCCGGGAAAGGGCCTTCGCCACGGCGGGCCAAATAGTTGATGCCTGCGGTGAACGCCATGATGGAGCGTTTTCGAGCTTCGTCGTCAGAATTCAGAAAGCGCGCGTTGTAAACCAGACCAGGCGTCTCGGATGAATTGATCACCACACCGGAATCTGGATTTTGAGAGAATTGCTCCAGGGCATTACTGAGCACGTAGGATCCCGTGCCGAAAGGCCCCGAGATCAGGTCGACGGAGATAGGCTGCGCATAGGCGGGCACGGTGAGAATTGCTGCGGTCGCCGCTGACAGCAGCAAACGCACTCCTGGAAATTTCCGGATCATGACGTCCTCCCATGTGTTGAACCGCAGTTCGTAACGCTATTTGTTATTATTGTCTCACATAAGGGTAGGCCGCATGTTAACAATGCGTCAACCCAGAAACGAATGGCGGAATCCGGGTGGCCGCTTCGCAATGTGACGGTCTTGAAGGTCTGCCGTTGATCGCACTATTTGACAATCCAAAACTTCTATCTGTACCTTCCGCAGAGTTGGCTAGGAGCGGGTATGACGACAACGTTACAGACCGTGAGCCGAGCGATTGCGATGTTGCGGGCGTTCGAGGGCGGCCAGAGCAAGCCCCTGACCCTGAAGGAACTTAGCGAAACCCTGTCCTTGTCGAAGATGAACACCCTGCGGCTGGCGAAGACACTCGTTCAGGAGGGTCTTCTCGCTTACGATTTTCAAACCCGTCGTTACTCGTTGTCCTGGGGCTGCTTTGCTCTGGTTCGGGAGATGGCTCAGGGCCAGGGCCTTCGGGAGATAGCCCTGCCGTCTCTCGAGGCGGCGCGCGACGCAACCTCGGAAACAGCCTGCCTCATGGTCCGAGAGGGCTGGCATCGCGTCGTCGCCGCGTCCGTACACAGCAGGTTGCCGATCCGGTACGTGCTGGACGTCGGAGAGCGCCGTCCCGTCTACTTCGGCGCGGCGGGCCAGTGCCTGATGTCAGGTCTGACCGCCAAGGAATGGCAGGATCTCTTTGCCCACCTCGCCCGCGAGAAGGCGTCCGGGCGGCCTTGTCCGACCCCGGAACTGCTTCAGCAGCGACAAGATGTGCTTAAAAGCAACGGCTGGTATTCGGGAACCGGCGAATGGGCCCCGGACGCGTCAGGCGCGGCCGCGCCAGTCTATGGAGCGCGAGGCCAGGTTCTGGCCGCAGTCACCATCGCCGCTCCGCTGACGCGAGCCAGCGCAACTTACATGGAACAATGCGGTCGCGCTGCAATGACCGCCGCTCAAGCGATCACCGCGGAGTTGGTTGGCAGGGGAGGCACATTATGACCGACATGTCGCGCCAGCCGCTTGCGGGTTTGAGAATTCTCGATCTTTCGACGCTGATAGCGGCGCCGATGGCCAGCACCCTGCTCGCCGATTTCGGGGCGGAGGTCGTGAAGGTCGAGCTTCCGGGCGTCGCCGATCCGCTACGGGAACTGCCTCCGCACAAGGACGGCGCGCCTCTCTGGTGGAAGGTGACGAACCGCAACAAGAGGGGGATCACCCTTGACGTGCGAAAGCCCGACGGCCACGCGCTGCTGTGCCGGATGGCGCCGAAATTCGACGTCCTCGTGGAGAATTTTCGTCCCGGAACCCTCGAGCGCTATGGCCTGAGCCCGGAATTTCTGCACAGCCTGAACCCGGGTCTGATCATTCTGCGCTTGACCGGGTATGGTCAAACCGGACCCCTTTCGAAACAGCCGGGCTTCGCCCGCATCGCGGAGGCCTTCTCGGGGTTCACCAACCTGTGCGGAGACGCCGACCGGCCGCCGCAGCATGCCGGTTTTCCTGTCGCCGACGCGGTGGGCGGGCTGTTTGGGGCATTGAGCATCCTGATCGCCTGCCAGCGCAGGAACTCGGATCCAGATCGTCCGGGAGAGGTGATCGATCTCTCCCTGTTCGAAGGCATGTTTCGCCTTCTCGAATTCCTGCCGATCGAATATCAGCAGTTGGGCGTCGTCCGCCAGCGATCCGGAACCCGCAGTCAATACGCGGGGCCGAGCGGCGTCTACCTGACGAGGGATCAGCGCTGGTTTTCGATGTCAACTTCATCACAAAGCGTGTTCGAGCGGCTTGCCGCCGCGATAGGTCGTCGTGATCTTCTCGAGGATGAGAGGTTTGCGACGAACCCTGCGCGGGTTCGCAACGCGGACGAACTTGACCAGACTATTTCCGCATGGTTTTCCCGGCATACTCTCGCAGAGGTCGCCTCGATCTTTGAGCAATATGGAGTTTCCGGAGGCCTGGTGAATACCATAGAAGATATTTTCAATTCAGAGCATTTCAAAGCACGCGAAGCCATCGTTCATCTGGAGGATCGACAACTCGGCTCGGTCGCCATGACGAATGTTTGTCCCAAAATGGCGATATCTCCCGGGCATGTGCGAAGCGTCGGCCCCGATCACGGAGAGCACACGAGAGCCGTTCTGTCTGAGCTGCTCGGCATCGACGATGAAGAAATCGACCGCCTTTACGCCTTGGACGTTCTTTAGAATATTCGAAGGGACATTTCGCATGGGTGTATTGGCGGGCACGCGCGTCGTAGAGTTCGCCGGTCAGGGCCCGGCGCCATTCTGCGCGATGATGCTCGCGGATATGGGAGCGGAGGTCGTCCGCATCGAGCGAAACGGCCTTTCGACTCTCAACACCGGCTACGATCCCATGCGGCGTCGGCGGCACTCGGTTTCGATCGACCTCAAGCACGAACGGGGAGCCGATGTCGCGCTCCGGATTATCGGAGGGTCCGATGCATTGATCGAGGGGCACCGGCCCGGCGTGATGGAGCGTCTCGGCCTGGGGCCAGAGCGATGCTGGGAAGTCAACCCGCGTCTCGTGTATGGCCGCGTGACCGGCTGGGGTCAGGAAGGGCCGCTGGCGAAGAGCCCCGGGCGCGACATCAACTATATCGCGCTGAGCGGGGCGCTGCACGCCATGGGCGGCGACCGGCCGATACCGCCGCTCAACCTTGTCGGCGATTTCGGCGGCGGCGGCATGCTGCTCGCCGTAGGCTTGCTTGGAGCGCTGATCGAGGCTGGGCGAACGGGCCGTGGACAGGTCGTGGATGCGGCGATGATCGACGGCGCCGCACTCCTGATGACGAGCGTGTACGGGTTGCTTGCGAACCGTCAATGGGTGGACGAGCGACAGGCCAATCTACTCGACGGCGGCGCGCCATATTATCGGACGTACCGGTGCGCCGACGGGCAATGGCTCGCCGTTGGCGCGTTGGACGAGCGTTCCATGGCTGGTTTGCTGGATCTCCTTGAAATAGAAACGATTTCGCCGTCAGAGGCTTTTGGGAAATTGTCCTGGGCGCGATTGGAGCCGCTATTTGAGGCGAGGTTCTTGAAGAAGGCACGGGATACGTGGTGTGGAGATGCGCGCGCGAGGAACGCGTGCGTGTCGCCAGTGCTCTCCCTGACAGACGCCAGAAAGCACGAACAGAACAGTAGTCGTGGTGTGTTTCATGAGCATGAGACCGGCCCGATTCCTGCGCCAGCGCCGCGATTCAGCGGTCATCCGAGAGGGGCGTCCGTCCCGCTGGCCGAGGCCTACAGTTCTGAAGAAACGGACGCACTCCTGTGCACGTTATTGAACCTTGGGCGTCCTGAACTGGACAAGTTGAGACGTGAACGCGTAATAAGCACATCCGATCAATCCTCATGATGGTCTCCTTGGGGACAGTTCGCGAGCCGCCTCGAATCCCGAGACTTTTTGTTGGCAGGCATGCGCCACTGTGGCGTGATTTATGTCTACCTGCCGCGAAATGACAGGCAAAGTCACCATTTAGGAATGACCGATCGCAGTGTGCACTTCGGAGATGAGTATATCTCAAGTGTCTGCTTTCGGGGTGAACGGAGATCGGGGGCGCAAAGTGGTCGCCTTTCGCGGAGCTCGGCACGTCGCCCACGGAGTAACAACCAAGCGCATCATCTTGGCATGCGCGGCGCCTTGTCCCGAGACGACACGCGACGCCGGCGGGACAGGGCGTCCTGCCAGGCCTCTGCCGCCTCCAGCGTCCGCGCCTGATTGTAGTGCTTTTCCGCCATCCGCGAGCTGCGATGACCGAGCATGGGGCTGGCCGCGCCGACATGAGTCGGATCCTCGATCGCCAGCGCCGTCGCCGGGCCGTCGCGCAAGGCGTGCGGATTGATTGACTTGCGGAACAGCTTCTGCGTGAGCTTGCGAAGCTCGCCGTAGAGGCCGTCGCCGGTCATCTCGGTTCCCATATGGGTGATCCAGAGGCGGTCGCTGGCGCGGCCGTCGAGCAGCGCCGGCCGCCATTCCGCGAGGTAGCGGTCGAGCCAGCAGCCGAGAAGCTCGGGCAGCTCCACCTCGAAGGGCGCGTGGTTCTTCGTCTTCTCCGGAGGAAGGCGAAGACGCCAGCCGCCCGCGCCGCTGCGGATGATGTCGTCCCCGAGCCGCAGCCGGATGAAGTTCTCCCTCCTGATCGGGCGCAGGATCAGGAACAGGAGCTGCAAGCCCGTGCGGATGCGCGCCGGCTGATGCCGGCTCGCATCCAGCGCCAGCTCCGCAAGGTGAGCCTGCGTCGCGCGTAGCAATTCGGCGGGCCGCACATATGTCCGCGTCTTGTCCCGGGTCGGCATGGCGTTGGCCTGCAGCACGGCGATCGCCCGATCGAGCACTGCAAGATCGGTCCCCGGGCGCATGACGCGCAGGGCCTCGCGCAGGTCGGTGAACAGGCCGGCGATCGTCACCGTCGCCAGATCCTGGCCGACAAGATGCGCATGATAGGCGCGCAGCCGGTCGCGCGACGCGCGCTCCGCCGGCCCCTCGTCGTCGCAGAGGCAGTCCTGCTCCCTCAGGAACAGGATCCAGCGGCCATAGGCTTGGGCGACCTTCTTCTGCGACAGCGGGCGCCATTGCGACGCCTGCCCGCCGACCCCGAAGGGATGGGCGGGGCGCAGCGCCGCCTCCCAGGCCTCGCGATCCCGCGCCGGCCATTCCTGCGGGGGCGGCCGGCGGCGGCTCGGATCAATCCTGCGCGTCATCGTCGACCTCCCGGCGGATGCTGTTGCGCAGGCTCAGGATGATCTGGTCGTAGTGACGGAAAGCCGCGTCGGCTTCCAGCCCCACATAGTTGTCGATGGCGGTGCTGCGCGCCGCATGGCCGAGCACGCGCCGGACGGTCTCGTAGGCGCCGGGGTTCTGGTCGAGATAGAGCTTCGCCCCGATATGGCGGATCAGGTGCAGGTTGATGTCGAGGCCGGTCAGACGCCGGATGGTCTTCGGGAACAGCCGGCTGACGTGATCGAGGGATTTTGGCTCCCCCGCCTGCGCGCCTGGAAACAGCCAGTCGCCGGGCGCGTCCGAGAGGAGCGGGCGAAAGCGCGCGATGTAGAGCTGGAGAAGCCGGGCGCTTTCGCGCGGCAGCGGGTATTCGAGCGGCCTGCCGCTCTTCACCTCGTCCCCCGGGATCACGACATGCGTGCGGCCGTGAGGGCCACGGCCCTCGCGGATGTGTCCGTCGGGACCCATTCGCAGCTGCACGATGTTTCGCCGGCGCATCGGCATCATCAGCAGCAGTTCGAGCATGACCGCGATCTGGACGTCGAGAGCGTCCCGCCGGCTTGGCTGGCTCAGGCGGCTCACACGCTCGAACACCCGTTGCGGCATGAGCAGCAGGCTTTCGAGGCGTTCTCGGTCGTCGAGCTGACGCAGGCGCTCGCGGTTCTTGGCGCTCAGGCCGTGCTGCTTCGGGCGCAGCCCCGCCTGGAAGCGGCGCAGCCGCTCAAGCGTCGCCGCGTCCGCCCCGGCCACCTGCCGGGCGATCGTCACCACAAGCTGCGCCAGCTGGCCGGTTTGGACCGTCGGCTTCTCACCGGCCCGGATCCAGAAAAAGCGCAAGGCGCGCTCCGCGATCTCGGGCCTCGCCAGATCCCCGAGAGACCGAAGCTCGGAGACGTCTATGCCGGTTTCGTGCAGCGCCGAGACGAGCTGGCGGATGCCGAAGCGGCGGGCCTCGATCGTACCGGGCCGCAGCGCCTGCAAGGGGCCGGCGACCGCGAAGGGATCAGGCGTCGCGTGCTGGATGAGCCAGACCTCGGCCTCGCGCCTGAGGCTCTCGGGCAGCGCGCGCCAGGGCATGGCGTAACCCTGTCGGCCCTCCGGCGCCTGGAGACGCCTCGCCGGCCAGCCAGGGATGTCCGCGACGGCGTTGTTCCAGTGCGTGGCCGTGGCCCGCACAAGCCGCTTCGGCTCGCGAGCCAGCGTTTCCTGTTCGAGATGAGCGGCGAAGGTGGCCAGCGTCTCGTCGTCGACCATGGCGGGCGTGACGCCGCGCTCGCTGCAGTAGCGGATGAAGCGCGACAGGCCGTAGCGCGCGGCGCCCTGGGGCAGCGCCAGCCGCAGTTCCTGCCAGGACAGGCTCAGCCCCTCCTGTCCGCGCGGTCGACTGACGCAACAGAGCCGAAGAGCCGCGGCGAGGTTCGAGCGCAGGTTCTCGAGAGTCTTGGCCGCGATCCCCGCCCTTTGCGGCGTCACCTGCTTCAGCAGCACCCGCACCCGTTCATGCGTCGCCGGCTCGCTCGCCGGATCGAGGTTCAGCAGCCGGCAGAGCCGGCGCAGGGCGGAGACGAGGTCGCGGCGGCGCGTCGACGAGAGCGTCTGATCCCGGGATATCCGTTCGATCAGCTCCGCCAGGCTGCGCGGCGGCGGGGGAGGGGGATGGTCGTGATCGGGCTTGGCGAGCGCGACGGGTTTCGGCCGATTGGACCTGGGCAGAGTGGACTTGGGCAGAGCGGGCCTGGTGAGGGCGGCGGGCGGCATCGGGACCTCCTTCGCATGGACAGGGGTGGACATCGGGAGACAGGGCCGGTCGGAAGGACCGGGTTCGGGGGAACATAGCGCAATCAAGGGCGATGATTGACGAGGCGCCGTTCCCCCGAGAGCGCCGGAAGTCATTGCAGACAATGGACAATCGCGGACAGGATAGGACATCGCGGCGGCTCCTCAGGCGATGCGGTTCAGGCGCTCGAAGGCGAGCAGATCGG
>REDO01000136.1 GCA_007693435.1 Salinarimonadaceae bacterium | reverse complement strand
CTAGGGGGCGCGCGCTCGGCTCGCCGGTCTTGCGGCGCGTCAGGAAGCGCGGGCGACGGTGGCGCAGCAGCCCGTGGCGGCGACGCTGGCGGGTCGCCCCGAGCTGCACGGCGCCGATCTGCGGATAGGGTTCCAGCAGCGAGCCGTCCGGGTCCTGGAGCATCAACGGCAGACCCGAGGAAGCGCCGAGGCGCCGCCAAACCGCGACGACCTCCTCCTCGTGGTACTCGCCGAGCGCGCAGGCGACGGCGCCGGTCATGTCGATTGCGAGAATGTCGAAGGTCGGCGCTTCGTCGCCCTCATTGGCGAGGCGCAGGGCGAGGCCCTTGAGCCGCTCCGCGCCGGGAAGGGCGGCGACCGCGCCGGCGAAAGCCGGCGGCATCGCCACCGCGCCATCGTTGATTTCCGCGAACTTCTGATCGATACGAGACATGGGATGAGACGCCCTGGACCTTGTCGCTCGCCCGGTGGAGAAGTCTCCGCCCGGCCCTGCTGTGATGGGCCCATGTTGCGCGTCGGATGTGCTCGTTCGTCTTAATCGGTTGGGTTAAAATTCGCTTGCAACGGGCATTCTACGCCGGATGCTGAATGAATGCTTGCGCGAATTCTCGCGAGATTCACGCAAGACTTTCACCCTCGGTTCATATCTCGGGAAAGCGATCAGCCTGGTTCGCCGCGCAGGCGCTTCAGGCAGGCCTCGCGGCCGATCAGCGGCAGGAGGGGAGCGAGTTCCGGGCCGTGATCGCGGCCCGTCAGCGCGAGGCGCAGCGGCATGAAGAGCGCGCGGCCCTTGCGGCCGGTCGCGGCTTTCAGCGCCTGCGTCCACGCGCCCCAGCTCGCGCCGTCGAACGGGCCTTCCGGCAGGAATCCGGCCGCCGTCTCGCAGAAACCGGCGTCTTCGATGACGGGCGTCACCGGCCCCGCGACGACCGACCACCAATCGGCCGCTTCGGGCAGGCGGGAAAGATTGCCGCGCACGGCCTCCCAGAACGCCGCGCCGCCGCCGACGCCGAGCGCCTCGAGACGCTCGCGCGCATCCTCGAAGGGCATGTCGTGGACGAAGCGGGCGTTGAGGTTTTCCAGCTCGTGTTCGTCGAACTTGGCGGGCGAGCGCGAGATGTTGGAGAAATCGACGAGCGTGGCGAGTGCGTCGATATCGGCCACCGGCCGAACCGCCTCCGATGTGCCCACCAGCACGGCGAGCGCGGCGACCGCCAGCGGCTCGTAGCCCGCCTCGCGCAGGGCCGAGAGCGAGAGATGCCCGAGGCGCTTGGACAGACCTTCGCCTGAGGCCGTCGTGAGCAGGTTGTGATGGCCGAAGGCCGGCGCCGGCGCGCCGAGCGCGTCGAAGATCTGGAGCTGCACGGCCGTGTTGGTGACATGGTCCTCGCCCCGGATCACGTGCGTGATCCCCATTTCCGCGTCGTCGACGACGGAGGGGAGGGTGTAGAGATAGGCGCCGTCCTCGCGCACCAGCACGGGATCGGAGAGCGAGGCGCAATCGACCCTGCACTCGCCGCGCACCATGTCGTTCCAGACGATCTCGACGGGATCGAGCTTGTAGCGCCAATGGGGTTTGCGCCCTTCCGCCTCCAGCTTCGCCCTGTCCTCGTCGGTCAGAGCGAGCGCGGCGCGGTCGTAGATCGGCGGCAGGCCGCGCGCGAGCTGGCGCTTGCGCCGGCGCTCCAGTTCGTCCTGCGTCTCGTAGCAGGCATAGAGCCGTCCCGCCGCGCGCAAGCCGTCGGCCGCGGCGTCATAGAGCGCGACGCGATCGGATTGCCGCGCCGTTTCGTCGGGCGCGGCGCCGAGCCACGCGAGGTCGCGGACGATCGCTTCGGCGTATTCCTCCCGCGAGCGCGCCTGGTCCGTGTCGTCGAAGCGCAGCACGAAGGCCCCGCCCTCTCGCCGGGCGAATAGCGCGTTCAGCAAAGCCGTGCGGGCGTTGCCGATATGGATGAGCCCCGTGGGGGAGGGCGCGAAGCGGACTTTTGGCGTCGTCGTCATGGCGCGCTCATAGGCGATTTGGGGCCGCACGGGAAGCGGGATCGAGCGCGTCGTCGCCGACGCGGCAAAATCTGATCCACGGTCGCGTTTCGCTGGTAGAAGAAGGAACCAGTTCCCTCCCGGAGGCCGTCCTGTCCGTCGCCCGTATTTTCGCCGTCGCCGCGCTCGTCATCGCCGCCGGCTTCGCCTTCCTGCTCTGGCGCGGCGAGGAGCCGGGCGGGATCGACGACGTCTATGTGCTCGCCTTCGGCCCCGCCGATCTCGGCGGCGTCGATTTCGCGCGGCTCGAACGGCGCGGCTCTCCCAATGAGGCGCTGGCCTGCAACCCCGAAATCTGCCCCTCGGCCGTCATCGACGTCGAGACGCCGGTCTATCCCGTGGCGGGCGGGCGCCTGCGCGAGATCGTGCGTGACGTGATCATGGCGCGGCCCCGCGCCGAGCCGGTCTATTCCGCCCGCTGGGAGGAGGCGGACCGTTTCGTCGAGCGCTCCGCCCTGATGCGCTATCCCGACACCATCAACGCGCAGGTCTTCGGCGCCGGGCAGGGGCGCTCCATGCTTGCGCTCCATTCGCGCAGCCAGATCGGCTATTCCGATCTCGGCGTGAACCGGGCGCGGATCGATGCGATCCTCGCGGAAGTGGCGGAGCGCGTCGCGCGCGAGCCTCAGCCGTAGCGCAGCTTCATCTTGAGCATTACATGGCGACGGGGAAGACAGTCACGCCGTCGGCGAGCCGATGGGGATGAACGCAGGCCGGCCAGCGATCAATGCTCGGGGCGCGCCGGGGCGCTACTCGTGATTGAGGCGGCTAACTTTACGGAAGGTGGTAGGCCGGACGGAAGCGGTCATGAGGAGGCATTTCCGCTTCCGATCCGGCCAAGCCCCAGAAAACCCAGGAGATGCGGCGGACCTGAGCATCAAGGGCGTCTTGGGCGCCGGCGCCTGAGACCGGCTGACCTTTCGACTGCCTGTCAAAATACGCGAACCGCGGAGTCTTTCAATGGCTACGCTTCAATTCACGAAATTAATTCTTTGTAAAGGTTAAGCGTTAAGCGCCCGGCGCACAAGCAGCGGCGCCGCGACGACTTGTCTGCGACGATCTGGCTCAGGCGGCGGCTGCGACGACCTGATTGCGCCCGCCTTCCTTCGCCCGATAAAGCGCGAGATCGGCGCGCTTCATGATTTCCTGCGCCGAGCGGTCGGCCGGCTGGCGCGCCGCGACGCCGATCGACACCGTGATCGAAACCTTGCGCGTGTCCTGATGGATGCCGAAGGGCTCTCCGTGGACGGCCTCTCGGACGCGCTCCGCGACGTTCCGGGCGATTTCGAGGCCCGTATCGGGGATCACCACGACGATCTCCTCGCCGCCGAAACGCGCCACGACGTCGATGCCGCGCGTCTGCGAGCGCACGCGCTTGGCGAATTCGCGCAGCACCTCGTCGCCGGCGTCGTGGCCGTAGGTGTCGTTGATCGGCTTGAACTTGTCGATGTCCATCACGAGGACGGATAGGTGGCGTCCGCGCCGCATGGATTCGTCGAACATAGCGGCGAGATGCGTGTCGAGATAGCGCCGGTTGTGGAGGCCGGTGAGGGCGTCCGTAACCGCCATCTCCATGGATTCGTGCACCGCCTCTCGCAGCCTGTCGGCGAAGCGCTTGCGCCGCGCCTGTGTGCGCACGCGCGCCAGCAATTCGTTGCGATCCACGGGGCGGACGAGGAAATCGTTCACGCCGATTTCAAGGCCGCGCAGGATTCGCGGCCGCGAATCCGGCTCCGAGATCATCAGGAGCGCGAGGTTTCGCGTGCGCTCAAGCGAACGCAGCTGGCTGCAGATGCGCAGGCCGTCGAAGCCCTCGATGTCGAGGCTCACGATGGCGATGTCGTAATTCTCCTCGGCCGCCCGCGCGACCGCCTGGATCGGGTTCGTCTCGACGGTGACGGAATGATACTGGCCGAGCGAGGCCGCAAGGCGCTCGTAGGAAGAGGGGCGGTCGTCGACGAGCAGGATGCGCGCGTCGAGGCCGGTCTCCGCCGTGGCGTGGGCGAGCGGATCGCCGATCAGCCCGTATTCCCGCGAGGCGAGCGCGCGGGTGCGCAGCTCGTCGGTCAACGCCTTGAGGCGTACGAGGCTCCTCACACGCGCGAAAAGCGCCGTGTCGTCCACGGGCTTCGTCAGGAAGTCGTCGGCGCCGGCGTCGAGCCCCTTGAGGCGGTCGCTCGGCTGGTCGAGAGCCGTCACCATCACGATCGGCAGATGCGCGGTGGCGGGCGAATTCTTCAGGCGGCGGCAGACCTCGAACCCGTCCATGCCGGGCATCATCACGTCGAGGAGCACGATGTCGCACAGGCCCTGCTCGCAGATCGCGATCGCGTCCGGGCCGTTCATCGCCGTGACGACGTCGAAATACTCGGCGTTCAGCTTCGCTTCGAGAAGCTTGACGTTGGGCAGAAGGTCGTCGACGACGAGAACTCTGGCGGTCATGTCGCTGTCCTTCAGTCCAAAGCCGCGTAGGTGCGGACTGTTTCGAGGAATTTCGCGACGGAAATCGGCTTCGATAGATAGGCCTCGCAGCCGCCCTCTCGGATGCGCTCTTCGTCGCCCTTCATGGCGAAAGCGGTGACGGCGACGACGGGGATGCCTTTCAGATTCTCGTCCTCCTTGAGCCATTTCGTCACTTCGAGGCCCGAGACCTCGGGGAGCTGAATGTCCATGAGGATGAGATCGGGGTGATGCGCGCGCGCCAGCTCCATCGCCTCAATTCCGCTGCCGGTCTTGAGCGTGGCGTAGCCGTGCGCCTCCAGGAGATCGTTAAAGAGCTTCATGTTCAGCTCGTTATCCTCGACGATCAGCACCGTCTTCTTCATGGGTCGATCCCCTGGCCGGCGGAGGGACGCGCGATTGCGTTTCCCGCCGACGTTTCTCCGTCCGTGATGTATCCTAAATGAGGACACGTTGACGAATGGCAAACCGAATGAAGAATCGCGCTCAATCATTGTCGAAAGAAGAGGCTCACGATGTCGCGGTCGCAGTGTTCGGGCGAATCGCGGCCGACGACGAGCGCCTCGGCCGCTTGCTCGACCTCACCGGCCTTCGCCCGGACACGATCCGCGCCGCCGCCGCCTCGCCGCGTTTCTTCGAGGCGGTGCTGGAGCATGTCGTCGGTTACGAGCCTCTCCTGATCGAGATCGCGCGCGAACTCGCCATGCGGCCCGAGGCGATCGTCGCCGCCCATGCGCGGCTCGCCCCGGCGCCCCTCGACTGAACCCGGAGGAGGCGACCGCCATGGCGGCGTCCGTCGGCCCGTATCTGTGCCGCGACTGCCTGCGCGACGGGCCCGTTCCTTCGGGAGCCCGGCCGCGCTGCCCGCATTGCGGCTCGCCGCGCGGGCTCCACCATCCCGAACGCGACGCGCTCGGCGTCGCCCATATCGACTGCGACGCCTTTTATGCCGCCGTCGAGAAGCGCGAGAATCCCGATCTCGCGGATAAGCCCGTGATCATCGGGGGCGGGCGGCGCGGCGTCGTCGCGACCGCCTGCTACGTCGCGCGCATCTACGGCGTGCGCTCGGCCATGCCGATGTTCAAGGCGCTCGAAGCCTGCCCCGACGCCGTGGTGATCCGGCCGCGCATGGCGCTCTACGTGGAGGTGGGGCGTCGCATCCGCGAGATGATGCGCGAGCTGACGCCGCTCGTGGAGCCGATCTCGATCGACGAGGCCTTCCTCGATCTCGGCGGGACGGAGCGCCTGCACGGCGCGAGCCCGGCCGTGATCCTCGCCCGCTTCGCGGCGCGCGTGGAGCGGGAGGTCGGCGTCTCGATCTCGGTCGGGCTCTCCTACAGCAAGTTCCTCGCCAAGATCGCTTCCGACCGCGACAAGCCGCGCGGCTTTTCGATCATCGGACGGGAGGAGGCGGTGGGCTTTCTCGCCGGTCAGCCGGTCGGGATCCTGCCCGGAATCGGCAAGGTCGCGCAGGAGCGCCTCGCGCGGGCCGGGATTCGCCTGATCGGCGACGTCGCCCGCCGCCCGCTGCCCGAATTGATGCGCGTCGCCGGCAACGACGCCGCGCGGCTTCTGGCTTTCGCGCGGGGAGAGGATTCCCGTCCGGTCAAGCCGGAGCGGGAGGCCAAGAGCGTATCCGCC
The DNA here is from genome assembly GCA_007693435.1 of Salinarimonadaceae bacterium. Taxonomy (GTDB): domain Bacteria; phylum Pseudomonadota; class Alphaproteobacteria; order Rhizobiales; family Beijerinckiaceae; genus Saliniramus. The sequence continues at coordinate 4,711 of REDO01000136.1, read as the reverse complement.
GAGACGACGTTCGACGAGGACATCGCGGCGCGCGAAAATCTTGAGCCCGTTCTCTGGCGTCTGTCCGAAAAGGTGGCGCGTCGTCTGAAGGCGTCGGGCGTCGCCGGGCGCGCCGTGACGCTCAAGCTCAAGACGGCGGATTTTCGCCTGCGCACGCGCAGCGTCTCGGGCCTTGCGCCGACGCAACTCGCCGGACGGCTCTATGCGGCGGCGTTGCCGCTGCTCGCGGCCGAGTGCGACGGGAGCGCATTTCGCCTGATCGGGATCGGCGCGTCCGATCTGACGGAGGCCGCCGCCGCCGATCTCGGCGATCTCGCCGATACCGGCGTCGCGCGCGAGAAGAGCCGCGAGAGCGCCATCGATCGCCTGCGGGAGCGCTTCGGAGACGATATCGTCAGCCGGGGCCTCGCCCTGCGGGACAAGAAGTAGCGATCAGGCGATCGCCTGCTTTTGCAGTGTGACGAGCTCTTCGACGCCGCCGCGCGCGAGGCGCAGGAGGGCGAGGAACTCGTCTTCGGAAAAGGGCTTGCCCTCGGCGGTGCCCTGCACTTCGACGATCCCGCCCTTGCCGGTCATGACGAAGTTGGCGTCCGTCTGCGCGCTCGAATCCTCGGCGTAGTCGAGGTCGAGCACCGGCGTATTCTGCACGATGCCGCAGGAAATGGCGGCGACATGGTCTTTCAGCGGGTTCACCGAGATGATCGAACGGCTCATCATCCAGGCGAAGCAATCGTGCAGCGCGACCCAGGCGCCGGTGATCGCGGCGGTGCGCGTGCCGCCGTCGGCCTGGATGACGTCGCAATCGACGACGATCTGGCGCTCGCCGAAAGCGTGCAGGTCGACGACGGCGCGCAGCGAGCGGCCGATGAGGCGCTGGATCTCCTGGGTCCGGCCGGAAGGCTTGCCGGCGGTCACCTCGCGGCGCGTGCGCTCGTGCGTGGCGCGCGGCAGCATGGCGTATTCCGCCGTGACCCAGCCCTTGCCGGTGCCGCGCAGCCAGCCCGGCCCGCGCTCTTCCAGCGACGCCGCGCAGAGCACCTTCGTCTCGCCGAAGGTCACGAGGCAGGAGCCTTCCGCGTAGCGCGCCACCCCGCGCTCGAGCGTGACGGGGCGCAACTGGTCGGGCGAACGCTTGGAAGGACGCATCATGGTCTCCTGTGGGAAGCGGGGGTGATAGAACGCGCGCTTCCACAGGGCAAGGGCCGCGCCCGTGAAACCTTCCGCGCCCGGCGCCCGTATATTCCTGTGAAAGCAAGGGGGAAGCCATGACGGAATTCGGCGCCGAGCGGCGGGCGTTGCAGGCGGCGGTTCTCGTCGGGGGATGCGTCCCAGTCCTTGCAGGCGGGAGCGGCGCCCTTTTCGGCGGCGCGTTCATGGGCGCCGAACTGGCGACCGACGTCGACAGCCATTTCCGCTATCTGTCCGGCCTGCTGTTCGGGATCGGCCTCGCCTTCTGGAGCGCGGTCCCGCGTATCGAGCGCGCGGGCGCCCTGATCCGGCTGCTGACGATCATCGTCGTCGCGGGAGGACTCGCCCGCGGGCTTGGCTTCGCCGCGTCCGGGACGGCCGGCGGCGTGACGATCTTCGCGCTTGCGATGGAGCTCGTCGTCACGCCGGCGATCTGCCTCTGGCAGGCGCGCGTGGCTCGCCTCAAATCATGATCGCCGTCACCCCGTCGACCACGAACTGGACGGCGAGCGCCGCGAGGATAACGCCCAGGAGGCGCGTGAGCACGATGTTGCCCATCACGCCGAGCCATTTCGCGACGCGGCCCGCCGCGAGGAAGGTGACGAAGCAGCACGCGACGCCGAAGGCGATGACGAGGGCGAGGCCGATCGCGTTGGGCAGGTCGCCCTGCGCGCGCCCCGCAAGCAGGATCGTCGCCGTGATCGCGCCGGGGCCGGCGAGCAGCGGGATCGCCAGCGGGAAGGCGGCGACGTGCTTGACCTGGTCGACGGTGACAGCCGTCTCCACCGTCTCCTGCTTGCGCTTGGCGCGTACATCGAAGGTCATCTCGAAGGCGATGTAGAAGAGCAGCAGCCCGCCCGCGATGCGGAAGGCGGGCAGGCCGATGCCGAGCGCATCGAGCAGGAGCCGCCCGCCCAGCCCGAAGAAGGTGAGGATCGCGAGCGCGATCAGGCATGCCCGCAACGCCACGTCGCGGCGTTCGCGCGCGCTCATGCCGGCCGTCAGTGACAGAAAGATCGGCGCGAGCCCCGGCGGATCGAGGGTCACGAGAATGGTAATGAGCGCTGTCCAGAGAAAATCGTAATCCACGGCGGCCCCCCGGCTGGAGGCGCGAGCCTAGCGCAGAGCGTGACCGGACGCCATCGCGTGGGCGGGCGCCTGAAACGCGTCTCCCCGACGCTCTCCCGCGGGGACACGCGTTCCCGCTCGGCCCGGAAGCCCGCCGCTTCCTCTTGCAAGCGCGGCCGCGGGCGTTAAGTGTGTCGGCGTCCTTCCACGAACCGACGAGCGTCATGACCGCCCAAAACGCCATTCCGCGCACGCCGCTCGTTCTCGGGGCCGCCGGCCTCGCTCCCTTTTGGATCCTCGCGCTCGCCCTCGTCACAGGCCTGACGGCGGGGTATCCGCAGGAAAGCGTGCAGTTCGCGCTCGTGGCCTACGGAGCGGTGATCCTTTCGTTCACGGGCGGGATTCGCTGGGGCGTCGCTGTCTTGGCGCCCGAGCAGGACGCCGCGCGGCGCGAATACGTCATCTCGGTCGTTCCCTCGCTGCTGGCCTGGGCCGTCCTGCTGCTTCCGGCCGGAGCGCAGATCGGCGCGCTCGCGATTTTGACGATCGCGGCGGGGCTTCTCGATTACGGGATGGCGTGCCGCGAGACCGCGCCGGAATGGTTCGGCCGGTTGCGCCTCATCCTCGCCGGCGCCGCCGGCGCGGCGCTGGTTCTCGTCTGGATAGCGGGCTGATCGCGCGCAGCGCCGACCCCGCGGACGGACGCGCGTCTTGCCCCTGAGGGCGCGAGCGGCTACGACAACGCGGCTTTTCAGCCGAGACATTCCGGAGCAGTCACCATGCGTATCGAGGCCGTATCGATCGGCGCAAACCCGCCCCACGAAGTCAACGTGATCATCGAGGTGCCGATCGGGGGCGAGCCTATCAAGTACGAACTCGACAAGGAGGCCGGCACGCTCGTCGTCGATCGCTTCCTCTACACCTCGATGCGGTATCCCGGGAATTACGGGTTCATCCCCCACACCCTCTCCGACGACGGCGACCCTTGCGACGTGCTCGTGGCCAACACCCGCGCGATCTTCCCCGGCGCCGTGATCGCCGTGCGGCCGGTCGGCGTGCTGATCATGGAGGACGAGGCGGGGCAGGACGAAAAGATCATCGCCGTGCCCACCACCAAGCTCACCCGCCGCTATGACACGGTCCAGAACGCCAAGGATCTGCCGGACATCACGTTGCAGCAGATCGAGCACTTCTTCGCCCATTACAAGGACCTGGAGCCGGGCAAGTGGGTGAAGATCGTTCGCTGGGGCGACGCGGAGGACGCGCGCCGTATGATCGCGCAAGCGACGGAGCGCGCCGCCAAGGCCGGATGACGGTTACCGGGCGGCTATTCGGGGAGGGCGAGGCGCGTGGAGGTTCTCGTCGTCGGCGCAGGGGTCGTCGGGCTCGCAGCCGCGCGGGCCTTCGCGCTCGCCGGTCATGAGGTCGTCGTCGCCGAGGCGACGGAATTGATCGGCTCCGGCGTCTCCTCGCGCAACAGCGAGGTGATCCACGCCGGGATGTATTATCCGACCGGCTCGCTGCGTGCGCGGATGTGCGTCGAGGGGCGTCGGCGCCTCTATGATTTCTGCGCCAGCCACGGCGTCCCTCACGGCAAGCCCGGCAAGCTGATCGTCGCAACCGACGAACGCGAGCGCGCCAGGATCGAGACGGTCGCCCGGCAGGGCGAGATCAACGGCGTCGAGAACCTGCGCCTGCTCGACGGGGCGGAAGCGCGGGCGATGGAGCCGGCGCTCGCCTGCGTCGCCGCGCTTTGGAGCCCCGAGACGGGGATCATCGACAGCCACGCCCTGATGCTGGCCTTGCAGGGCGATCTCGAGGATCGCGGCGGCATGGTCGCGCTGGGCTCGCCCGTGACGGGGCTGGCGCAGGAGGGCGGACGCTGGCGCGTCGCGGTCGCGGGCGAGACGATGGAATTCGACGCTGTCGTCAACGCGGCGGCCCTCGGCGCGCAGAAGCTCGCCGCCGCGACGGAAGGCTATCCGCCCGAGCGCGTGCCGCGTCTCGTTCTCGCCAAGGGCAATTACTTCGGCTGCCTGGGCCGCCCCGCCTTCTCGCGGCTGATCTATCCCGCCCCTGTCGACGGAGGGCTCGGCGTCCATGTCACGCTCGATCTCGCCGGGCGCATGCGCTTCGGCCCTGATGTGGAATGGATCGAGGAGGAGGATTACGTCGTCGATCCGGGCCGCGCCGAATTGTTCTACGCCGCGATCCGGCGCTACTGGCCGGGCCTGCCCGACGGCGTCCTCGTCGCCGATTATTCCGGGATCCGCCCCAAGCTCACGGGGCCGGGCGAGCCCGCGGCCGATTTCGTGATCGAAGGCCCCGCCGATCACGGGCTGCCCCGGCTCGTGAACCTTTTCGGCGTGGAGAGCCCCGGCCTGACGTCCTGCCTCGCGATCGCGGACGAGGTTCTGCGCGTGATGGGGGATTGAGGGCGGGCGCTGGCTGGGCC
>REDO01000094.1 GCA_007693435.1 Salinarimonadaceae bacterium | reverse complement strand
TCAGAACGCGTCCTCGGCGAGAGCCATCGTCGAATCCGCGCCGATCTCGACGCGGCTGCGACGCCAGGCCGTTTCGGGCAGCATACGCTCCATGAAAAAGCGCCCCGTCACAAGTTTGGTCGCCATCCGCGGATCGTCGGGGCGGCGCAAGGCGGCTTTCGCCATGCGCGCCCACATATAGCCGAGCGCCACGCGCCCGAAGAGATGCATGTAGTCGACCGCGCCGGCGCCGGCATTGTCGGGATTGGCCATCGCGTTGTTCATAAACCAGACCGTCGCGCCGCGCAGATCCTCCAGCCCGGCGGCGAGCGGCGTGAGAAACTCCGCCATGCCGGCTTCGTCCGCATGCGCTTCGCAATAGCCGCCGACCTCGGCGAAGAAGGCCATGATCGCGCGCCCGCCGTCGCGGGCGAGCTTGCGGCCCACCAGATCCATCGCCTGAACCCCGTTCGCGCCCTCGTAGATCATGGCGATGCGCGCGTCGCGGACGAATTGCGACATGCCCCAATCCTCGATATAGCCGTGCCCGCCGAACATCTGCTGCGCGGCCACCGCATTGGCGAAGCCGCTATCGGTGAACGCGCCCTTGATCACCGGGGTCAGAAGGCCGAGCGCGTCGTCGGCGGCCTGGCGCGCTGCCGGATCGGGCGAGCGGCGCACGATGTCAGCGGCGAGCGCGCCCCGCAGCATGAGCGCCCGCGCAGCCTCGTTGAACGCCTTGATCTCCATGAGCGTGCGGCGCACGTCCGGGTGCACGATGAGCGGATCGGCCGGACCCTGCGGGTTCTTCGGTCCCGTCAGGGCGCGGCCCTGGAGACGCTCGCGGACATAGGCGAGTGCGTTCTGGTATGCGACCTCCGAGATCGCGAGACCCTGCGTGCCGACCGCGAGACGCGCCTCGTTCATCATCACGAACATGGCGGCGAGCCCGCGATTCTCCTCGCCGACGAGCCACGCCGTCGCGCCGTCGTAATTCACGGCGCAGGTGGAGGAGCCGTGGATCCCCATCTTGCTCTCGATCGCGCCGCAGGAAATTTCGTTGCGCTCGCCGGGCGAGCCATCGGCCTTGGGCAGGAATTTCGGGGCGAGGAAAAGCGAGATCCCCTTCACGCCGGGCGGAGCGCCATCGATGCGGGCCAGCACGAGATGGACAACGTTCTCGCACAGATCGTGCTCGCCGGCCGAAATGAAGGTCTTGGCGCCCGTCAGCGCGAAGGAGCCGTCCGGATTGCGCGTCGCCCGCGTGCGGATGAGCCCCAGATCGGTGCCGCAATGGGACTCGGTGAGGTTCATCGTGCCCGACCAGCGCCCCTCGATCATAGGCGGCAGATAGAGCCTTTTCTGCTCCTCGTCGCCATGGACGAAGAGCGCGGCGATCGCGCCCTGCGTCAGCCCCGGATACATGGCGAGCGACAGATTGGCCGCCGAGGCGAATTCCTGCACGACCGAGTTCAGCACGCCCGGCAGCCCCTGCCCGCCATATTCCTCCGGCGCGGAGATCCCGAGCCAGCCGCCCTCGCGATAGGCGTCATAGGCGGCCTTGAAAGCCGCGGGCGTCGAAACGCTCCCGTCCGGGTGGCGCATGCAGCCCTCGACGTCGCCGACCTGATTCGTCGGCGCCCAGACATCCTCGAAGAGTCGCGCGGCCTCGCGCAGGATCGCCTCAAGCGAGTCCGGATCGAGATCGGCGAAGCCGGGAAGATCGCGAAAGGCGGGAAGGTCGAGAACCTCGTTCAGGATGAAGAGCGTTTCCTCGACGGGGGCCCTGTAGACCGGCATGGTTCCTCCTTGCGGGGGGTCGCGCGGCGCGGCGCGATCGATAGTTCATATATAAACCATTTGGTGCGCCTGTCAAAGAGGGATGGCCGCCCGGCCCGCGTTGCGATAGGACAGGGGCCATGAAACGGCCATGAGACGGCTGCAGATCGACGTCGCGGCGGATTTTTTTCGCCGGCGCGTCAACCATGAGCCGTCCCGAGCCGTAGAAAGTTTCAAAGCTTCGTCGGCGGAGGCGCGCAACGCCTTCCCGACCTCGCGCCAGGGACAAGTCCGCCATGCCAGTCGATACGCCCCTTCTCGACACGATCGTCACCCCGCACGATCTTCGCAAGCTGCCCGAGGACAAGCTCCGGCAGGTGGCGGACGAATTGCGGGCGGAGACGATCGACGCGGTGTCGGTGACGGGCGGGCATCTGGGCGCCGGCCTCGGCGTCGTCGAGCTGACGGTGGCGCTCCATCACATCTTCGACACGCCCGACGACCGCCTGATCTGGGACGTGGGCCATCAGGCCTATCCCCACAAGATCCTCACGGGCCGGCGCGACCGCATCCGCAGTTTGCGCATGGGCGGGGGCCTTTCGGGCTTCACCAAGCGCGCGGAGAGCGAATATGACCCTTTCGGCGCCGCCCATTCCTCGACCTCGATCTCGGCCGGGCTCGGCATGGCTGTGGCGCGCGATCTCGACGGGCGCAAGAACAACGTCATCGCGGTGATAGGCGACGGGGCGATGTCGGCGGGGATGGCCTATGAAGCCATGAACAACGCCGGCGCCATGCATTCGCGCCTCATCGTCGTGCTCAACGACAACGACATGTCGATCGCCCCGCCGGTCGGCGCCATGTCGGCCTATCTCGCCCGCCTCGTTTCAGGCCGGACCTACCGCTCCCTGCGCGAGGTCGCGAAACAGCTGACGCGGCGTCTGCCCAAAATCATTTCCGAGAAAGCGGCGCGCGCCGAGGAATACGCGCGCGCCTTCTGGACCGGCGGCACCATGTTCGAGGAGCTCGGCTTCTATTACGTGGGACCGATCGACGGGCACAATCTCGACCATCTGCTGCCCGTCCTGAAGAACGTGCGCGACATGGAGACCGGGCCGATCCTCGTCCATGTCGTCACCCAGAAGGGCAAGGGCTACGCCCCGGCGGAAGCGGCCTCCGACAAGTATCACGGCGTGGTCACCTTCGACGTGGTGACGGGCGCGCAGGCCAAAGCCAAGGCGAACGCCCCCGCCTATACACGCGTCTTCGGCGAGAGCCTGATCCGCGAAGCGGACAGGGACGACAGGATCGTCGCCATCACCGCCGCCATGCCTTCCGGAACGGGCGTAGATCTGTTCTCGAAGGCGCACCCCAAGCGCACCTTCGACGTGGGCATCGCCGAGCAGCACGCGGTCACCTTCGCCGCCGGCCTCGCCACAGAAGGCTACAAGCCCTTCTGCGCGATCTACTCGACCTTCCTGCAGCGCGGCTACGACCAGATCGTCCACGACGTGGCGATCCAGAACCTGCCGGTGCGCTTCGCCCTCGACCGGGCGGGGCTCGTGGGCGCCGACGGGCCGACGCATGCCGGCTCCTTCGATGTCGCCTATCTCGGCTGTCTGCCGAACTTCACCATCATGGCCGCCGCCGACGAGGCGGAGCTGGTGCACATGGTCGCGACGGCCGCCGCGCACGATTCCGGGCCGATCGCCCTGCGCTATCCGCGCGGCGAGGGCGTGGGCGTGGAGATGCCCGAGCAGGGCGTTCCGCTGGAGATCGGCAAGGGCCGCATCGTGCGCGAGGGCTCGCGGGTCGCGATCCTTTCCTTCGGCACGCGCCTCGCGGAGGCGCTGAAGGCCGCCGAGGATCTGGAGGCGCGCGGCCTGTCGACCACGGTCGCCGACGCGCGTTTCGCCAAGCCCCTCGACGAGGCGCTGATCCTGCGCCTCGCCCGCGAGCACGAGGTGCTGATCACCATCGAGGAAGGCTCGATCGGCGGCTTCGGCTCCTATGTGCTGCATCTCCTCGCCGAAAACGGCGCGCTCGACGGCGGGCTCAAGGTCCGCAGCATGGTGATGCCCGACGTCTTCATCGACCATGACAAGCCCGACCGCATGTACGCGCAGGCCGGCCTCGACGCCCGCTCGATCGTGACGAAGGTCTTCGAGACGCTCGGCGCGGGCGCGGGCGCGTCCGTCTCGGGTCCGGCGGCGGGCTGATCCACCCCGGAGCCGTCAGGCGTCTTCGAGCGCCTCGAGTTCGGCGATGAGGCTCTCGATCATCGAGAGGCCGATGCTCCAGAAGGCGGGATCGCGCGCGTCGAGCCCGAATGGCGCGAGAAGCTCGCCGTAATGCTTCGTACCCCCCGCCGAGAGCAGGTCGAAATAGCGCTCGACGAAGCCTTCGCCCGCGTTCTGGTAGACGCCGTAGAGCGAGTTCACCAGGCAGTCCCCGAAAGCGTAGGCGTAGACGTAGAAGGGCGAATGTATGAAGTGCGGGATATAGGTCCAGTAGGTCTCGTAGCCCTCCGAGAGACGGATCGCGGGTCCAAGCGATTCCGCCTGCACCGATATCCACAGCTCGCAGAGTTTCTCCGCCGTCAGCTCGCCCTCCCGGCGCTCCAGATGCACCTTGCGCTCGAATGAGTAGAAGGCGATCTGGCGCACGACCGTGTTGATCATGTCCTCGACCTTCGAGGCCAGCATCGCCTTGCGCTGCGCCGGGTTGGCGGTCTGGTCGAGCAGGCGGCGGAAGGTCAGCATCTCGCCGAACACGCTCGCGGTTTCGGCGAGCGTCAGCGGCGTCGGGGCCATCAGCGCGCCGTTATGGGCCGCGAGCACCTGATGCACGCCGTGGCCGAGCTCGTGTGCGAGCGTCATGACGTCGCGCGGCTTGCCCTGATAGTTCAGGAGCACGTAAGGGTGCGCCGAGGGCACGGTCGGATGCGCGAAGGCGCCCGGCGCTTTGCCCGGCCGGGTCGGCGCGTCGATCCAGTTCTCGTCGAAGAAGCGTCGCGCGATGTCGGCCATGCGCGGCGAGAAATCGGCGTAGGCGTCGAGCACGGTCGTCCGCGCCTCGGTCCAGCCGATGGTGCGCTGCTCGACCTTCGGCAGCGGCGCGTTGCGGTCCCAGAAATTCAGCGTGTCCCTGCCGAACCAGCGGGCCTTGAGCGCGTAATAGCGATGCGACAGGCGCGGATAGGCCTCGCGCACGGCGGCGACCAGCGCGTCGACGGTCTCGCGCTCCACGCGATTGGCGAGATGGCGCGAATCCGCCACGTCCTCGAAGCCGCGCCAGCGGTCGGAGATCTCCTTGTCCTTGACCAGCGTGTTGGTGATCAGCGTGAAGGTGCGCAGGTTGGCGCGAAAGGTCTCGGAAAGCGCGGACGCGGCGTCGCGGCGAACGGACTCGTCCGAGTCGAGCATCTTGTTGAGCGTCGGCTCGATCGGCAGCTCCTCGCCCCGGACCTTGAAGCGCAGGCTGGAGATCGTCTCGTCGAAGAGCCGGTTCCAGGCGCCGCGCCCGGTGACGGACTTCTCGTGGAAGAGCTGCTCCAGCTTGTCGTCGAGCTGGTGCGGCTTGTCCTTGCGCAGATCCTCGATCCAGGGGCGGTAGCGGTCGAGCGGCGCCTGCGCGGTCAATGCGTCGACGATGGCGTCCTTGAGGCGGTTCAGCTCCAGTGAAAAGAACAGAAGGTCGCTCGACGCCGTCGTCAGGCGCTCCTGCGTGTCGCCGTAGAACTTGGCGCGGGCCGGATCGGCCGTGTCGCCCGAATAGACGAGGCCGGCGAAGGACATCAGCCTGCCCAGCCGGTCCTCGATCTCCTCGTAGGCGAGGATGATCTCATAGAGCTTGCGCGCCGCGTCCTCTCCCCGCGCGATCTCGTCGAGGCGCCCGCGCCAGGCCTGCGCGAAAGCGGCGCAATCCGTCTTCGCGCGCGCCATGTCGGCGGCGAATTCCGAGCTGTCCATGCCGGGATAGAGGTCGGCGAGGTTCCATTCCGGAAGGTTTCCGAGCGCGGCGTTCAGGCTGGCGGAGATCGTCATCGTCTGCGTCATCCTCGGTTCGAGAGCCTTCCGGTCCATCCGGATATCGCGCGGCAGGCCGTTTGCCGCAATGCGCCGCGTCAAGGCGAAGCCGTGATCGCGACGCTGGGCGCCCCCGTATCCCGGGGCGCGCCGCCTCAGAACGCCTTCGCCGCGTCCGGGCGATGGCGGTTCGCCGGCAAGAAGCCTGAACGCTCGGCGTCGCGCGGCTCGCGTACCCAGACCTCGCGGTCGGGATGCAGACCGCCGCCGCGCGTCGCAGGCACCGCCGTGCGGCGGGCGCGATGCAGAAGGCGCGTGTCGGCGATTCCGCAATTGGGGTGGACGCCGCCATTGTCGGCGACGCGCTTCTCCCACGCCGCCTTGCGCGCGGAGAAGACCGCCGGATCGTCAAGGGCGGTGCAGTCGAGCCGGTTGACGTTGAGGTCGGCGACGATCTCGTCGCCCTCCTCGACCAGCGCGATCGGCCCCCCGAGCGCGGCTTCCGGGCCGACATGGCCGATGACGAGCCCGACCGAGCCGCCCGAGAAACGCGCATCCGTCATCAGCGCGACGACGATGCCGCGCTCGCGGCAGATCGTGGTGATGCGCGAGGTCGGGTCGAGCATTTCCGGCATGCCCGGCGCGCCGGCCGGCCCCTCGTATCGGACGATCAACATGTCGTTGTCCTGAAACGTCTCCGGGGCCTCGTCGAGGGTGGCCAGCAGATGGCGCTCGCCCTCGAAGACCCGGGCGCGGCCGCGGAACATGTTGTCCTCGAGCCCGCCTTCGACGCCGGCGAGCTTGAGGATCGCGGAGAAGTCAGGCGAGAGGTTGCCGCCGAGCATGCGAAGCCCCCCGGTCGGCTTGAACGGCTTTTCAACATTGTGGATCACGTCGCCGTCGGGACGCGTTGAGCCGAGCCGCGCGACCTGCTGCGCCAGCGTCTCGCCGGTGCAGGTGAGAACCTCGCCGTTGAGAAGCCCCGCATCGAGCAATTCGCGCACGATGACCTGCACGCCGCCGACCTTGTCGATGTCGACCATGGAGTACTTGCCGTAGGGGCGCGCATTGGTCAGCACCGGCACGACATGCTGCGAGAGGTGGTTGAACTCCTCCGGAGTCATGACATCCTTCCAGAAGTCGGCGTAGCCGGCGGCGCGCGCGATTTCGGGGACGTGCAGGACGACGTTGGTCGAGCCGCCGATCGCCATCGAGACGATCACGGCGTTGCGCAGCGAATCGCGCACCACGATGTCGCGCGGCTTCAGGCCCTTCTCGATCATACGCGCCAGATGCTCGACGAGTTCGGCGGGAAATTCCTCGACGCGACGCGGATCGTCCGAGGCGGGAGCGACCATGTGCAAAGGCTGCATGCCGACGACGCCGATGAAGGTCTGCATCGTGTTGTAGGTGAACATGCCGCCGCAGCTGCCGATGCCGGGGCAGGCGTGGCAGGCGATGCGGTGGCGCGTCTCCGGATCTGGGTGCGCGGCGACCTGATAGGCGCTGACGATGTCGAGCGCTTCGCCGGTCTGCGGATCGCGGCCGGGATGGATCGGCCCGTCCGACATGATGATGCCCGGCTCGTTGTGCTCGAGCAGAGCCGCTAGCGCGCCGACCGGCGGCTTGTCGCAGGCCACGACCGCAATCGTTCCGGCGAGGCCCGTCGCCTCGAGATGCTCGCACAAGGCGTCGTTCGTCACCTCGCGCCCGATCAGCGAATAGCGCATCTCGCGCGTGCCGTTGCGGATGCCGTCCGAGGTGGCGATCGTGTATTCGGGCTGGACGAGGCGCAGGCGCAGCTGGCCCGGCTCGCGGCCGATGCGGCTCTTGAGCGCTTCGTGGATCGCATCGACCTTCGACGCCACGCCGAGATAGCACTGGCTGTCGCCCTTTGTGCCGACGACGCCGACGGAGGGCTCGTGGATCAGCTCGGGATCGGTGCCGAGCTCCTTGGCGAGCCCGATGGTCTGGGCCGAGCGGCCCGGATGGCGGTCGATCAGGACAATCTTCGAGCTCGTCACGGAAGCTACCTCTGGAAAAACGGGCGGTAAGGGTTCGTTGCGCGGCGGCGCCGGTTTCGATCCGTTCCATAACAGATCGGTTTCGGGGAGCCCAGCGCCTTGCTCGCCCCACGCCGGATTGGGCATTCGCCCCGTCGCCGCGCGGCGAAGAACGGGCGAATTGCGTCAGATCCGGTGATATTCGCGATACCAGGCGACGAAGGCGCGCACGCCCTCCTCGACGCTTGTCGAAGGCCGGTACCCGGTCAGCGCCTCGAGCAGATCGGCGCTCGCGACCGTCTCGCGCACATCGCCCTGCTGCATGGGCATCATGTTGCGGATCGCCGTGCGGCCAAGCTCGCGCTCGATCGTCTCGATGAAGGGCAGAAGTCCGACCGGCTGGCCGCCGCCGATATTCACGACGCGGTAAGGAGCGGCGGGCGAGAGCGAATCCTCGACGCCGGCGACCGGCTCGCCCTTGCGCGGCGGCGCATCGATCAGGCGCACGATCGCCTCGACGAGATCGTCGATATAGGTGAAGTCGCGCTGCATCGCGCCCTCGCCGTAGACGTCTATCGGCGCCCCTTCGAGGATGCCCTTCACGAACTTGAACAGCGCCATGTCGGGACGCCCCCACGGCCCGTAGACCGTGAAGAAGCGGAAGGTCGTCGTCGGCAGGTCCCAGAGATGCGCGTAGGAATGCAGCATCGCCTCGTTCGCCTTCTTGGAGGCGGCGTAGAGGGTCAACGGATGGTCGGTCTGGTGCGTCTCGGCGAAGGGCATGAGCGTGTTCGCGCCGTAGACGGAGCTCGTGGAGGCGGCGAGGAAATGGGCTGGCTTGAGCCGGCGCGCGCCCTCCATGACGTTGAAGGTCCCCACGAGATTGGCGTCGATATAGGCGCGGGGGTTTTCGATCGAATAGCGCACGCCCGCCTGCGCGGCGAGATGAATAACGGCGTCGGGCCGCGCCTCGTCGAAGGCGCGCGCCAGCGCCGCGTCGTCCTCCAGCATGATCTCGTGGAAGACGAAGGCGTTCGAGCCCTGGCCCGCGCCGTGTCCGAGCCGGGCGAGGCGGGCGCGCTTGAGCCGCACGTCGTAGTAATCGGTTACGCCGTCCACGCCGACCACGATCCAGCCGTCGTCGAGGAGGCGACGCGCCAGATTGAAGCCGACGAAACCGGCGACCCCTGTCACGAGCGCGGTGCGAGACCCCTTTTCGGTCATGCGTTCATCCACGTCTGTCCCCTCGCCCGGATTCCTTGCGCGCGTCGTGTCGTCCAAGCGCTTCAATTCCCGCGCGGGTCGATACGCGCGGATGCCAGCCCGCTTCCCGCAGGGCGCGCGTATCGACGACGAGCGGCCGCGACAGCCGCTCCGCGATCTCGGCGCGTCCCATCAGCGAAAGCGCTCCCGTAATCAAACCTTGCGGAACCGGCAAGAGCCACGCCCCCCGCCCGAGCCCGGCGCGATAGGCGGAGACGAGCCCCGCGAGGTCGATCGGCTCGGGATCGGCCGCAAGGAAGGCCCGGTTCGCCGGCTTCTCCATGCGAAGCAGCAGTTCGACGGCGTCCGCAAGATTGGCGAGGCCCAGCAGCGAGCGCGGCGCCTTGAAGCGCGCGAAGGGCAAGGGCACGGGCTTGCGCGCGAGCGAAAAGAGCGAAGCGAGATTGCCCTTCACGCCGGGTCCGTAGACGAGAACCGGGCGCAGCGCCGCCCAGCCGAGTCCGGAAGCCGCGAGCGCTTCTTCGGCCTCAAGCTTGGAGCGACCATAGGCGTCGGTGGGGCGCGGCGGCATGCTCTCGTCGAGAACCTCTTCGGAATCGGGTCCGCTCTGGGCGCGCACGGAGGAGAGGAAGAGGAACCGCTTCACGCCCGCATGGCCGGCGGCGCGCGCCAGCGCCTTCGTCGCCTCGATATTGACCGCCCGGTAATCGTCCTCGGGACGGCCCGACATGGCGTGGGCGATCCCGGCCGAATGCACGACGTAATCGGCGCCGCGCATCGCCTCGTTCAGATTGATCGGGCGCGCGAGATCGCCGATCACCACCTCCTCGACGCCCTCGCCGAGAAGCGCGGGGCGGCGCAGTAGCGAGCGGACGCGAAATCCGCGAAGGGCGAGATCGCGCGCGAGAGCGCGTCCGACGAACCCGGTGGCCCCGGTGAGCGCGACGAGCGGCCTGTCAGGCATGAGCCCTCCAAAACGGTGAGCCGGCGAAACGGATCAGGACGAGGCCGACGATTGTGGCACCGGCGACGAGCGCGAGCCCCTGAACAAGCGCGCCCGGCGCGAGGATCGTCGCGGCGGCGAGGCCCGCGAGCGCGACGTTCGCCGCGAAGACATGCGCCGAGACCTGCATCGCCGAGAAGCCGCGATCGGTGGCGCGCTGGTAGAAATGCGTGCGGTGCGCCTCCCAGATCCGCTCCCGGCGCAGGAGCCGCCGCACGAGCGTGATCGTGGCGTCCGCGCAGGAATAGAGCGGGATGAGCAGCGCCGCCACGAGATGCCCCTGGCCGGCGAGCACATAGAGCAGCCAGGCGACGAGAAGACCGATCGGCAGCGAGCCGACATCGCCGAGAAACAGCCGCGCCACGGGCTTGTTGAAGACGGCGAAGCCGACGAGCCCGCCGCAAAGGCTCGCGGCGACGAGGGCGGAGAGCGGATCGATGACGCCTGCGGCCCCGAACAGCGCGAGCGCGGCGGTCGCCGGAACCATTTGCGCGACGGTGATCCAGTCGAGCCCGTCCATGAAGTTGACGAGGTTGACGAACCACAGGCCAGCCAGCACCGCGAAGGCGATCTCGATCCCGGCGGGCCAGCCCTCGGGCAGGATCGGCGCCGCGAGCGGCGTGGCGACGACGAGGAGCGTGACGCAGGCGCCCTGCGCGATGAGCCGCGGGCCGGGCGGGAGCGGGCGAATGTCGTCCCAGGCTCCGATCGCCGCCAGAAGAATGACGGCGACGGCGAGCGACGCGTAAAGCGCAGGCGCCGGCGGCGCGCCAAGCATCACAAGCGTCGCGAGCGGCGTAACGAGCGCGGCGGCGACGACGGCGATTCCGCCGCCCTGGGGCGTCGGCTGCTCGTGGCTCGACCGGGCGTTGGGGCGCGCGAGCGCGTAGACGCGCAACAACGGCATGAGCAAAAGGACGAGGCCCGCCGAAAGCGCGGTCGAAACGATCCATGCGGCTGCGAGCGGCGTCATCATCGAAAGCGGCGATCCGGGTCCGTTTGCGCGGGCGCGCCGCAACGTCGCGCGCGGCGCGTCTCGTTAGCACCGCCGGAGCGGCGCGCCAAGCTGTCGCCGGCGAAGGTTCAGCGGGATTCCCGCGGCGGCGGCGCG
>REDO01000133.1 GCA_007693435.1 Salinarimonadaceae bacterium | reverse complement strand
GCCTCGCGCTGGCTGTCGCTCGAATAGCGGGCGTAGATCGCAGCGCGAAGCATGGTCAGGGTCCTCGGAATCGGGGTGGGCGACAGGGTAGCATCGTTGCTGGCGGCCGCAACGCCCGGCTGACGCGCCGCCGTAGACGTCGATGAGCTACCAGCGGACATTCCGGGCCGCCAAGCGTTCTATGATAACGTCAGGTCGTCTCAATATAGTCCGTGATTCAGAGGCGGATTGCCCCGATTCTGGCGAAGCCGATAAAGCGTTCGGCGGTTGGCGTCGCGGGTCGCGAGGCGGCGTAAGTGCTTGAGCTTGTTGAAGCAGTGCTCGATACGGTTACGCAGGGCGTAGGCAAAGTTATCGACCAGGTTCTGGACAACGAGACGGCCGGGGCGGTTAGTCGAGTTTCCTTCGTCGTGCCCGCCTCGCGAACTGCCGATCTCGTGGCCGTCACGGTATTGCTGGAATCGCCCTTTTTGCGCCCGCCGAGTGCTGGTGGGCACGCGAACGATGGTGCTGTCGATCTCAGAACCGAGTCGAGGATCATCGACACGCATTGCCTTGCGCACCAGCACCGGCGCGAAGAACACCACGCAATGCCCTACATCGACCTCCGCACCACGGCCGCACCCAAACAGAAAAACCTGAGCTAAGAATCGGCCGATTTGGAAGTCCCTTTGTCAGCACGACCTAGGCGCACTAGCCGTTACGTATATTTCCCAAAGCCTTCCGTCGTCGCCTTTCCCGTAGCCCGCGGCCGGTCCGTGATGCGCTTCCAGACGCCATTGACGGCCGCGACGGTGCGCTCGCCAACCTTGAGAGTGCCGCTCATGAAAACGAGGGACTTTGTCGCTCGCACTACCTGCGGCCGCACTTCGACGGTCTCGCCAATCCGGACGGCGTCGATGAACTGGACGTTGAGCTGCACGGTGACGGTGCTGCTCGCCTCGATCGAGGCGCGCGCGGTCGCGCCGAGCGCTCGGTCGGCAAAGGTCACTAGCGCGCCGCCCTGTAGGAAATCGTTGCGATTGCGGTGCTTCCGCAGCGTCTGAAAGCGGAAGGCCGGACCCTGCGGCGTCTCAGCGAAATGGAATGGGCCGGCGAGACCGACGAAGCCATCGTCCTCGATCATTGTCCAGGCCAGGTCGGTATCGTCGCCGAGTGCGTTGTCGGTCACGGAAAACTTCCTTTCGCTTGCGCGCGCCGTCAGGGGGAGGGCGCGCCGAACATCGGTTCTGGCAAGCCACGCACTCCCATATCGGCAGCGAGCACGCGGCCGGCCAGGACCTGCTCGGCGAGCTCGGTTTCACTTAGCCCGAACTGCATTGAGGTGACGAATAGCGTTGCGAGGTCGTCGCCGCCGAACATGACGCTCGTCGGCTTGCGGAAAGGCGTATCGATCACGCGGTCGAGGCCGCCGTCCGGGAGATAGCGCGCAACGCGCCAACCCTCGACCTCGGCAACCCAGAGACCGCCATCGGCGTCGACCGTGCAGCCATCCGGATGGCCGTGACCATGCGTCTCGTGCGCATATTCGAGGAAGATCGAGCGTCCTGTGATCTCGCCGCTCGCCAGATCGTAGTCGTAGAGGTGAATACGTCCCGGCCGGCTGTCGACATGGTACATCAGCCGCGAGTCCGGGCTGAAGGTGATCCCGTTCGACACCGTGTAGCCTGCTCCGTGCACGCTCATCGAGAAATCCGGGTCCATCCGGTAGAGGCGGCCCTTCGGCTCTGCGAGATTCTTGTCGCGGGTTCCGACCCAGAGCCGGCCCATCCGGTCGCAGGCGGCGTCGTTGAAAACCTCTTGCGAGAAATCGACGAGGGGAACCGGGACGCTGTCAACCGCGCCGCTGTCGAAATCGAAGAGCGCCATGCCCTTCTTCGTGACGAGCAAGAAGCCGCCTTTGGCGAAGGGTAGGATCGCGCTCGGCGCGTAGGGCAATTGGCGCGTCTCTGCGGCGCCTGCGCCGGGGCGGTAGCGGAAGATGAGGCGGCCGACGACGTCAACCCAGAACAGCGCGTTGTCGCGCACGGACCAGAACGGCCCCTCGCCCAATGCGCTGGGTGGCGCGTCGATCGCTTCGAGACTCGTCATGGCGTACGCTTCGACGGGCGGAAGCGGACGAGCGTCACCTCGGGAGTCACTGGATCGAACACGGCCTCGACTTCCATGCCGATCGGCATCTCGTCCAAGACGTCATGTTTGAGACCGACGATATTGGTGACCATTCGCGGCCCTTCCTCCAGTTCGACCATGGCGACGTTGTAAGGGACGTCCGTCTCGAAGCCTGAGAAATAGACCTTGTGGAAGCGGCAATTCGCCCAGATGCGCCCGCGCCCAGACAACCGCTCCCAATGCACACCCTCGCCGCCACAATGGCTGCACCAGGGCTCGAAATAGGTGTGAAAGGCGCCGCAGTGATCGCAGCGCGGCAGTTCGAGCCGCCCGGCCTTCGCCGCGTCCCAATAAGGCCGGCTCTGCTCGTTGATTGCGGGGAGGGGCTTCGCGTAAGCGTTCACGGCTGGTCGCTCCCATAAATGATCGAGGTTGAGAGGGGGCCCCCCTGTAGATACTGGACGAGCTGTGCATCGCGGACCTGTCGATCGCCGAGTTCGCCGCGGACCTGGCGCACTGCCTCGACATTCAGCGCCCAGCCCTGCATGTAGCTTTCGGACAAGTGGCCGCCGCTCGTATTCGTCGGCAGCTCGCCGCCGAGCGCGAGCGTCCCTCCCTCGACGAAGGACCCGCCCTCTCCGCGTGGGCAATAGCCGAAGCCTTCCAGCGTGAAGAGGACAGTCGGTGTGAAATTGTCGTAGATCATGAGCGCGTCGATGTCCTCACGCTCTGCCTCAGCCATTTCATGCACACGCTGGCTGACCGACTGCATGGTGGCGTAGCCGAAATCCTCCGGCAACTCGCCCTGCGCCAGCCGCGATAATTGCGCGAACCCGCGCACGTAGACAGGCTTTTGCTTAAGGTCCTTCGCGCGCTCCCCGCTCGTGAGGATAATCGCTACGCCGCCATCATTGATGAGGCAATAATCGAGACGCCGCAGCGGTTCGCAGATAAAGGGCGCAGCTTCATAATCCTCGCGTGAGACGGGCTTGCGCATCACCGCATGCGGGTTCAGTCCAGCATGGCGTCGGAAGGTCATCGCGATTTCGGCGAGCTGGTTCGTTGTCGTGCCATAGAGCGCGGCATGGCGCTGGAAGGCCATGGCATGGATAGCCCCGGGTGAACTCATCCCGTAGGGGAACCATAGCTGGTCGGCGCTGGTGCCGTACTGGTCGCCCTTGCCGCCGTAGCGCGCGCCCGCCGAGCTGCCGTTGTTGCCATAGACGACGGCGACGATGTCCAGCATGCCCGACAAGATCGCCTGGATAGCGATCTGCATCGTGCCGCCGAGCATCCGGCCAGCACCGGGATTGACTGTGAGGAGCCGTGGCGACAAAGCGGTGATCTGGACGAACTTCTGGTAGTCCGCCAACCGGTGGAAGCAGAGCCCGTCGATATCGGCGAGGGAGAGCCCGGCATCCTCGGCGGCGTTGCGCAATGCCCAAATGCCAAGCGACGTGGCGTCATGATCCGGCAACTTGCCGAATGACGTCATGCCGACACCGACGACGGCAACGCTGTCCTTACGGTTTGATGTGAGCGCCACGCAACCCTCCACGGTTTTCTCGTTCTTCCAGCAGCCGAGCGGGCTTGCCTCCCGTCAGATCACGACGCAGGCCTCCGGCGGCAGCCTCAGGAAAACATTCTCCTGAGGCGCAGCGCGAGGTCCGCCGTTATCTCCGTCGACCACGACCTCGACCCCGCCCTCGATTTGCACGACGTAGCGCACCCGGTCGCCGAGCAAGGTGACGGAGGCGACGCGCCCCGGCAGAACGTTATCGGTCTCCCCATCAGCCGCGATGCGGATGCGGTGCGGACGCACGATTAGCTTTCGTTCCAAGGGGTTGTCTGCGATTGCCTCCGAACGCAACAACTGCCCGCCCGGCAGGCGGATCGAGGCGGCGGCAGCGTCAATCTCCAATAGATCGAATGTGTTCGTGTTGCCGATGAACTGGGCGACGAACAGGTTTGACGGGCGGTCGTAGAGCTCGTCCGGCGTGCCGCCCTGAATCAGATCGCCCTGATTCATGATGTAAATTCGGTCGGAGAGCGACATCGCTTCGCTCTGGTCGTGGGTGACGTATACTGCAGTGAGACGGAACTGGCGGTGCAGATCCAGCAGAAGATCGCGCATCGTCTCGCGCAATTGCGCATCGAGATTCGAGAGCGGCTCGTCGAAAAGAATGACCGCAGGTTCGGCGACGAGGGCGCGAGCGAGGGCGACGCGCTGCTGCTGCCCGCCGGAAAGCTGCGCGGGATAGCGGTCTCCCAGATCGGAAAGCTCCACCCGCTCCAGCACTTGGTTGACGCGGCGGCGTTGCTCTGAAGCTGAAATCTTCCGCCGCTCCAGGGGGAAGGCGACATTTTCGTAGACGGTCATGTGCGGCCAAACAGCGTAACTCTGGAAAACCATGCCGAGTTCGCGCTTAAAAGTCGGCAGGCTCCCGGATGGGCCGTGGACCTGACGTTCGCCGATCGAGATCGTGCCGCGATCCGGCTTTTCCAACCCGGCGACCATGCGCATGGTCGTCGTCTTGCCGCATCCGCTAGGTCCCAACAGCGTAACGAATTCGCCCGAAACGATGGATAGACTGAGATCGTTGACGGCGACGACGCTTCCGTAAGTCTTGCGAAGCGACTGAAGTTCGATGCGGCTCATTGCGGACCTGCTTCCTAGGGATCAGTTTGGCTCTCAAGTCGGATCAGCTTAGGTCGGAACCTCTCCTGTTTGCAGTGGCATTCACTATTGCCACCTCACGTCAATTCTGTATACGTTCTTATACACCTGCATGCGCAGCGTCAATTGCGGGCCGATTGGCACTTTTTGCGTCAAGGTTCATGGTTAATGAAGTGTTGAAATTGCTAGCTATTTAGGAATTCTGTGAAAAAAAGGGGGTAGCGTGCCCACGATCGATGCCGTGCTAGAACGATCCGCAAGGATCGCCCCGGATAATGTTGCCGTTATCGAATGGGAGTCGGGAAGGCGCGTGACCTACCGCCAACTTGATACGTGGGTCAGCGCATTCGCGGGCTTCCTGCATGCTGCAGGCCTTGGGCGTGGTGAAACGGTTGCGATCTATCTCCCCAACACTGCTAAATTTTTGACGGCGCAATTTGGCGCTGCCCGCGCTGGCTGTGTCCCGGCCTATGTCAACGCCCGTCTCTCAGCAGGGGAAGCGGCGGGGCAGATGCGCATCGCCACGGCGCGCGCGGTTGTAACGACGGCCGCCTCGGCAGAGGAGTTGCGGGGTCTCCCGGGTGTTCCGGAGATCGTGATCATCGCCGATGGCAGGGGGCCGGGCGCGAGCTTGGACGATATCCTCGCCCGCGGCGGCGGCCCGGGGCATTCGCCTTTCGGCAGCGAAGACACGGACGCGATCATCCGCTTCACCTCAGGCTCGACCGGAGCGCCTAAGGGGCTCGTCGTGACGCATCGTGCGTGGCTTATCCGCGCCAGCGCTCTGCTTGCCGAGGAGATCAAGGTCGAGACCGGATCTACGACAATGGTTCTTGGCCCGCTTTCGCATCAAGCGGGCCTCTTCGTTCTGCCAACCCTGATGCGACAGGGCGCGATCCTCATGTTCGAGAAGTTCACGATCGGCAAGGTCGTCGACGCCGTCCGTGCGGAGCCGATTGCGCGCTCGCAGATGGTGCCGACGATGCTCAAGATATTCCTCGGCGATGCCGCCGCCCGCGCGGCCTTTGCCGCCTGGAATCCCCGGCAAATCATCTATGGCGGCTCCCCGGTTGAGGCGACGGCAATCGCGGACCTCCTTGAATTGATGCCCAATACAGACCTCATGCAGGCTTATGGTTCACATGAGGCCGGCTCGATCAGCCACCTCGACGGGGCGGGGCATCGCGATCCGCGCCTGCGCCGCTCTGCCGGTGAGCCGTTTCTCTCGGCCGAGGTGCGCATCCGCGACATTCCAGGCAGCGATATCGGCGAGATCGAGGTTAAGGCGCCGTGGTTTCCGCATTTGCGTCTGACCGAGGCCGGGTCGCAGCCCATCACCGAGGAATGGATCGCGACTGGGGACCTCGGCGTAATTGAGGACGGCTATCTCTTCCTTAAGGATCGGGCGAACGACGTCATCATCTCCGGCGGATTCAACGTCTATCCGATGGAAGTGGAGCAGGTGCTCAACACCCATCCGGGGATCGTCACCTCTGCCGTGGTCTCCGAACCGGACAACAAATGGGGCGAACGCGTCGTTGCCTACATTGTCCCACGACCGGGTTCGACGCAGGAGGAGCTTGCCGCCGTGCTCGACGCGCATTGCCGCTCGCGCCTTGCGAATTACAAGGTGCCGAAAGCTTTCCACCCGATTGACGTGATTCCAGTCAACCCTAACGGCAAGCCCGATCGTCGTAGCCTTAGCGCTTCACATTGGGCCGGCTACGACCGGCGCATCAACTAGAATCCGTCATCCCGACACGCGGCCTCGACGCCGCGTGTCTCGACAGAAAAGCCGGGAAAACAATAGGAGGAATGCCCAATGCTAAAGATTTACACCGGGAGCGGCACCCAGATATTCGCCGCCGTTTTCACTGCATCGACGCTGTTTGCGGCCGGAATCGCCGCAGCGCAAGAGGATCTGAGGATCACGCCCGATCTAATCGCTGCGGCTGAAAGGGAAGGTAGCCTTACGCTTCAATATTCGAGCCCGCTTGTGACGATGCAGGGCATTGCCGAGGAGTTCAACAAGACGTATCCGAATATCCGGGTCGATCTTGAGCGCAAGGCCGGCTCCGCGGGCGCCTATTCCCTCCTGCAGGAGTTGCAGGCAGGCGTTCACCGCATCGATCTGTTCCAAGGCTCGGATTGGGGTGCTAACCAAGCACTGATCGATGTCAATGCCTTCGCTGAAGTCAAGCCCGAGAATCAGGACGACTTCCAGGACGCCGCACTCGTGATGGCACCGCAGCTGTTCTATCCGAGTCTTAACACCTATGTCATCTCCTACAATCCCGAGCTTGTTACAGAGGAGGAGGCGGAAAAGCTGAAATCTTGGAAAGGCGTACTCGATCCCGTCTTCAAGGGCCGCCTCAGCATAGTCGAGCCGGTATTCGGCGTCACACTGGCCCCGCTTACCTATGTGATGAACACGGAGGGGCTCGGCGAGGATTACTTGCGTCAGCTGCGTGATCAAGAGCCCCTCGTCTTCCTCAGCACAGCACCCGCCCGCGACGCGGTCATTTCTGGTCAGGCGCCGATCTCGTGGGGCGCACAATGGGAGGCGGTCACCCTCACCAATATCGGCGATGGTGCGCCTGTGCGCTTCATCTATCCCGAGCCGACAATTGAATGGGGTGGCACCGGCTGGGGCGTGCTCGACAGGGCGCCGAATCCGAACGCGGCCCGGCTCTTCCTCGCTTGGAAGCTCAGCGAGGAAGGCGGCATGGTCGAACAGGCGACTTTCTCGAACACTCGTTCGACTCTGGCGACCCTTGAGGATACGCGGGAGCTTATGAGCCAAGTCGAGGCGACCGACTGGTTTCAGGCGAAGGAAAGTGTGTGGAATCCCTCACCTGAAGTAATGATCGAGGAAAGCGCGACTTATCAGGAAATCTGGGTCGAAATCTTCCGCCGCGGCGGCTGATCCCTCACGTCACCCGGAAGCGGCGCCGCGCAGATAACCGTTCTGCGCGGCGTCGAATTCGGAAAGGGGAAGTTATGGCAACCGTTCCGCTGCGTGTTATTCTGCTCTGCCTCGTATTCGGCTTTGCTGGCGTCCCGATACTATTCTTGCTCTATGGCTCCGTTCATGCCGAGACAGATGGCGGTTTCACGCTCGCCTATCTCGAGCGCGTGTTCCTATCGGGGGTCTATAAGAACGCTCTCATCAACACGTTGACGCTTGCGACCGCTGTCGGCTTCACGGCGAGCGCAATCGGAATCACGCTCGCCTGGATCATCGCGCGCTGGAACCCCCCGGGGCGGGTCTGGCTCGAGGTCGTCGTAATGACTCCGATCTTCATGTCGCCCTTCATCGGAGCGATTGGCTGGATTACGCTAGGGCAGCCGCGTGTCGGCGTGCTCAACGTCATTTTTGCGCATCTCGGCCTCGGACAGATCGACGTTTTCTCGTATTTTGGCGCAGTGCTCATAATGGCGACCTATTTCAGCCCTTATGCATACGCGCTTGTGCGCCACTCGATCGGCCGGCTGAATCCCGAGATGGAGGAGGCTGCCGCCGTCGCTGGGGCAGGGCGCTTCACAATCATGCGTAAAGTCACCATCCCACTCTTGTGGCCCTCTATTATCTCCGCAATGATATTTACATTCATACTTGCTGCGGAAATGTTTTCGATTCCTGGTATTCTGCTCGTGCCGCGCGGCTATGACTTCCTCTCGTATTCAATCTATATTTCGACCGTGCGCTGGCCGCTCGATCATTCGGAAGCGGCGGCGATCGGCGTTCTCCTCCTCCTCATCACACTCCTCGGCATCGCGCTGTATTCGTGGGTTGTTCGCATCCAAGAGCGGTTCATCGCTCTCGGGCCGAAGGCGCCGCGGGTCCCGGAGGGAATTCCCGGTTGGCTGCGGTATTTGGGGCTTGCAATCATATGCACCTATTTGCTCGCGACCGTAATCCTACCGATCGCGGGTATCGTGCTACGCGCGCTCCTTCCGTTCTTCTCCGGACGGTTCAGCGTGTCAGACTTCTCGCTCAACAATCTTCGCGCCGTGCTCGGCGATCAGCTCGTGCTTCGGGCACTGAAGAACAGTGTGATCGTGACAGTATGCTCCATCTCCATCCTCATTGTGATCGCCTTTTTCGTCGCGCTCGGGAAGGTGCGCCGGCGCGATCTCCTCTCGTCGGCGACGGCGCTGATGGCGGCAGTGCCTATAGCAGTGCCCGGCGTGCTCTTCGGCGTCGGCCTGCTTTGGACCTATATTCGTACGCCAATCTACGCCACGATCGGTATCATCATCATGGTGATGCTTGCGCGCTTCCTGCCGCTGCTAGTGCGGCTATTTGAGACTGCGTTGATCCAGATCGGTCGCGAACTCGAAGAGGCCGCTGCGGTGTCCGGCGCCTCGGAACTCGTCATTACTTGGAAGATCCGCTTGCCGCTCCTGCTCGGGACCCTGCGCTCAGCCATTGCTGTGGGAGGGGCGCAGGTATTTAACGAGCTTACCGCCTCCGCGCTTCTTTTCACGGCGGCGTCAAGCACGTTGCCGGTCGTGGTCTTCAACTATATGTTCGACGGCGACTATTCCCGCGCTGCCGCGCTCGCCTTGATCCAGATCTCCGTCCTGGTCACAGGTTTTGCGCTTATCTCGCTACTCAGCGTGCGGCGCAGGAAGAGCGTGATCATTGAGCCGACTCTCGTGCTGGAGGCAAAGGGTGCGAATTAATCGCTCTTGAGCCATGTCTAAATTTTGTCCGTCCCGCAGAGGCGGGGCTGACAATTTGGTCGTGTTTAACAAAGTGCTTGATGCAGATGCGGATTTGCCCAAATTTGCGCGAAGGCGATGAGTCGCTCGCCGGATTATGGTGGCGCGTCGCGAGGCGGCGCGAGTGCTTGAGCAGAGTTTCGCGCTTCGGCCCACCCGCCGCAGAGCGCGATCGCCGCGAAGCTCTTTCATCCCCGGCACGTGACCATCAAAGATTAACCACGGTGTCCCTATTGGCGTTTGGTTGAGGCAGCTAAAGGCTGCAGAGCAGACGATGCGCTGAACTTGCATTGTGTTAGTGGGGCAGCAACTTCCCTACCGCATCCGACCTAGAATCCGATTGACCCGCCTGCTGGCGTCGAGATTGTCGGCCTGGATGTACCAGCGCTCGGTCGTGGCGGCCTGCCGGTGACCGAGGAGGGCCGACGCGTAGGGCGCGGTCTCCGCCGATTCGTTGGCGAGGCTCGACGCGGCGCAGTCGCGCAGGAGGTGGGGGTTGATGGAGCGGCCGAACAGTCGCTCCGTCAGCCGCCTGATCGCTTGGTGGATCGTTTGATACCCTTTCAGCGCGCCGTAGATCCCGAGCCACAAGTCCTGCGATGCGTCCGCCTCAGGGAATAGCGGCCTGACCTGCCCGAGGTAGCGCCCGAGCCACGGCTGCAGCTGCTCGGGAAGCGTGAAGGCGATCGGCTCCTTCGTCTTCGTCTCATGCGCCTCGATCCTGAGGAGCCAGCCGTCGCTGGTCGGCGTCAGATGGCGGCCGAGAGCGAGCGCCGCGAAGTTCTTCAGGCGAAGCGGCCGGGCGGTGAGGAATGCGAGCATCAGAGCGTTGCGGTAGGCGACGGCCTGAGAGAGGCTCAACCCATTGGTGGGGAAGCGCCGGAGCTCCCCGATCGCGGCGGCGAAGATCTCGCCCGTCGGCCTCATCCGGCTTCTCTTGTCGCGGCTCGGCTTCGCGATGACCTGGATCCGGTTGCAGTAGCGCTGCAGCCAGTCCCATGAGCGCTCCGGCGCCATCGCCTGCATCATCACCTTGAGCCCGACCAGCATGGACAGCCGCGTGCATGGCGCGACGAGCGCCTCGAGATGGGCGCTGTAGGCGCCCACGCTCTCCCGGGTCACCCGATCGGCGGGAGCGACGGTCTCGTCGAGGTCGCCGCGCCAGCTCAGGTATCCGAGAAAGCGCCCGTAGTGCTGGATGTTGGTCTGGCATGTCCTGGGGTGCCAATGCGCGGCGCCCCCATGGTCATCGAACAGCCCGGCGGGCGTTCGCGCCAGTGCCCAGAGGGCGGCGTCGCTCGCCGGCCATTCGGCGAGCGGAAGAGAGCGGCGCATCGGATCGACGGCACGGCGGGTCATTCCGGTTCCTCCCCGTCACGCGCCTTGTCGCGCGCCTTGTCGAGTAGCTTGTCGACGAAGCGCCCGGCCGCCTTGGATTCGGTCCCGAGATAATGCGCGCTCGTCGTCGAAAGCGAGGTATGCCCGAGCAACCGCGACACGGCGAAGGCTGAGGCGGGATCAAGTTCCAGACAGATCTTCGCGATGATGTGGCGCACGAGGTGAGGGTTGCCCGCAATGCCCGCCCGCTTGAGCGCCGTGGCGACTGCCTCATAGACCGCGTTCTTTGAGCGGGCTCCGCCGTCCACGCCGGGAAAGAGCCAGGGGCCTTCCGCTCCGGGCAACCGGCTGCGGAACCAGTCGAGGAAGGCCCGGAGGAGATCGGCCGCCTCGCTCGCCAGAACGACCTCGTGCGGCCGGTTCGCCTTCATCGCATGCGCCG